>JBAYJX010000014.1:0-32927 GCA_041664905.1 archaeon | reverse complement strand
TTTTTCTTGTGTTGGAGATGCAGTTGCTAAATCTGCTACGGTTGTTGGTTTGACTGCTGTTTGTGGTTCTAGTGCGCAGAGTTATTCTTGGAGTGCAACTGATTTTAGTGGGTCGTTTTGTTCGGTTGGGGATGTGAATGTAACTCCCTCTTTTCCTGTGCAAGGAGCGAGTGTTAGTTGGGGTTGTTTGGGTACTGATTTGAATGTTACTTGTTCTGCTTCTCGTGGGAGTCAAGCTGTTGTTGGTTTGTGTGGGGATGCGAATCAAACTTATGCTTATGACATAACTAGTTTTGGTTCAGATACTTTTTGTACAACTGGGGATGAGAATGTTACTCCATCATTCCCTGCTCAAGGTGCTAGTGTTTCTTGGAAATGTGTTGCGGATACAAATGCCGAATGTGCTGCGGACAGAAATAGCGCTCCATCAACTGAACCAATAGCCTCATTTGCAAAAGGGTCTTCAGCAGGTTCTAGTTCTGGCGGTGCGAATTCGGTTTTTGTAGATTCTAGTGGCAACATTTATGTTACGGGGGGGTTTTCTAGTGGAGGTCATGTTAATTTTGGCAATAATATTTCTGTAAGTTCAGGATCACAAGATTTATTTGACTTTTTTGTTGTGAAATATGGTTCTGATGGTAATGCTTTATGGGCTAAGAGCCCTTTAGGTCAAACAACGGAAGTAATTGCTAGTTCTGAGGCAACACATGTTAGCGTTGATTCTAGTGGTAATGTTTATGTTACGGGAAATTTTGACGCGAATTCATTGGGTTTTGGTAATGATGTTAATTTGACCAATCAGGGGGGCCATGATTTTTTTGTTGTGAAGTATGATTCTAGTGGTGTGGCACAGTGGGCGAAGGGGCCTGGCGTGGGGGCTACACAAGCGGATTATGGTCAATCAGTATCGGTTGATGCCACTGGCAATGTTTATTTGGCGGGACTCTTTTTTTCGGACGAGCTGGGTTTTGGTAATGATGTTAATTTGACCAATAAATCAAGTGCAACCTATTATGCTGATTTTTTTGTTGTAAAGTATAATTCTGGTGGAGTAGTACAATGGGCGCAGGGACCTGCAGATGGGGCCGGTGCATTTACTGAGCAGGCCGCTTCTGTTTTTGTTGATTCTGGGGGGAATATTTATTTGGCAGGTGATTTTTATACCACCTCTTCTGTTGGTTTTGGTAATGGGGTTAGTTTGCCTTGGCGTGGGAGTGAGGATTTTTTTGTTGTAAAGTATGGTTCTGATGGTAATGCTTTATGGGCGCAGGGGGCAGCTACGGGGTCTGGGAATGGCGCGGAATATGGTTATTCTGCTTTTGTTGATGTTGGGGGTAATGTTTATTTGGCTGGTTCTTTTCAGTCTACTACTTTAGGATTTGGCAACGATGTTAATTTGGACTTTAAATCTTCTTCGTCTTCTGATCCAAATTTTTTTGTTGTGAAGTATGATTCTAGTGGTGTTGCACAATGGGCCCAGAATGCAGCTAATGGGGTAGTAGTAAGTTCGGATTTTGGGGGATTAAATATTTTTGTAGATTCAGATAATAATGTTTATTTGGCTGGTTCTTTTAGCTCTGCCATATCGGATTTTGGTAATGATGTTAATTTGACTAAACGGGGGGGCGCAGAGTTGTTTAATAATGATTTTTTTGTTGTAAATTATAATTCTAGTGGTGTTGCACAATGGGCAATGAATCCTGTTAGCGGAACGGGTGCTGAGAGAGATGGGGGATATGATGTTTATGGGGATTCTAGCGGAAACATATACGTTGTGGGCAATTTTACTTCCAGTACTTTAGGTTTTGGAAATAATGTTAATTTATCCAATGGCGGTGGCAACTCGGATTTCTTTTTAGTAAAATATGGTTCAAGTTAATAGGTTGTTTATCAATTCTTTAAAATTAGTTTTTTAGTTTTAAAATAATTTAATTTTTATTTCTTTGCTTCAAGATTTGTAAGAATTTTTCTATTAGTTTCAAGAATACTTTTCATTAAATCAAGGTTTGCTTTTGAAACTGCACTAACTTCTTCTAATTTTAGTTCAAGTGCTGAAAGTCTTTGAGAAGCCACTGGATCAGAGGAGACTTGGGAAACGAGTCCTTGTTTTACTTCATCAAGTGTTTTAGCAACATCATCAATTTTTTGTTCATGCATATCAAGTTTGTTGTGAACACTAGCATCATTCATTTCTTGTGTTTGGGATTGAACATCAAACTGATTCTTCATTAATTGGATGTCTTGTGAATCCTGTGGTCTTTGAGAAAAACTTTGTGACTGTTGCTCGGGTGAGCTTTTGGGAGATTTAACTCTTCCCACAAGTGCTAATGCATCTTCTTGAGTTAAACCAGTATCAACTAGAGTAGACACAATTGTAGTTTCATCTATTCCTGCCTCGAGCATTCGACTAACTGTATCAACCATTATTTGTTCGTTAATCATAGGACCACTTTAGATTAAAAACCATTTTAGAAAATAAGCACTTTATTATATTTAAATCATCGCTTTACTCTTAGTGTGATATCCTGATTTAATGTCCTCTCTTGTTTTTAGTTGGTTGTACTGGTTTATTAGGTTTTCTTCAAAATCCATTGTTTAGCACCTCATTTTTTCGTTAAACGCTTGCATTGGTGTTACCAATGCAACATCCGTGTTTAAGCTCATGTATGGTCTGCGTTCGTTATAATATTTAATTCCTTTTTGCAAAGAACCGAAATGGTTGGACAAATATTTGTTGGTTTGCCACCAACGTTCTAACTTACCATTTGTTTGTGGATGTTTTACTCTAGCTTTAATGTGTTGGATGTTATTTGCTTTTAGAAATTTTTGAAATTTGTTATCGTTGGGTTCTGTACATGTTTCGCGAGCTATGCTCGTGAACTGAACACCATGATCTGACACAAGTTGTTTGGGCGCACCATATTTTGTGATTGCTTGTTGCATGACTAGGGTGGAATTGTTTTGTGTTGCATTGTCAAACAATCCGTATCCTACAATGAATCGCGAGGCATCGTCTAGGATAGCGATTAGCCATTTGCCTTCGAAAATCGACCAGTCAATATGCCATAAACTATTAGAGAATCGTCTCTCGTATCTAATCCACTTTCGTCTGCGTGATTTGTTGGGTTGTGTTATGGCTAAACCTTCTTGTTTCATTATTTTGTGAATACGATTGTGTGGAATATGCTTTCCATCAATGGATAATATTTTTTCCATGTTGCATGCTCCGAATGGTTGTTCGCGAAACAACCGTTTAACCAACGCGATTTGTTGTTTTGAAATCGGGATTGGTTGTCTTCCAGGATTCAACAATTTAGGTTGTTGAATGCCTTTGTATTTTGTGTATACCCTTCTTGCGTGACGCGGGGTTATTTTTTGTTGTTTGGCAATCTGCCAAACACTTAATTCTCCTGAATCCATTTGTCTAATAATCCAACGTATCTTACGTTGATTAAGCACCGCCATACTTTCACCAAAAGATGGTGGTGCCGATATTTTCTTAGAGCGGACATTATATTGGGATAAGACATCGCTTTACTCTTAGGAAAAGGCATAAATATGGAAAAGAACTAATTATGTTGATTAGTTGTTGTGTTTTGTTATGGATTTTAAAGTTGATTTTGGGCCTTGGGAAACAGTTTTTGCCGGAGAAACTTACGGGCACGAAGTTGAAATTGTATCAAATCCTGAACACTTTTTCTTAGTAATCATTTATGATAAAAGAGATGGGAAAAAAGTGGGCGCAGTTATTGAAGGGTACAAAGCGTACTCTGCGCATGGACAAATGGAGTCATTTATTCAAACATTACCAAAACCTTCTTTTGGAATTGAAAAAACTCTTGGTGCAAAAACAATTAAATTATTTTTCTTATCATTTGACCCATTTTATCTTGATTTCAAGCAAGATGATTTCATAAGAAAAGTGGATGTAGAAATTAGAAAAACTGAAGAAAATGCTTCGGTTATTGTTGACTTGGCTAGAACATCTTCTCTTGATTTAAAAGATTTATCTTCTGTTTCAAAGAATGATTATGCTCCTGTTTTAGGAGACCCATTTACACTAAAAGCACTAATTTCGGGACAAAAACCAACTGATCTTGCAAAAATAGATGTTGGTTCAAACGTAAATGATTACGAAGAAAATGCTCCAATAATACAAATTGGCTTGAGTAAAACAAGAGGGATAATTAAAGAACGTGTGGAAAATTTTAAAAGGACTACAATTATAGGTGAAACAAATGCAATAAATTATGCAATGTATATTCTTGCAGAAAATATTTTATTAGAAAATACTCCTGTAATTATTTTTGATTCAAATGATTATTTTTTGGGTTTAGGCACTGCTACAACTGACTCTGTTTCGCTAAAAGATGAAATGGTTGATTTTGAACCAATTGCTTTCCCGGTAAGACAAGTTGCAGCAAAAGACACAATAAAAATTTCTCTAAAAAATACTGATTTGAGTTTTGTATTTGATTTAATTGGATTAAAAGATGAAGAATTTCAAAAAAATGTTTCGCTATTTGCTTTTACGACCCAAGTAAATACTCCTGAAGAACTTATTGGAAGATTACTTGAAACAAAAGAAATTTCTGACTACGCAAAACTTAGGGCTGAGAGATTGTTAAAAATAATAAATAACCAATTTGGTGGTTTGTTTGGTGAAGAAATTCCAGCAACTGAACTAGCTAAAGTTATTGCTGGAAATTTGGGAAGAGCAGTAATAATTGACACAAAAACACTAAGTGCGGAGGAAAAAATAATTCTTATGCACACCTTGATAAGACAATTAACCAAGAGTAGTAGCAGTCAGACACAAATAAGTAATTGTATGGTTTTAATGCCAGAGTCACAATTGTTAATTAATCAAAACTTGGAAAAAGCAACTACTCTAATATCCAGACTTGAAAATAGGGGAGTTGGGGTAATAATGGGACTTGAAAAAGAAGCTCCTGAAGAACTAGCTGCAACAATGAGTGCAAAAATAAATATTGTTGCCGGAAAAGATTTGGCCGTCTCAATAAAAGGAAAAAGGAATTATCGTGTACAACTCAGACCTAGTTTAAGTGGAAGCCCAAAAATTTGAAATCTTTTTTAATAAATTAGTATCTGACTAAGTTTTTTTAATTTAGGGCTTTTTCTCTTTAAGTTTTTTATCAATTAATTCTCGAACTTGAGAAAGAGTAGCAAATTCTAAAGGATTAATTGAATCAATAACATATTTTAATTCTTTAAGCGATTCAGTTGTGGCTGTTCTTGAACGCATATCTTCTATTTGGGCTTCAAGCAATGCAACTTTTTGTCTAAGTGCTTCCACTTCCTCGCTATTAGCTCCATTAGTTGTCTGTGTTACTTGGGGATTAATTACTTTATCATCAAGCGAACGAATTTTTTTATTTAAAACAACAAGATTTCTTCCCAAAATCTTTTCATTCCTTACTAAATATTTTATTTTTTGGGTAATAAGAAGAATACTTGAGTTAAGCGCACGAATGTCCTCGCGAATTCCACCCTGTACTGGTGCACCTTGCATAGACATTCCTTGTTGTTGCTGTATTGGGGCTTGCCCAACTTGCCCACCTTGGGCTTGTCCACCTGGAATATTACTTCTATCTGGTCTTGGCATCAAAACACACTCAATGTACATACAAGAATTTTCTAGCTTAAAAATGTTTGGGGGTGTTAACAAAAGAGGTTTTACATTAGGAAAAAGAGCTTAAGTTTTAATTAAAAGACTCTATCCAAAGCTATTTTTAATCTCTTTCTTGGAATAATTTTTTATGACTAATGAAAAAGGACTACTACTTGATGTTACTTACTTTGACGAAAATGGGCAATCCGTAATAGCTTTGTTTGTTCAACGTGACGGAGAACATTTTTGGTTAAAAGATAAAGAATTTCACCCCTATTTTTATGTGCTCGCTGGAAAAGGGGAAGAAGAGAAGCGAGTAAAAGAAATTCTTGGTTATAATTTTGGAACTGATGAATGTTTTAAGGTTTTAAGTGCTAAAGTTACTAAAAAACAAGTAAATGAAAAACTTGTAATTGAAGTAAAATTCAATACGGTTTCTCAACTTGTAATGGCACGCAAATTCTTTTCAGAACTGGGATTTGAAAAATTTGAATATGATATCCCTTACTCAAAGCGTTACCTTTTTGACAAAAAATTAGAACCAGGAAACTGGGTAGAATATAGTGTAAAAGTGGAAGAAGAGGTTTGCGCTGAAAGTAATGCCTCTGAAATTATGGATAACTCCAAAAAGAAGAAAGAGTTTGTGGAAGGAGAAACTGAAGAAGAACTTGCACCAGTTGGGTTTTGCGGAAAAGCCAAAGTAATTACACAAATAAGAGTAATAGATGGGGATTTTGAAGGAAGAGCAATGTCATTTGACCTTGAAACATTTGTTGGGAAAAAGTTTGGAGTAGGAATAGAACCAATAATAATGGTTTCAATTGTTGCAAATGATTTAAACATTAATTCAAAAAAACCGAGTTACGAAAGGGTAATGTCTTACAACACAAAAAAAGTAAAGGGCTTAGAAATACTTGATTCTGAAAAAGAACTTGTGGAAAAAACAACTAAAGAACTAAACCACCCCGAAAATAGCTTTATTATAACTTATAACGGAGACAACTTTGATTTTGCTTACACTAAAGCTCGCGCAAGAAAATTTGGAGTTGATTTCAAGATAAACGGGGTAGAACCAAGGACAATGAGACACGGTTTAGATAATGCTGTAAAGTTACAAGGGGTACAACATGTTGATGCTTTCCAAATAATCAAATTGCTAGCTAGGATTGGGGCAGTCAGTTTAGTAAAAATGGATCTTGAAAGTGTATCAGAAAGCGTATTTGGGGAATACAAGGAAAAAGTATTTCATACTGAGATGAATGAAGCTTGGGAAGGAAGCGATATTAAAAAACTTGAAAGATTAGTTGATTACAATTTAAAGGATTCAAGAACTGCTTTTAAAATAGTAAAAGAATTTTTGCCAATGTTTGTAGAAATATCTAAACTAACATCCCAAACACTTTATGAGACAACACGCAACTCTACTTCACAAATGGTTGAAGATTTACTATTAAAAGAAGCACATATTAGAGAAATGATTGCTCCAAATAAACCAAAAGAACCAGAGATTAGAGAAAGAACTGCTAACCCGATTAAAGGAGCATTTGTAAAAGAACCAATTGCAGGGTTACACGAATCAATTGCAGTACTTGATTTTGCTTCACTATACCCGAGCATAATAATTTCACACAACCTTAGTCCAGATACATTAAATTGTGTGCACGAAGAATGCAAAAAGAAAAATAGTACTCCTGACGCTACTTGGTTTTGCACAAAGAAAAAAGGATTGTTTCCAGAGATACTTGAGAGATTACTAAAACAAAGACTTGTTTTAAAGAAAGAATACAAGCGAAAGAAAAAAGAAGAAGGGGTAGATGACAAAATACTATTTGCAAAACAATGGGCGCTAAAAATTGTTTTAAACTCCGTGTATGGGTACCTTGGTTACCCTCGTGCTAGATGGTATTCTCGCGAATGTGCCTCTGCTACTACTGCACTTGCTAGAGGGTACATACAGGATACAATAAAAAAAGCTGAGAATGAAGGTTTCAAAGTACTTTATGGGGACAGCATAACAAAAGATAGATTTGTTACGATTCTTAATCCTCGCAGGCATATTGAAGTAAAAAATATTGAGACTTTATTTGAAGAAATAAAAAAACCACTAAAAGTTGTTGGTGAAAAAGAGGTTAAATCAGCAAATGGGTATTGTACACTTTCAGTAGATGTTTTGACAAGAAAAGCCCAGTGGAGTCCTATTAAAGAAATTATTCGACACAAAACAAATAAAAAAATCTTTAGAGTAAATCAAAAATTTGGGGAAACTGTTTGCACAGAAGACCACTCAATAATTGCACAAGTGGATGGTGTTCTAAAAGAAACTAAGCCCCAAGAAATGAATGGCAAAAAATTCTTTCCGGTTGAGGAAATACCCAAAGCAAATGAAATAACTGAAATTGATTTATTTGAACTCCTAAAGGGTTACTCTTATGATAGAATATATAGAAATAGAGTTGAAAAAAGTGAATGGCGTGAAGATGGGAAATACATTTCGTTTGGTTTTATGGAATTTGGACGCAATATAGAGCTTAAGCGATTTATAAAAGTGAATTCAAAAGAATTTGAGTCCCTTTGCAGATTACTTGGGGCTTATATTGCTGAAGGAAGTTCATCAACACTAGAAACATGCAAAGACAAGTTTGGAGCAAGTATGGCGTCATCAAATGTGAAATGGCTAAAAGCACTCGAAAAAGATTATCATACTTTGTTTAAGGGGGCAAAAACTAGTGTTATTCCATCAAGTAAAGGGAAAAGAAACCTTACTTACGGTGAATCAAAAAAACAAATAAGTTACTTTGATCATACACATAAATTGCAAATGATGAATACAGCATCTGCATTATTTTTCAAGGGGTTGTGCGGCCAAAAAAGTGTTGGAAAGAAATTACCTGATTTTATTTTCAATGTGCCTGAAAAATACAAGCTTTTGCTTTTGGAAAAGATGGTTGAAGGTGATGGAAGTCACTCTGTGAACAAAAAACTTGGTTATACAACAAAATATATTGAAAAAAACTTTTCTTACACAACAAAATCTTTAGGGGTGCTTTCCGGGCTTTCTGTACTATTAAGGCAGCTTAATAGAAACTATTCAATCCAATACCGCCCAGCAAAACAAGCTTACACTATAAGGACCTCTGACAAAAGCAACTCAAACCTTAAAACAAAAATTGTACAGGGGGAATACTCTGGTTACGTTTATGATCTCTGTGTAGAAAAAAACAATAATTTTGTTGATTCTTGCGGGCAAGTGCTTTTGCACAACACAGACTCAAACTTTCTCCAAATGCTTGATAAAAAGAAAGAAGATGTTGTTTCACTTGTAGAAAAAATTAATTCAGAACTCCCTGAAGGAATGGAACTTGAAATCGATGGTTTTTATAAAAGAGGAATATTTGTGACAAAAAAAGAAGGCGGAGCAGCAAAGAAAAAATATGCTCTAATTGATGAAAAAGGAAAACTTAAAATAGTTGGATTTGAATACGTTCGAAGAGATTGGTGCAATATCGCAAAAGAAACTCAAAAAAATGTAATCGAAATGGTTCTAAAAGAAGGAAAGCCCGAGAAAGCAATTAGCTATGTTAAACAAATAATTTTGGATTTGAAAGCTGGAAAAGTTCCAAAAAAAGAACTTGAAATCATGACACTCTTACAAAGAAATGTAAAAGATTATGATTCAATTGGACCGCATGTTGCCGCTGCAGAAAAAGCAATTAAAAGAGGGAAAGAACTCGGGGTAGGAAGCATGCTAAGTTTTATTATAACAAAAGGCGGGAAAGGAAAAGAAAGTATTTCAGACAAAGCAGAACTAGAAGAATTTGTTAAAGAAGGGGATTATGATGCAGATTACTATATTGAAAACCAAGTACTACCTGCCGTAATAAAAATAATGCAAGAGTTTGGATACACAAAAGAAGATTTAATTACAGGTGGAAAACAAACTGGGTTAAGTGCGTGGTCATAACTTCATTTTAATACCTTACTCATGGTGAAATAATTATGGAAAACATGGTATTGAACAATTACAAAAAAGCTGGGACTATCTGGGCGAGTGCAATAAAACTAGCTGAAAAAAAAGCAAAAGAAGGAGTAAAACTACTTGACCTTGCTGAGGAAGTTGAAAACTATATTATTTCTGAGAGTGCGTTGCCTGCGTTTCCAATTAATTTGAGTGTGAACGAAGAAGCAGCACATTTTACTCCAAAATTTAATGATACTAAGACACTTGCGCTTAGTGATGTACTAAAAATTGATGTTGGGGTAAGTGTAGAAGGATATATTTGCGATGGAGCAATAACGGTTAATCTTGATAATAAGTTTGCAAAAGAAATAGAAGCAAATGAACTTGCACTAGAAAATGCACTCAAGGTTATTTCTTTTGGAAAACCTGTTGAAAAAGTTGGGGCAGAAATTGAACGTACATTAAAAGAAAAAGGATTTAATCCAGTATATAATCTTGGCGGACACGGATTAGGGAAAAACAATATTCACTCAACTCCTTCAGTTCCAAATCACAAAGGCGGCTCTACGGATAAATTTGAAGAAGGGGCAGTTGCAATAGAACCATTTGCTTCAACAGGAAAAGGGCATGTGAGTGAAGTTCAAAACGTGGAAATATTTTCTTTAGAAAAAACCTTTGGGGTAAGAAACCCTACTTCTAGAAAGTTACTCGAAACAATAAAAAATTATGGGGAACTCCCATTCGCTGAAAGGTGGATGCGAAGAGACACTAAAAAATTGGGGCTAGAAGACTTCCAAGTAACACTTGGGTTAAAAGAACTAATGAAATCCGGTTGCTTACACTCCTACCCTGGATTAAAAGAATCAAAAGGGGCAATAGTGACTCAAGTAGAAAAAAGTGTAGTAATACTTGAAGACAAAACAATTGTTTTGGGTGAATAGTTAGTTCTTGATGCGAGTGTTTTTTTAGCCAAAAGTGTTTTATATTACAAAACCCTTTAATCTTAATTATGTTAATTCAAAAGAGTTCTGCTCAGGCAACAATTGAATATTTACTGCTTATTGCAATAGTTGTTGTACTTGCTCTTGCGGTTGTGGGGGTGGTCATTTTAGGTAATGATGCTAACTCACAACAAGTGACAAAATTTACTGATATTCAACTAAAAAATATGTTAGTTGGGATAAATAGGGCTTCGGTTAATCCTGATGGAAACTACTTTTTGTTACTTGAAAACAATTATGATACTGGGTTAAAAGTAACTACAATTTCTTTAGATAATAGTCCTTGGACTTTCACAAATGATTTATGGGTTGGAAAAAAAGAAAATTATATAATGCAAACAAACGATTATTGTGCTTTTGGATCAAAAGTCCCGAAAAGAGTTTCAATTGTCTATAGAGATCTACTTTCTTTTTTAGATCATGACCTAAATTATGGGGTAATTTACTTTGACTGCGAAGATTATGCTGTTGTAACACAAAGTGTGGGGGTTCACTTGCCGGATAGAAACTTGCCAGAAACTCCACAAACACACACTCCTATAGAAGTTACGCTTCTAACTCCTGTTCCAGAAACTATTTCATCAACTAGTACAATAGATTTTTCTTTTAGGTTCATTGACTTGACTCCAGTAAGTTCTTGTACACTAAAAATTGATGGAGTTGATGTAAATTCAATTACAAGTAACCTGGTTTCAAGAACAGTTTATACTTTTACTCAAACAATAACTACTGGAACGCATCTCTGGGATGTGAACTGCGTTGATGAATACGGATTTGACGTTGGTGGGGACAGAAATATTTCTTATTCAAGTGCCAGCACTAGTGCTTATGCATTCTTTACCTCAGTTTCAAATACAACACTACTAACTAATTGGAATAAGTCAAATTTTGTTTACCAAAGAGCAAGTGATAATGCTTGGACAGCCACTGGAGAATTAGATTGGAATGGACAAGCGGTTTTAGACAATAATTCTTGGAAAGATGCTAATTTGATTGCGTACTGGAAATTTAATTCATCAAGTGGAACAAGTGTACCTGATTTTGCAGGAACACACACAGCAACTTTGAGTGGTGGAGCTTTAACAAACGCTTTTGGATTATGGGATTCAAATGCATTAAATTTGAGTGGTACAAGTCAATACGCTACTACACCTAATGTATTCGATTTGAATTTTGATGCAAATACCCCTTTTACTATGTCGGCCTGGTTTAAAACAGGGTTTATTTCTGTGGCTGATAATTACTTGCCTTTATTAACAAAAGAAATAGGGGCAAGTACATACAAAGGTAATTTTTTGGGTATGAATGGGAATGGCGGAAAAATAAGTTATTGGATGATAAACAACGTTGCCACAAACAATTATCTTAGAATAGATGGAACAAGATATAATTATGATGATTTATGGCACCAGGTTGTATTAGTGAATAGTGGTGGTGGAAATTGTGCAGGAATACAAATTTATGTTGATGGCACATTAGATACGGGGACTTGTGTTAGAGATACTTTAACAGGAACTATACAAACTAATCAGGCTTTTGAGATAGGTGCAAGAACTACAACAACTGCATATTGGCGAGGGTTAATTGATGAAGTAAAAATATACGATAGAGCATTAAGTGCAACAGAAGTTGGTTTGGATTATAACTCATTTTTGTCAAGCAAATTTAGGGATTCTAATACAATAAATGCTGGGGGAAGTGCAACACTAAGCTCCATTAAAATAAACAAAGATTTGAATTATAACTTTAACAAAGAATTAACTCAAGGAGAAAAGTTTTGGGATACAAACTTGGTTGGGGTTTGGCATTTTAATAATGTTACACAAAATGCTAACATTGTTAATGGAAAAGTTGGGAATGCGTTAGTTTTTGATGGAACAGATGATTATGTGGCTTTCGCAAATAATTCTCTTTTTAATTTTAACAAAAATGATTTTACTATTAGTGTGTGGGTTTACCCAACCTCATTTTCTGGATATAATGGTTTATTTTCTGGTTCATCCTATACTGGCACTTGTCAAAATGGGTATTCAATTTACACTTTCAACACGGGCGTTGTGAAGTTAAGCACAAACTGTGCAGTTTCAAATTTAGTTACCTCTGGAACAGAAACACTTACGTTGGGGGCTTGGAACCACGTAATTATAACACGAAATGGAACTGGCGCAAGTGGATTAAATATTTACATAAATGCAGTCGCTGGAAGCGCTCCTGCAACAGGAGATGTTTCTATTAATACTGCTTCTGTAGGAACTGTTATTGGAAGATACTATGCTAATTATTCAGGACACTATTTTGATGGATTAATTGATAATTTTCGTCTTTGGAATATTGCTTTGACTGATACTGATATTAATAGAATTTTTTTGGATGAAAATGGTGGACAACAAGCTCCGAGTGCTGATTTAAATCGAAGTAACTTAGTTAGTGAGTGGTTGTTTGATGAAAATCAAACAAATAATTGGGGACAAATAACTCCAGACACTAGTGGGAATGGTAATTATGGTACACAAGTAAATATGGCCGGGGTGGTTGTTCCGGATTCAACAAGTAATCATTTGGATGCGAATATATTTAATGGGGTTTATTTAAGTACTGGAACAAATTCTGGTTTATGGGATACTAATGCGGGAAATTTTGATGGGTCAAATGATTATGCGAGTGTGCCAGATAGTGCTGTATTAAAACTTGGTACGGTTTATTCTATGTCTGTTTGGATAAAAAGAAATGCAACAGGAAATGTTTTTTCAAAAATAGTTACAAGACAAAATGCTACTAATGATGGATTTTCTTTATTAATTGGTGGGGATTGGTGGGCTGGTACAGTTGGTCAAAGAGTTTGTTTTGGAGCAGGAGATAGCAGTTTGGCTAATGAAAAGAACTTTTGTGCTGGCTTAATAATTGATACAAATTGGCATCATATTTATGTGGAATCGACAGGAAGTGTATTGAATATTTATTTGGATGGTGCTTTGTGGACTTATCCGATTGCTGCAAGAACTGCCGGGAGTTATCCAACTATTAATCAAACAGCTAATATGATTATTGGGAGAGGAAATTCAACACAATGGTTTAATGGTAAGGTTGAAGAACTTGCTATTTGGAACAGAATCTTAACCCCTTTAGAAATACAAGATTTGTATAGAAAAGGAGTTTCAAGATTAGATTTGAATGTGCTAACTTGTAGTGATGCGAATTGCAATACTATTACTGGAAATACATTATTAACTGATGTTAATAACAATGTTGATTTGAATGTTGGATTAACTGGACAATATTTTAATTATGATTTACAGTACAAACGGGGTACGGGGATTGATGCAAACTTTTACAATTGGGTAAATGCATTGCTCCAAGATATTAACATAACTTATTTGAGATAAAATTAGTAGTTCTGATTTTTAAATAAGGGGACAAAATTTAGTTCCTTTTCATGTGCTGTGAAATAATATCTTTTGGAGTTTTTATATCGCTTAAACCAATAAAAGAAACTTCTCCAAACTCTACTGCTGTTTGAATTCTTAATCTAAACAAACTAAACATTTGCTCAAAAAGACCTTGGGAAACAGTGAGATTTGTAATTTTGTCAAAAGAAATAATTCTCTCTCTTTTAGACAAAACCCCTGCTTTAACAATTATGTTCTGGTTAGTAATCACATAACTATGAGATTTAACCAAAGGGATTTGGTATAACGAAATTAAAACTAATATAATGAAAAATGCAAGTATGTCTAAGAAAACAAATTCTGTAGGGATTTGGATTTTCATGTACCATAAAAAAATTGGAATCCAACCAAAACAAAGAAAATAAATGGCTATAAAAAATAATCCCTTTGAAAATATCCACATTAACAAAGTCTTACTATCAGGAACTGACTTGTACAAAATCTCTTCCTTTACTTCAAAAGCACTCATAATAGATTAATGAAATAGGGCTATAAATTACTTTGGTCCTGAGTTTTGTACTGCCCCCACTGGGAATCTCCCAAAACTATATGTTTTGGATGCATTACAAAACAATGGTTTTGTTGAGTGTACTCAAGTGCGCTTGAGGAACATACTAATTTGAAGAATCGCGCTGTTGACTATCCACAGGGTAATCAATTCGTGGCAAAGCACTCTCAAAAAGTTTATATGTCCTTTAAAGGGCATTAGGTTTATGGAAGATCGTATAGGATTTGAAGACAAAAGCTTGCGGGATTCTTTTTTTGAAAAAGTCAAAAAGCATTCTGGATTAAAAACGTGGAAAAATATTCGGGAAAATATTAGTGTCAAGAGGACTTCTTTTTCAAAATATCGGGATGGTGGACTCTTGATGCCAAATATAGTATTTACTAAACTATTAGAATTTTTGCCACAAATGGAGCGAGGGTCATTTGTGTCACAAATCCTGCGCAAGAATCAAAATTGGGGTAACATTAAAGGCGGTTCAAAAGCAATAAGAAAGATATACAGTTCTTACCCAAAAGAAATTACTCTGGCTTGGCGTCAACGAGCAGGGAGCATTTCTATTCAGAAAATAAATGAACTTAGAAAAAGTCTTCCTGAAGAAGAACGCCATTTATTTCTTAGGAAAACCAAAATCCAAAAAGCCTTTAAAAAATTGGATGCTGATAGAATAAGAAATCAATCTTCACTTAATTCGAGAGAGATTTATTTTGATTTATCAAAAATAATTTTAAGTCTTTACGACACTAAAAAAGGAATTACTTTGCCAAATAAATTAACTCCGGAATTAGCAGAGGAGATAGGGATTCATCTTGGGGATGGAACTCTTTCAACAAACGACAATTATTTTTCCGTTCGAGGTGGATACAATGAGGAGACATATTACACTAGCTTTGTATTGCCACTTTACAAACAGTTGTACAATATTTCTCCGCCACTGCTTAAGCGTTGGGATGCTTGTGGATTTGAAGCAAGTTCAAAAGCCATAAAAGAGTTTAAGACAAAGGTTATTGGAATTATTACGGGCATAAAGACATATAGAATAACTGTTCCGAACTGTATTGTTGATAGCCAAGACAAGAGGATTTATTGCGCCTTCTTGAGGGGTCTTTTTGACACTGATGGGTGTTACTACTATGACAAGAAAAAACAGTACTGTGTAATTTCATTGTGTATTAAATCAAAAGAGTTAATTAAAAAGGTTAATCAAATACTTCAATCATTAGGTTACTCCCCCTGTATGTATGAAAAGTCATTTACGGTGGTAATTAATGGCTATCCAAAATTCAAGAGGTGGCTTCTAGGAGATTGGAAGTAATAATCCAAAGAACATTGAAAGAATAAATTTAATAAAACAAAAGCCCCTGTGGTCTAGTTTGGATAGGATACCAGCTTGCGGAGCTGGATACTCGGGTTCAAATCCCGACGGGGGTGTAAAAAACAGTTAGTGATACATCAGTGACGCCTAGTTTTTAAGGCAAGTCTTTTCTTTTTTCTTTCAACTACTGCAAAAGCGTGGTTTATTATTTTGGCAGTTCTAACAATAGGGTATCTTTTTGGGATGTTGAATTTTTGTCGCACAAATTCGGGAGTTATTTTTCCCTTTGCTTTTAATTCGCGATTTGTTTCCCACACATCAAGGTCGCAATGCTTGAGTGACAAAGTTGTTTTTTTACCGTTTAATGAATCTAATTTTCTTCCTCTTAGTGAGTGAGGTTTTTCTTTCCAAACAATACTTTGAAAGTGTTTTATAAATTCACTAAAAAGCCTAAATTCATTATCCACACATTGGGGCTTAGTTACACCCAAATACTCACCATATGCTGATAGGAGCATGTGTTGTGCCGGAATGAGTTTTCTTGCAAGCATTAACTTGTATAAATAAGAAAAATTGTTTTCTACTGTGTGATTAATAAAAATGAGTCTTGCTCCAAGCGCTTTTTTTGCCGAACGAATAAATTCTTGGTATTCGGGGGTAAAAGAAGCTAGGGCCTGTTTTGAAAAATTAGTGGTAAAAAAGAACTCTCTTTCTTTTTTTCGTTCCATTTCTTGCGGGCCTACTATTACAAGAACTGAGTGTGGGTCACGTTGGACCTGGGCAATTCTTTTTCTCCAATTCTTAACCAAACTGTATAATTCATAATCTGCAAGCACATCTTTGGCAGTAATGTTTCTTGCTGAATTGGCGCTTTCCTTAACTCGTGCATTTTCTGCTGCAAAGAAAGGGTGGACAAGCAAATCAATCTTCTTTACAAAATTAGGGTTGGTTATAACTCGAGTCATTAATAGAGATTAATTTTAAACTTTTTAATTATGCTCTTTTTTCTATTTAAACCAATTATCTCTTTTTCTTGGACAAACAGTAAGGTTTAAGAATAATGACAAAGTATATTTAATTATGAACGCTAAAAGTGAGTGTATTCATTTCTGATTCAAAACTCGATTTTATTAGCGTTAGCTTTGAAGGCAAAACAAATTATTTTAAGCTTGCCGAACGGCTAAATAGTATACCTGGTCTGGGTGGTGCAGCAGTTAGCATAGGAGCCTGTGGAGCTTCTGACTCGAGTGCAAATCTCGATCCGGACCTTTTAATTTTTGAGAAGTGATTTTATGGTTGATTTACAAACTGTGCGAGGGATGAGGGATCTTGTTGGACAAGATGCTTTAATACAAGAAACAATTGAAAGTACTTTTAGAAAAGTATTTGCTTCTTATGGATATATTCCATTATACACTCCTGCTGTTGAAAGCTTTGATTTATTCAAAATAAAAGGGGCTGCGGGAGAAGCGATTAAGGATGAAATTTATTACTTTAAAGATAAGGGTGAAAGAGAAATTGCACTAAGATTTGAATTCACTGCTTCGTTAGCAAGAGTTGCTGCAACTACTCAACTAAAAATGCCTTTCAAAAGATACCAAATCGGGGAAGTTTATAGATACGATAGACCACAAGCAAAAAGATACAGGGCATTTACTCAAGCTGATATAGATATACTTGGGGTAGGCGGGCTTAACGCAGAACTTGAGATAATGTATTTAGTTAGAGATTGTTTTAGCGCACTTGGATTAAAACCAAAAGTAATATTTAATTCAAGAAAATTACTTCAAGAAATACTAAGTAAATTTGCTCCTGGAAAAGAAATTGAAGCAATGAGAATACTTGATAAGCTTGACAAGATGGATAAAAAAGAAATAAAACAAATGATGGATGAAAAACGAATTGAATCAAGTGTTGTTGATTTAATTGAAATGAATTCATTAGAGCAAATCCAAAAAGTTTTGGGTGAGGAAACTAGCGGGGTAAAAGAAATAAAAGATTTTTCTAAAATGTGCAAAGAGAACAAACTTGGTTTTGTTGAGTTTGATGCAAGACTAGCAAGAGGGTTTGAATATTACACCGGAATTGTTTTTGAAGTAAAACTTGATAACGGACCAAGTGTTGGGGGTGGAGGAAGATTTGACAAGTTAATTGGGTTATATGGTGGGCAAGAAACTCCTGCAGTTGGAATTGGCTTAGGGGTAAGCAGAATATTTGATTATTTAAAAGAAACAAATTTTAAGATAAGATTACAGGGTCTGTTTATTTTTGGAATTGGGGTAAAAAACGAAGAACTATTTAAGATCTCAAATACTCTAAGAGAAACAGGGGTATTTTGTGAAATTGATTTACTTGAAAAGAACTTATCAAAAAACATTGAATTTGCTCAAAAGAAAGGATACAAGTATGTTGGGATAATTGGAGAAAATGAAATCAAAGAAGGAGTAATTACTATTAAGGATATTGAAGAAGGAAAACAAGAAAAGATTAAACTCAAAGACATTGAGTTGATTAGAAAGAAAGTAATGTGTTAAAATTTATTGGAGGTTGATGGATATGAATGGAAAAATAAGTGAAATAACAATGCTACAAAGTGAGAAGTCAGCCCATCAACACTCAAACTGATTTAATTAATTCTGAAGTCTTAGAACTAGTTGGAAACAAAACGCTAGTTTTGCCAAAGAACTCTGGGCTTAGTGAATATTATAAACTACTTGAAGATTTGCCAAGCCCTAAACTAGTTGTTCGCGGAGAAGATGTTCCCTTCTTTATTGATAAACTTAGTTCGAAAGGGGTTAGGTGTGTTGGCTTAACTGGGCAAGATTTGCTTAAAGAATACAAACTAAAAAACCCGTTTGCTTCTATCAAAGAAATAAAAAATCTTGGTTGGAGTGATACTTCGGCAATTTTTGGAAAACCCACTCTTTGCTTACTTGGCCCAGTTGGTAAAGAACTCAAAAACCTGGACATGTTTGGGGCTAAACCAAAAATTGTAATAAATTCCAAATACAAATCAATTGCTGAAAATTACTTAGGTAAACTAATTCAAAAAGGATATTCCTTTGAAAAGATTTATCTTTCTGGAGCAACCGAAACTGCGTTTGAATTAGGGGTGACTGATTTGGTAATTGATATTGTGGTTTCTGGATCTTCTGCACGCAAAGTTGGGTTAAGAGTATATGATAGAATATTTGAATCAGAAGCAATTCTAGTGGGTGGGGTTAATGAGTGAAATTGAGTTTAATCAAAACGAAGTTGATTTTGAAAAAATGCTCGGACTTGTTCCCACTATAATTCAAGAAAAAAATGGGGTGGTGCTTTCACTTGTTTACTCGAGTAAAGAAAGTCTTGCAAAGAGTATAGATACAAAAAAAGTTTGGACTTGTAGTAGAAGTAGAAAAGGAGTTTTTATGAAAGGCGCAACCTCCGGAAATGTGCAAGATTTGCTTTGTGTAAAAAAGGATTGTGACTCTGATGCACTACTTTTTGTTGTAAATCAAAAAGGAAATTTGCCTGATGGGGCAGGGGTGGCTTGTGAAACTGGAAAGTATAGTTGCTTTGGGAACGAAAAAGAGTTTAACCTACAAGCGCTTTATGAAAAAATTGTTTCAAGAAAAGAGGGTGCGAGTGAATCTTCTTACACAAAGAAACTCTTTAATGATAGTGCCCTGTTGAAAAGGAAACTAATTGAAGAAGCTGCGGAAGTAATCACTGCTAAGGATAAAGAAGAACTAATTTGGGAATGTTCGGATCTTCTTTACTTTTTGTTTGTGATAATGGCAAAAGAAGGAGTAACAATTAAAGAGATTGAAAAAGAAAATGAAAGAAGGGATAATGCAAAAAAGGTGGTTAAATGAATAAGGGGTTTAAGGGAGTGCTAATTTTTGATATTGATGGGGTGCTCGTTGATGTTAGTAATTCTTATCGCCAAGCAATAGCACAAACAACTGAGTACTTTACACAACAAAAAGTGCTGTCTTGCGAAATACAAGAGCTAAAACAACAAACTGGGTTTAACAATGACTGGGACTTGACTGAGGCGTTGATAAAAAAACGCGGGGGCAATATTGAAAAACAAAAAATAATTGAAAAGTTTCAAGACCTCTATTTGGGTGCTAATGGAAAAGAAGGACTAATAGCTAATGAAAAGTGGATGCTTGACAAAGAAATACTTGTTGAACTTTCAAAAAAGTATTTAATCGGAATTGTGACTGGGAGGCCACGCGAAGAAGCATTTATTCCCTTGCGAAAAGCGGGCCTGGAAGAATACTTTAGAGTAGTTGTGGCGATGGAGGATTGTGTTGGAAAAAGCAAACCAAATCCTTTTGGAATAAACCTTGCGCTAGAAAAATTAGGTGCAAAAGGGACGGTTATTGCTTATTACATTGGGGATGCGCTTGATGATGTTCGCGCAGCAAAAAGTGCGGGAATTATTCCAATAGGTTCAATGCCTCCGGGAAACTCTTCTATTGAGTTAAAGAAAAAAATGAGAGAACTTGGGGCGGTGGAAGTTGTTAACCAAGTAAATGAAATAGTGAAGGTGGTTTAGTGGTTATAGTAAAAGAAATACTCGCAGAAATAAAACAAGATGGTGATAAGGCAGTCCTTAAGTACAATACTTTTTTTGACAAAAATTCTTCTGAGGTGTTTGAAGTTACAAAAGAACAAATACAAGAA
This sequence comes from archaeon, assembly GCA_041664905.1. Taxonomy (GTDB): domain Archaea; phylum Iainarchaeota; class Iainarchaeia; order Iainarchaeales; family JAAZKV01; genus JAAZKV01. Next base: position 12,393 of record JBAYJX010000014.1, on the reverse strand, counting down.
GCTTATTTGAAAGTTGACAAAGAAGCAATTAGCACACTAAAGTATGCAGCTAGGAATATTCGAGCTTTTGCAAAAGCCCAAATGAAACAAATTAAGGGCTTTGAAGTAAAAACTTCTTTTGGGGTACTTGAACAAAAAGTAATTCCTCTTGCACGCGTTGGTTGCTATGTGCCTGGTGGAACTTACCCGTTGCCTTCGACTGCGCTAATGACTGTTATTCCTGCTAAAGTTGCGGGTGTTCGCGAAGTTATTGTTTGCTCGCCAAAAATAAATCCATTAGTAATAGTTGCCGTTGATATTTCTGGGGCTGATAGAATATTTAATATTGGTGGAGTGCAAGCAATTGGGGCCCTTGCTTATGGAACAAAGCAAGTTCCGCGCGTGGATAAGATTGTGGGGCCAGGAAATAAATTTGTTGCTGAGGCAAAGAAAGAAGTGTTTGGGGGAGTTGGAATTGATTTTATTGCAGGCCCAAGCGAAGTTCTAATAGTTGCTGACAAAAACGCTAACTCTGTGCTAATTGCAGCTGATATGCTTGCTCAAGCAGAACACGATACTAACGCCAAAGCGAACTTAATTACTACTTCAGAAGAGATTGGTGAAAGAGTAAAAGAAGAACTTGCTAAGCAACTTGAACTATTGGGGACCAAAGAAGTTGCTAAAGTTGCGATTAAAAATAGTTCAATTATTGTTGTAAAAGATATTTTTGAGGCAATAAAAATTGCAAATGACTTTGCGCCCGAGCACTTGGAAATCCAAGCAAAACTAAGTCTCAATTTGCTGGACAAGTTTTCCAATTACGGCTCCCTTTTTTTAGGAGAAAAATCTGCTGAAGCGCTAGGAGATTATTGTTTAGGGCCAAACCACACTCTTCCAACAAACAAAGCAGCGCGCTACACGGGGGGTTTATCAGTAAGGGATTTTGTTAAAATAGTTACAATTCAAAAAGTAACAAAAACTAACAAAAAACTAATTCGGGTTGCTGTAAAACTTGCTGAGTTAGAAGGACTTATAGCACACAAAAAATCTGCAGAAAAAAGACTTAATTTAATTTAGTTTTGGGGTAAAACACCCCAAACTTTTGTTTTTATTCTTTTCTTATCATCCTATATTCAGTTCTACAAGATTAATTGGGGCGAGAAAATGGGATTGTTTGATTTTTTGAAAGAAAAACGGGAAAATAAGTGGGCAAAAGAAAAAGAACCAACTGCTAAAGTTGTTTTGGAGAAAAAAGATTTGGGTGTTTGTGTTCCAATACATGCATTAAACCCTGATGAAAGAAAAAAAATGTCTAAGAAAAAAGAAATTAATCCATTTGATAAATTAAGAGTTGAACACTTAAAAGAAACTGATGCTTTTAACAAAGAATTTAAAGAACTCTCCGAACAAGAACCCCAAGAACCCTATGATTATGAACCTGATTTGGGCGTAGAATCAATTGAACAAAAAAAACAAGAACCTACAGTTGAATATGATTCAACAGACGAACTAGATGTGGCTTCACAAAAAATGAGCGAAGGGTACGTTCCAAGATTCTCTTCAACCGCAAGACAAAAACTTGGTTTAGAAACAAAAGCTCCCCAAGTAGTACATGTGGCTGGTTCCTTGGAAGTAACTGGGATGTACGTTGGAGCAGAAACAATGATATCGGGAAGAGTAATATCTGGAAGACTAAAGAAAAGCATGACAGCTTCACTAGGAAAAGGAACAGTGCGAATTTGTGATTTAAAACAAGGATCAAGTGCTGTATCCCAATTAAATGAAGGCGAAAGCGGAACAATATTTGTTCGAGGAATAGCCAACATGATACGAACAGGCGATGTAATAGATTTCTGTTGATTGATTACTCTTTAGCCTTTAGCACTTCTGGAGTATTTTTTGTTTGAGTTGTTGAAATTCTTTAGAATACCTAACACTAGGATTTCGCGGTTTTAAAAATGGGATAGAAAATTCTTCTTCAAATTGATTATTTTTTATTACAAAGCACCTATCGCTCAAAAGAATAGCTTCTTCTATGTCATGAGTAACCAATATTGTTGTTATTTGGCTTTTACTAAGCAGTTTATTTATCCACTCTTGCATCATTATTTTTGTGAACGTGTCAAGGTTTGCAAAAGGTTCATCTAAAAGCAAAAGTTGGGGTTTGATTGCAAGCGCCCTTCCTATTGCCGCTCGTTGCTTTTGCCCTCCTGAGAGCTCAAAAGGATAACTCTTTTCCTTTCCTGTGAGTCCAATCGCTTCAACTATTTTTCTTATTGCAGTAAAATCAGTTTTCTCTAAGCCTAAAGCAATATTTTGTTCTACATTTAGCCAAGGCAATAAGGAGTGATCTTGAAAAACCATGCCAATTCTTGCGGGGCACCGTATTTCCCCACTATATTTTACGAGCCCTCCAATAGAATTTAAGAGAGTTGTTTTTCCAGCCCCGCTTTTTCCAACAATTGAAACAAATTCACCTTTTTTTATGCTCAGAAATATTTTTTCCAGGACTATTTCATTAAACTTGACACTTAAATTTTTTATGGAGACAAATTCATTCACCATTTTTGTTCACCCAAGGAAACTTTTTTGTATAAGCAAAAATAAAGATTTGGTCTGTTGCGGCAGCAAGTAAACCCAAAACTATTAACCCTACAAACATTATGTCTGCGCGATAAATTATTTGCGCGTACGCTATCAAATACCCTAGTCCCGAAGATGCTCCTGCTAACTCACTAACAAACACCATTATGAACGCAACCGCTATCCCTATTCTAATTCCATTTGCAATAAATGGCAGGGTTGCGGGAAAAAGTATTTTTCTAAGTGCTTGTTGTTTGGATTTCACAAATATTTTGGCGGTTCGCAAATAGTTTTCGTTAATTGATTTTGCTCCAATTAATGTGCTTATCCAGACTGGGAAAAAGACAGCAAATGCAATTTCAATTATTTTTGCGTTATCCCCTATTCCAAACCAAACAATCATCAAAGGAATTATTGCTACGGGGGGCAATGCTCGAAGTATGTTAAGCGTTGGTGATGCGATCTTATCAAGCCAAAGAGTCCTTCCTACTAGTAAGCCCAAAACAACTCCAATCACACTTCCAATCGCTAAACCTAAGAGTACTCGCCAAAGGCTTGAAAAAATATCAATTAAAAGTTCTCCTGAATAAACGAGTACTAAAAATGCAGAAAACACTTTTGGGGGGGAAGGAAAAAGGCTTTCATTAAAAACACCAATAGTGCTTACAACTTGCCAGAGCACTACTAATGATACAATGAAAACCACTCCTCTCCAATTTAATTTCATTCTTTAACCCCTTAACCTTGCAATTGTTTTTAGCTTGCATTCGCCGCACTTAATAAATCCTTGCGAAGCATTGACTCAAAGTCGGTCACGGCGTTTTTATCAACCTTTTTTGTTTCAATTGCCCACACGCTCTCAGCAGCCCATGTTTGAAGAAGACTATCGTTTAGCTCTACTTGCATCAAGCATTTTCCCCAAACACTTTGAATTAGTTTTGGATCAAAACCGCTCATTTTGGCAACTATTTGTTTTGATTCAGTTGGGTTAGCGGCGACATACTTCTGCGCTTGAATAAGAGCTTTTATCAAAGACTCTGCTTCTTGCGGATTATTATCAACCCACTTTTTGTTTGCAACCAAAATGTATTTTGGAGAATACATTTCTCTTGGAATTTCAAGCCTTGTTGTTTCACCATTTAATTGGTTTTCAGCTATTGTGGGGTAGGGTTCAAAAACACTTATCGCATCCACCGAACCACTTACAAATGCCGCAGGCATATCACTTGGGCTTTGAGCTACAATCTCTACTTGGTTTGCATCTATTCCGTAATAATTCAAAAAATTGTATGTGTAAAACTCTGGAGTTCCTCCAATAGAAGTCGCTAACTTTCTTTTTGCACTAGCAAAATATGTTTTTACATCAACAATATTTTTTCCGTGCACAAGAACCGGATTTTCACCAGGACACGTAGCTATTTGCGCTAACACATAGAAATTATTTCCTTGCATTCTTGCTAACGCAACCGGAACCTCTCCAACTACTGCCATATCAAGGTTTCCTGCCAAAAATGCCTGCAAGGCAAGTTTGCCTGCGGTAAATTTTTCCAAAGAAACATTTAAGTCCTGTTGCTCAAAAAACGCTTTATCTTGTGCAACTTGCACTAATGCACTTTCAGGGGTAGTAATAAATCCTATCTTAAGTTCTTTTTGTTGCGTACTCGCTGTACACCCAAACAGTAATGCAACAACAATCACTAAACTAATCACAAATATTTTGCTCTTCAAAAGGCTCACCTCGAAATAACTCTGCTGGCTATGTTAAAGAATTAGAGTCTTCCTGTTTAAGGAGGACACAAAACCAATATTTATAAGGGATTTGAGACAATTTTCTATTATGGACTTTGCTTTCCTTGATGAAGTTGGCTTAACAAAAAATGAAAAGAAGATTTACTCCGCTTTGCTTAACCTAGGGTCTGTTACTGCTGGCAGAATAACTTATGAAACCAGTTTGCATCGTTCAAGGGTTTATGAGGGTTTAAACAGACTCGTTGGAAAAGGACTTGTTGCGTTTGTAAAAAAAGGAGTAGTTACTTACTTTCAAACAACTTCTCCTGAAAAGTTATTGGACTACTTGGAAGAAGAAAAGTTGAAACTTGATGAGAAAAAGAAAAAAATAAGCGAGGTTTTGCCCCAATTGAAGGAGTTTAACCAATCAAAACCAACTGCCCAAGCCTACATTCTTGAAGGTCTTGAGGGCTTCAAAGCTATGCGTAGAGATGTTCTAAAATATGCGCAAAAAGAACACTTAATTATTGGAGCAATCGCTAAAGAAGACAAAGCAATGCCCCTGTTTTTTAAAAAATGGAACCAAGAAAGGATTAGAAAAAAAATCAAGTTAAGGATTCTGCACAAAGAAAGCGCTCGAGGAGAAAAAATGACTAAATTAAAGCTGATGGAAACAAGATTTTTGCCATCTCATATTGACAATCCTGCTGTAATTAACATTTACGGGGATAGGGTAGTCAACGTTTTGTGGAAAAATAATTCACCAATTTGCTTTGTAATGACAAACAAAGACATAGCTGATGCCTACCAAAAATACTTTGAACTCTTATGGGAAATTTCTAAAAAATAGAGAATACTCAAAAGCAATTGAAAATTAAAAGAGCTAACAATTACTAATTTAAGAGTTGCCTAAAACTAATTCTCGTATCGCTTCAGTAGCATATTTAGTTAATTGCGCGGCATTGGTATATTCAATTTATTTACAATGATGCCGAGGTTGCGGGTGCAATTCCCGCCTGAAGCTTTTTTTAAAGTGCCCTTTCTATTGAAAGGGCAACAAGTAGTTTTACTTTTTTGTTCTAGGAAAACCCGAGCCATCTATTGTAAAAATGTGTGCTGGTTCTTGAGTGCATTTCCAATCAGTGCCTTCTGGTTGTAAATGGACGGTCTCATACCTTGCGCCATAGCACTTAGGGCAAAAATAGTTCCGTACCTTGTAATCCATATTAGACACCAACCTTGAAGGTTTCAAATTAAAGGAGCACCAATAATTTGACTCCTTCTGCAGGTATTGCTCAATAACTTCTTTTAAACAAATGCATTGGGGTTAAGTAGTCTGATTTTTTTATTTTTGGCGGGGTTTAGAAATCCTTAATCAAATTTTTTGAACAAATAGTACAAAGGGATACTTATGGCAAATACTACTGCCCCTATTCCAATCATTGGGACTTCTATTCCAAATACATTTACTGGGAACCAAAATTGGGTTAAGAACATGAATAAACAAAATAGTGCTCCTAAGAGGGCTGGAAAGGAAAGTCTTTTCAAACTAAATGGATTGTCATAATCATTAAGGGATTTTTCTTTTTGTTTTATTGCAATTAATGAAGAGTTTACTGCAAAGAATAACAAAAAAGTGCTCATGGTAGCCATATTCCCTAATAGCACTAGGTTTCCTACGAGAGCACAAATAATACTCAGTACTGTTGCAACAATTACTGCAACAAAAGGAGTTTTTGTTTTTGGATTAATTAATCCAAATACTTTTGGAAAAAAATGTTGTTCAGATAATCCATAAATTATTCTACTTGAAACATTTAATAGAACTATTAGGGTGCTCCCTGTTGCGCACAGTGCAATAAGACTTAACCAAAAACCAAAAGAAGGATCAATTGCTTTCTCTGCAACAAGTGCAAGAGGGCCTTGGGTGAGAGAGTTTGCGGTTGCTGCGCTCAAGAGTTCAATTGGAGAAACAACACTAACAGAAATAATTGCCACTGCTACATAAAGGAGTGTTGCAATTGAAAGAGAAACAATAATTGCTAAAGGAATAGTTTTTTTAGGTTCTTTTGTTTCTTCTCCAATATTTGCTAGCCCTTCAAAACCGAGATATGCAAAGAAAACCAAAGCCGCTGCAGAAAAAAGACTTGGGATTAAGGAAAAAGAGTTTTCTAGTAGGTTTGTTCCATCAAAACCTAAAAAAAGATTTACTTGGCCAACAAATCTTAATCCAAAAATAATTATTAACAAAAGCCCGCTAATTGTAACAATTGTTAGGATGTTGTTTATTTTTACTCCTTTTTGAATTCCTAAAAAATTAATTATTGAAAATAAAATTATTGCTCCGATTGCGATGAGTGTTGGGGTAAATGGGATAAATAATTTTGCATAAGACGCAAAACCAAAAGCAACTGTGGCACTTGAAACAACCCATGTAATTATTGATAAAAAACCAATGAAAAAAGCAAGTTTTTGATTATTGAAAGCTTTGTTTACATAAAGCGTTTCAGCTCCTTCTTTTGAAAATTTGCTAGAGAGCTCTGAGTAAGATAAAGCGGTAAGATAAGCAACTATTGCTGCTATTATAAAAGAAATCCATAATGCATTTCCTGCAATTCCTGCCCCCACTCCAATTAGGGTGTAAATTCCTGCGCCAACTATTACTCCAACCCCATAAAGAATTGCTTGGGTGGTTGAGACACTTCTTTCTAGTTGCATAAAAACACTTTAAGAAAGCATTTTATCAGGATCTTTTAGATCTAGCTTTTTTTGCCCCAATTCTAATTGTTCCTGATTTTGAGTGAGTAGTTCGAATTAATTCTTGTTTTCCTTCATGGATTCTTTTTTGAACAGGGGTTGGTCCATAAACATTTTGTCTAAATTCCTTTGTGTGAGAAAAAAACAAGTAACTAACTACTATGAATATTCCAAAACCAACATAATTGTAGGGGTATGGAACAATATTAATTTCCGGATCAAGATAGAGATAAATGCTTACTGCTAGAATTATTGCAAACATTAGTTCAGCGAATACAAATAGGGTAACTTCTCTTCTTGTAAAAAAAACTCGTTCTTTTATTTCAAAGAAAAAAACTTTTGAAAAGTTCTTGTGAATACTATTTACTTTATCGTCTCTTAGAACTATCACAATATATCCAATTAGGAAAAATATTAATGTTGCTAAAAACCACAATAGGTTTTGAGTGGAGATTGGGGTTTGGAAAAAAAGAACTGAATTTTTTGCAAAAGAAACTCCGAGTAATTGGTAGCCTTGGGCAATCATTAAAGCAAGTAATGCAAGTTCTTCGGCAATGAAAAAGAAAGCTTGGTTCTCTGAAAGAATATTTCTTCTGTGAAAAAACTCTTTATTGAAAGAAAAATTTTTTGAAAAACGCATACTATGAATACGCTAATGGGGTAAATAAACTTAATGCAAGAAAACTTCAAAATTTATGAACTCTTTTTTGGATTTGTTTTGCTTTCTGCATCGAGTCTAGCTAATCTTGCTGTACGCGTTTCAGCTAATAGGGCTGCTTTTGCCTTTAAATAAGAAGTTTGAGTAAGTGGTCCCTTTACTTTCAAAGCAGGTCCGTTGTGGGAGTAAACTACTTTGCCTTTAACACTATTTCCCCCCAATATTCTTTTAAAAAAATTAATTACTGGTCTCATCATGGGTTATCACAATAATTGAATGTGTGTTTTGGTATAAATACTTAACTTTTTTTGGGTTGGTTAATCCCCTTAAGGAATACTCTTTTTCCTTTGGAATGAGTGTTTGGGGGTCACTTTGAGTTCGATTTTAGCCAATCTTCGCGAAGAAGCCCATATTGGTTGGAATCATAAAATTTTTCGGTTACTCGCGATTTACGGTATTGTTTTCTTACTCCTTCGTGATTAAACCCAAGTTTTTTTATTAATTCGTTTGAGGCGACATTATCTGCTATTGGGTCAATATCTACGCGATTAAGTTTGAGTTCCTTAAAAATAAATTCAAGCAGTTCTTTTAATGCTTCAGTCATGATCCCTTTTCGCCAATACTTCTCTCCAAGCCAATAACCAATCTCTCCGCGCAAGTTAAAGTAACTTATTCCTTTAATTGCAATCCCTCCAATTACCTTATCTTCGCCTTTAAGAGTAATCGCGAAGTCATAGTTGTTTCTTGGGTTTTTCTTTTCTTCTTCAACTTGGTTTGTTACAAACTCCTCTGCATTTTTTAATGTGTATGGAAAAGGGATGCTGCCAATGAACTGAATCACTTTTGGGTTGCTTATGTTTTCAAAAATCTCTGTCTCGTCGCCTTTTTTAAAGTCCCTTATAATTAATCTTTTAGTTTCAAGTTCCATTTAATCATCAATAATACTTGTGAATTTTGGGATTAATATGAATTGGTTGAATTAGGGTGTGACCAAAAGTACACCTGCTGACGAAAAAGTGGGTTTTTAATAAAATTAGTGTTTTTCTGCCCAAGCTTTTAGTTTTTCAATAATTTCAATTAACTCTTCGGCTTTTGGGGTGAGTGCGTACTCGGTTTTTACTGGGGTTCCAAGGATTAGGTTCTTTGTTAAGAGCTTATTTGACTCCATTGATTTCAATCTTAGTGAAAGAATTCTTGGATTTAGGTTCGGGAGTTCTTTTAACAGTTGATTAAAACCAGAACGCTTGTTGTGGCGAATCATTGAATCAAGAATTAATAAATCAAATTTTTTGCCAATTAGGTTAAGTGCTTTTTCTAGTGAATTTGCCTTTTCTGCTTGTTTAACCATTCAAATCGCCAAAATCTCACAACTATACAATGTATAGCTAGTAATCTTTTTAAAGCTACTCATTTAAATATAGTTAAGCTGTAATACATTCCTATGAATTGGACAAATTTTGTAAATGGTGAAGAACACGTTGTGCAAAAGAAGGGTCACAACTTTTATCTGGATCAGGTAATGGCTGAAATATTGGAAAACAATACTTTAGCTAACTGGGTAAGAGAAACTAACGAAAAAGTCGTTAGACACTATTAAATTAATAATTCGACTCTTCCAACACAGCGAATTCTTAAAATAGTTAGGTCCGTCTAACAATCCAAGAAAAGTCTTGGGGTTGGGGTTGGGCGGACTTTTATTCTTTTTTTAATCTTTTCTATTTTTCTCTTTAGTGGAACTTACTAGTTTGATTCAGTCAAATTCGCTATTTGGTAGAGAAAAAATAGTGGAAGAAACACCCCATAAACCTCAAGACTTCCCCTACTTGAGTTTTGAAAAGATGTTTTGTTTAAGAAAAAGAGTTTGTTTAAAAATAGTTTTCTTAAGTCTAATCATTATGCCTCAAATAAAATCTTACCGAGCGCCAAAGGTTGAAGTTAAAGAAAGTTTAATTGGCGGAAAAGGAATTTTTGCCAAAGAAGATATCAAAAAAGGAGAGCTTGTTTTTATCAAAAGCGGTCATATTGTTGGGCGCAAGGAAGCTCAAAAGTATGATAAAGAAATAGGGGATTTTAGTGTTCAAATAACTGATGAATTTTTCCTTTGCCCTACATCAAAAGAAGAAGTGAACGACATAGTGATTTTTTTTAACCATTCTTGTAACCCGAATATTGGGCCAGATGGTCAAATCAGTTTTGTTGCGATCCGCGACATAAAAGCAGGCGAAGAGTTGGTTTGTGATTATTCAACATTTACCACTTCAGCATATAAGTTAGAATGCAAGTGTGGTACAAAATTTTGTCGGAAAATCATTACAGGGGATGATTGGAAACTACTAGAACTACAAAAAAGATATGGGGATAATTTTTCCTGGTTTATTCTGAAGAAAATAAAAAAGTTAAATTAAAGCAGATTCTGGGTTTATTTTGTCTCAAAATAAGTAAAATATTAAGTTTGAGTTTAGATTTTATCTAGAAAATGCAGCTGGATTTCCGGAAGTAATTGCTATTGATTCTCCAGTGATTTTTGGACAAAAATCAGAACAAAGCAAAATTATCATGCTGGCAACATCTTTGTAAGTGATTTCTTTTTGTAGAGCGGTTCGCTCAACATAGTACTTAACTACAAGCGCACGAATTTCTGGATTAAGTGTTTTGCCGCCAAGTCTAGAATCATTTGCTTTCACAAGACCTTTATCAACTGCTTTTCTTTCAAAGTAAGTTTGATTCCAAATAGCTGATTCTATTCCTAGCTCAACATTTCCAAACAAATCCCCGCAAAGAAGAGCGTTTACCATAATATTGTGTTTTCCTAAATCAAGTGCCCAAGAGCGAGTCATCATGCATTGTGCTTCTTTAGCTACACCATAAACAGAAGAATTGTGAGACATACTTCTAGCCGAAGCAGAAGAAATGTTAATAATATTGCCCTCTTTTTTTGGAATCATTTGTTTTGTTGCAAAACTAGTGTTCAAAAAATAACCATTAATGTTCACATCGTTAGCTAACTTAATGTCTTTTGGAGAAAGCGAATCAATACTTCCTAACTTAGCAATTCCTGCACAATTAACCAAAATATCGACTGTGCCAAAACCTTTCGCTTTGGATAACTCAGAATAAACTTTTTCTAACTGCGTTTCATCAGTAACACTAGCAATCATTGGAAAAGCAGAGTTAGGATAATTTGAGTTAATTTCTTCAACAACAGTTTTAACTGAACTCGCGTTCATATCCAAAACTCCTATCTTGACTCCTGCATAAGGCAAACCCAAAGCAATTGCTTTACCTAAACCAGAACCAGCGCCAGTAACAACCACAACTTTGCCTTTCAGTAAACCTTCAAATCTCTTATCAAAATCCAAACAATTTTTTTTCATTTTCTCAACCAAGCTAATAAATCAAAGGGGTTAACTAAATAAAAACTTTTGCCAAAACTAAAAACAAGTTATTTTAATTTTGTGGCTTTTTTTCAGAGTTCCAAACCGCAAGCAAATTCTCTCTGTATTTGTTTGGAGCGCTAAACTGGTTTGCTAGATCTAAATACTCGTGAGTCAACTCTGTAATTGAAGGGGTAGGTTTTTCTTTTAGTAAATCAAATATTGCCGGATTTTTGATTGCTGCTCTTCCAATCATTACTCCGCTAGCACCCATTTTTCTTAGTTGATCGACCCTATCAATTGAATCAATTCCACCATTAGCGATTAATGGAATTCCTCTTTGTTTTGTTGTATCAATGCACTCAACAAAAGTAGAGAAAGAAGGGCTTTCATCAGAGTTCTGCGAACCTGTTTTTGCGTGCACAACAAAAAAATCAGCATCAACTTCCCTTAAACAATTTAAGTAAACCTTGTGTGATTTTTCATATTCATTTGTTCCTAACCTAAGTTTAAGTGAAACTGGGTAATTGTGTTGTCTTATTATTTTTACAAGTCTTTGAGTTTTTGATACACGCTTAACCATAGCGCATCCTCTTCCTTGTTGCATTACATTAGGGCTAGGACAGGACAAATTTAAGTTAAACCCTTTAAACCCTAAACGGGGTTGAAATGTACTCAAAAACTTTTCTAATTGATCTTCTCTTCCTGCTAAAAGTTGGATTTGCACAGGAGTATTATCATGCACCTGAATTTTTGCTAAAGTTGGTTTGTTTTTTCTAACCAATCCTTCAACTCGGCTCATTTCAGTAAAAGTCAAATCTGCTCCATGACGAAAACATAGTGTTCGAAAAGCATTATCTGAATAATCCTCTAAAGGGGCAAGCATGAAATCAAACATAATAATACTAGTGTTTTGGACCAAATAAAGATTTGCTTTTAATGAAAAGTGGACTGTTTGTTTTTTAGTTAGGGGTTGTTATTTTTTTAGAAAAAAATGTTTTTTTTGGTTTAGAGATTCTTTTATATATTTGGTTTGTGTTTACTGTTAGTATGTTTATTTCAAATTCTCCTGGTCAGGGTACTATAGAATATCTTGTGGTTATTGCTATTGTTGTTGTTATTTCTTTAGTTGTTGTGGGGATTGTGTTTACTACTAATTCTAGTGGGGATACTGCGATTAAGTCTGCTGAACTAAGGAATAGTGTTGGTGTTATTGGTTTTGCTGAACCTGTTGTTGATGGGGGTGGGGATGGTTTGATTGGAGTTAGTAATAATACGGGCGAAGCTATTTCTATTTCTAAAATCAGTGTTGCG
>JBAYJX010000013.1:0-34389 GCA_041664905.1 archaeon | reverse complement strand
ACGGGAACGGGTTCGAACCGTTGAACGCACTAAGCGACCAGATCTTGAGTCTGGCGAGTTTGACCACTTCTCTACCCGTGCAAATACTAACCAATCCTTGTTTGGATAAAATATGGCAAAGAGCTTTGCTCTCACCAAGCACTAAAAATAAAACTAATTTAGATAAATTATTATTTGAATTCCAACAAATCTTCTGTTCGTACAAGGAAAAGGTTTTTTCCACGTAAAAAAATTGTTCCCTCTTCATTAGGGGCTAATTCAGACACTGAATTTGATCCTTTTTTAATATCAAGAACAACTGATTCTTTATCTTTGATTTTTGCTTTCATTTTTTTCTTAATTACGCCGGTTTCTGAGTGTCCAGAAAGCATTACATCTCCGCCTACTGCATAAACACCAGTTACTCTAAAAGCGGCTTTTGCTGTAGGTTTAACTTTAACTAGAGCAACCTCTTCTTTTGGCTTTGCGTGATTTGGAATAATCACTTCAGAACTGTTTTCCCCATCAAGTATCCTATCTGCCTCAGTTTGAGGAACCTCTTTTTTATTTTTCAAAAAATTTAAGAAACCCATAAAAAGACTTAATTTAGAAACAAATAAAAAGGGTGCTCGGGGGCAAAAAAAGAAGATTTTGGTGAAAGGAATAAATACTTTTGCATCCACTAAATGTGTTTATGAAGGCACGAGAAATTGGGTTAATAATCATAGGAATAGCAATCCTCTTAGGATTTGTTATTTTCTCATTCAATCAAGCTCTAATTGCTATAGTGAATGAAACCTGTTCACACGGACCAACATGCCCAATGTGGGGAACAATTGATTTCCAGACAAATGTAGGAATAGGAATAATGGTAGTTGTACTATTAGTAGGATTATATTTCATTTTCTTTGTAAAAGACAAAAAAGAATACCTTGCACAAAATCCCATTACACAAATAATGCCAAGAAAGATTACTAAAGAAGAATACACCCACGCAATGGAAAAAATGAATCCTGCAGAAAAAAGTGTATTTGAACACCTAATTGAAAACAATGGTTCAATTTACCAATCCATACTAGTTGAAAAAACTAATTTTGGCAAAGTAAAGATGACAAGAATACTTGATAAACTAGAAAGCCAAGATTTAATTGAGAGAAAGCGAAGAGGAATGACAAATATTGTAACTATTAAACGCTAAGTAAAGTTCTTTTTTTACCTAAGCTAGCTAACTTTTTCCCATAGAAACTACTTGAAACCAGACTGCAACTAGTTTCACTACTTTTCTTATTAAGGGTTACAGGGGCACTATGTACAGAAAAAGAACCCAAAAAAAGTTTTGGAGGGATTGAAAATGATAACAGAATTTGATGTAAAAGGAATTCACTGTGCTAGCTGCATAAAAATAATTCAAATGAATGTAGAAGAACTCAAAGGAGTGGCTAGTGTTAGCGGAGAAGAAAAAACAGGCAAAGTAAAAGTAAAATATGATAAAAAAGTAACAAATACAAAAGAGATAAAAGAGAAAATTGAACAAGACGGATACAAGGTTCTAAAAATGGAGAACCGAAAAAATTAAAGAAACTTAAGGATGAGGGGATTTGATGAGAGTTGAAGAACATAATGAAGGAAGAAAAGTAATCAAACTTTCTATACAAAATATGGTTTGTAATAGCTGTGAAAAAATAATTGAAAAATCGCTTGGAAAATTATATGGGGTTCACGGAGTAGAAGTATCTTATGCCCAAGGGGAAGCAGAAGTAAAATACAGCCCAAAGACTGTTTCGGTTGAAAAAATAATTAACACAATCCACGAAGCGGGGTATTCTGCAGAAATACTCGAAGAAGAAAAACCACAAAAGCTTAATCCAAGTTATATTGCACTAGGAATAATTGGCGCAGTAATATTAGTATTTGCTTATATTGCAGTTAGCAGCACGCTTGGGCAACTAAACATCTCAATCCCCCAACTTGATGCACAAACAAGCATTATCCTTATTTTCATAGTAGGCTTATTGACAGGATTTCACTGTATTGGAATGTGCGGAGGATTCGTTTTGGGATACACTGCAACAGCTCGAAAAACTAATCCCAAATCACTTAATCTCCCTCTACACGCACAATACGCAATTGGAAAAATAATATCCTATACAGTAATTGGAGGAATATTTGGATTAATTGGGAGTATATTTGTTTTCACTCCAACCTTAAGAGCAATAATAGCAATACTTGCAGGAATATTTTTGATAATCTACGGATTAAAACTATTAAACATATTTCCAATGCTTAGAAAGTTTAGTCTCCCTACAGGAATATTTGATAAATTAAAACTTGGCAAAGAAGAAAACTCAAAAAATAATGGGCCATTAGTAATAGGACTAATGAATGGTTTGTTTATCGCGTGCGGACCATTACAAGCAATGTATGTACTTGCCGCAACTACAGGAAGTATTTTTGCCGGAGGACTATTACTCCTCGCATTCGCAATAGGAACACTAATCCCAATGATGCTATTTGGAGTATTCGCTTCCTTTCTTAGCCACGGTTTCCAAAACAATATTGTTCGCTTATCAGCAGCAATAGTAATCATAATGGGAATACTAATGATAAATAATGGACTTGCACTAACTGGAAACGCAATTAGTTTCTCACAAAATATAAGTGCGAACGGAGTAAACCCCCAACCAGGAACAAATTTGACAGTGACTGATAGCGGATCATACACAGTTGATTCACCATATCAAATAATTAGAATGGATGTAACTAATGCGGGTTGGGTCCCAAATAGTTTCATACTCAAAAAAGGAGTACCAGTTAAATGGATAATAAATGGAAAAGAACTCAACGGATGCAATAGTGGAATAAATGTTCCTGCATACAACTTAAATTTTAGTATCAAACAAGGAGAGCAAACAATAGAGTTCACCCCAACAACAACAGGCGTAATCCAATGGAGTTGCTGGATGGGAATGATACAAGGAACATTTGTAGTAAGAGATGATGTGGGAATTGATTCTAGCGGAAATATTGTGCTTAGCCTAAAAGTACAAGCCGAAGCAAAAACCCTAGTTGCTTCTGTCCCTAAAAAGAGCGGGGGCTGCGGATGTGGCGGAGGAAACTCTTGCCAAATGGGCAAAGTATAAATTAACCCAGGAGGTATATTTAAAAGGTTGAGCAACCATTCAACTATTAGTGATGTGAATGGTTGAAACAACAGAAATCGATAAAAAAGTATTAAGATTTTTTTCAGCAATAGCTGATCCAACAAGGCTCAAAATACTAAGAAGCTTAATGAACGGGCCGAAAACAGTGAACGAAATTCATAAAAGTGTTGGAAAAGAAAATCTTACTCTTTCCGCGATATCACATCAACTAAAATATTTAGAACAAACAGAAGTAATAGTTTTCCAAAAAAAAGGAAGAGAAAAAATATTTAAACCATCAGACGAGTTCTGCTGGTGCATACTAAATGATGCATACAAACATTATGGAGAAAAGTGCAAATGCAAAGGATGCGCAAAACAAGAAAATAAATATTAAAAAACAAAAAAGGGGATTTTGATGAACTTTAAAGAATGGATTATGAAAGAAAAAATTACAATACTATTTAGTCTAGTGCTAATCCTAATTGTTGGTTTTATTTACTTCGGAATTGAAGGAAATACTCCTATGGGAACTACAAACACGACCGAAAGTACCCCACTCCAAGGAGTAACACTTAAACTTACATTCAATGAACAAAATCAACCCAAGATATTTGCGTTAGCAAGAAACAATGATCTTGCACAATACAAAACAACCCAAGGAAACTCAATACCTGAAAATGATTCAATGGTAATTGGTGCAATGGAAGCCGATATGATGGTTAAAGAAAAACTATTTAACACAACTGGGGACAAAATTAGCGGATTATTTGGAATTAGCCCCACAATAGAAGGAGTACTAAAAGAAACTGAAACAATTGTGGATTACTTTCACTTTGTGAGTTCTGAAGAATTTTATCAATTAACTGGAGATGAAAACAGAGCTTATGTAAAAATTGAAGGAAGCGATATGTCACTATTTGTAAACTACAATACACTTGCTGAACTCTCAACACTCAAACTAAAAGAAGGAAACATTTCTGATTATGAAGAACACACAATTGTTGGAACAAAATATTACCCAATAATTTTAGGATCTACTGAAGCAGAAATGATGAGAGAAGAAAAAGAATTTACT
Organism: archaeon; assembly: GCA_041664905.1. Classification (GTDB taxonomy): domain Archaea; phylum Iainarchaeota; class Iainarchaeia; order Iainarchaeales; family JAAZKV01; genus JAAZKV01. The sequence continues at coordinate 30,192 of JBAYJX010000013.1, read as the reverse complement.
AATCTTGGAGACACAGTTGAAGATTTTGGACAAAAATTCATTGTAGTCGGAATACTTGAAAAAACAAATTCAGCATTTGATAAAGCACACATATTGCCATTAAACGCAACTCAATGGGGAGAGGTGAAACAATGAAAAAAGCAACACTACAATTAAGCGGAATGCACTGCGCAAGCTGTGCAATAATAATTGATAAGAATTTACGAAAAAACGAAGGAGTAAAGAATTCAAATGTAAATTTTTCAACTTCAAAAGCAACTATCGAATATGATGATTCTAAAATACAAGAAAAAGATCTTATCTTGATAGTTAAAGGGGCAGGATACGGTGCGACAATTCTAACTGATGGAATGAACGCAGAAAAACAAAACAAAATTCAACAAGAAGAACTAAACACAATAAAAAATACATTCTTTCTAAGTCTTGCATTTACTTTGCCTGCATTCATATTAGGGATGATATTAATGCCACTAGGAATAGAAGTACCTTACTTAACATTCATACTATTTGCTTTGGCAACACCAGTACAATTCATTGTAGGAAAACAATTCTACTTAGGGGCATGGAATGCTTTGAAAAACAAAACAGGAAGCATGGACACATTAATTGCTGTCGGAACAAGCGCAGCATACCTGATGAGCCTATATAATATTTTGTTTAACCAAACAGCAGGACAATACTTTGAAACAAGCGCAATACTAATTACATTAGTTGTACTAGGAAAGTGGCTTGAAGCAATCGCAAAAAACAAAACAAGCGACGCAATCAAAAAACTAATGAATCTAGCACCAAAAACCGCAATAGTTATAAAAAATGGAACTGAAATTGAAATGCCCGTGGATGATATTGTGGTGGACGACATAATACTTGTAAAACCCGGCGAAAGAATTGCAGTAGATGGAACAATAATCGAAGGATACTCTTCAATTGATGAAAGCATGATAACCGGAGAAAGTATGCCAATAGAAAAGAAAATTGGAGACAATGTAACTGGAGGAACAATAAACAAGCACGGAACTTTCAAGTTCAAAGCAACAAAAGTAGGAGAAAACACTACCCTTGCCCACATAATTAAATTAATTGATGACGCACAAGGAAGAAAAGCACCAATTCAAAGATACGCTGACACAATCTCAGGGTACTTTGTTCCAGCAGTAATACTAATTTCAATAGGAACATTCTTGGCATGGTACTTCATCTTAGGAATGGGAATAACTTTTAGTTTACTCCTAAGCATAGCAGTACTTGTAATTGCTTGCCCCTGCGCACTAGGTCTAGCTACGCCAACTTCAATTATGGTTGGAACAGGACTGGGAGCAAAACATGGAATACTAATCAAAGGCGGAGATGCACTAGAAACTGCACACAAACTAAAGTTTGTAATATTTGATAAAACAGGGACAATAACTAAAGGAGTTCCTGAAGTAACAAATATTGTTCCAGTAGGAAAATTAAGTGAAAACAAAGTGCTTGAAATTGCTGCAAGTTTAGAAAAATCAAGCGAACACCCACTTGCGGACGCAATAGTAGAAAAAGCAAAACAAGAAAAAATAAAACTTACTCAAACAAAACACTTCAAAGCAATTCCAGGACACGGAATCACTGCTGAACTTAATAAAAAGAAATATTTTTTTGGAAATACTAAACTCATGACAAAAGAAAAAATTGACATTTCTTCTGCAAAAGCACAAATGGAAGAAATGGAGAGCCAAGGAAAAACCGTAATGCTCTTAGCAGATTCAAAACAATTAATTGGAATGGTTGCCGCAGCAGATGCAATAAAAGATACTTCAAAAGAAGCTGTTAACTCACTACAAAAACTTGGAATCACAGTGTATATGATTACAGGAGATAACGCACGAACAGCAAAAGCAATTGCTGGACAAGCAGGAATTACAAACATATTCGCAGAAGTACTTCCCGAAGACAAGGCAAATTATGTTAAAAAATTACAAGAAAATGGAAAATATAAAGTTGCAATGGTCGGAGACGGAATAAATGATGCCCCAGCACTAGCAATAGCAGACATAGGAATAGCAATGGGAAGCGGAACAGATGTTGCAATGGAAACAGGAAACATTGTGCTAATGCAAAACAATTTAACTGATGTAGCAAAAGCAATCAAATTAAGCAAAGCTACAATAGCAAAAATCAAACAAAACATGTTCTGGGCATTATTCTACAACGTAGTAGGAATCCCAATAGCTGCAGGGATACTATACTTCCCTTTCGGAATACTCCTCTCACCAATAATCGCAGGCGGGGCAATGGCACTAAGTTCAGTAAGCGTTGTAACAAACTCGTTGCTACTTAAAAGAAAAAAACTTTAGAAAAAAGTATTTTTAGATTAAAATAGCTAAGTTTTTTTCTTAATTAACAAATTTTATTCAAATAAAAAAAATATTTATTGAATAAAAAAGATGTAATGCATTTAAAAAGTTTTATTCATTGATTATATTAGTGAAAAAATGTTTAATAAAACCGAAGAACAGGCTGTAACACCAAAAGAAAACCATAACGGAACAGAAACAAAGCAAAAAATTAGCACTACAGCTAACCCAAAAAAATTTCTTTTTGTTTCATGGGAAAGCTTAAGCGGAGACTTGGCTTGGGAAATAAAAAAAGAAGGACACCAAGTAAAATGTTACATTGAAAGAAAAGATGATGAAGATGTTTATGACGGAATACTTGACAAAGTTAGTGATTGGAAAGCAGAAGTTGATTGGGCAGATGTAATTATTTTTGATGATGTTGGATTTGGTTCTGATGCAGACGAATTACGAGCAAAAGGAAAATTAGTTGTAGGAGGAAGCAAATACACTGACAAACTTGAAGAAGATAGAGAATTTGGCCAAAACGAGATGAAAAGAGTAGGAATGAACATACTCCCACACTGGGATTTCACTGATTTTGAAGAAGCAATTGAGTTCATAAAGAAAACACCTGAAAGATATGTTTTCAAACCAAGCGGAACAGTTGCATCCGACCAAAAAGGAGTACTTTTTTTAGGGCAAGAAGAAGATGGCAAAGATTTAATCCAAATACTTGAACAAAACAAAAAAATCTGGGCACGCAAAATTAAAAAATTCCAACTCCAAAAAATGGCGGTAGGAGTAGAAGTTGCTGTCGGAGCATTCTTTAATGGAAATGATTTTATTTACCCAATAAATGTTAACTTTGAGCACAAAAAATTATTTCCTGGAGATATTGGGCCATATACTGGAGAAATGGGGTGTTACGAAGAAGGAACCCAAGTCCTAACTAAAAATGGCTGGAAGGATTTTGCTAACATTACCTTTGAAGATGAGTTTGCAACATTAAACCCACAAGACCACGATATTAAATACCAAAGACCCACAAGCATCGTAAAATTCAATCATCACAAAAAATTACTCAAAATAAAAAATCAAACAATTGATTTAGGCGTAACTCTTGACCACAACATGGTTGGAATAGAAGCTAACAAATACAGAAAAGGAGAAAGACAACTAGAATTTGTTAAAGCTAAAGAGTTGCCAAACCAATTTGTTGTATTCAGAAGCTCACAATACAAAGGAACTAGTGAAAGGTTTTTTGTTTTACCCTCAGAAGTAATCTTCCATTATGAAGGAAAAACAGTTAAAGGAAAATCAGCTCCTGAGAAAATAATTGAAATGGACGAGTGGATAAAGTTCTTTGGTTTATGGTTAGCAGAAGGATGGACTTCAACAAAAGGATATCAACTAGGAATAGCCCAAAGCAAACCTAGAGTAAGAGAAAAAATACGAGAAATATTACAAAAACTCCCCTTCAAATTCAGAGAAACAAAAGATACTTTTGTATGCGATGACAAGCAATTATGGAGTTATTTAAGACCCCTTGGAGATGCACTAGAAAAGTATATCCCGCGAGAATATTTACAATTAAGCAAAGAACAATTAGAAATATTATACAATCACATGTTTTTGGGGGATGGAAACCAAAGTAATAAAACTAGGGTATATTACACTTCTTCGAAAAGACTAGCTGACGATGTACAAGAGTTATTGTTAAAAATTGGAAAAGTTGGGGTAATTTCAGAAAGATTACGCAAAGACGGAAAAATTGGAGAAAGACAATTTAAAGAAATTCACAGAAGCTACGAAGTACTGGAAAGAATTGAAAAAAAAGTTTCTTGGATTGACAAACGTGATACAAAAACAGTTGAATATGAAGGAAATGTATATTGTGTTGAGGTTCCAAATCATAGTTTATATGTAAAACGAAATGGAAAACCAGTGTGGTGCGGAAACACATTAATGTTCTGGTCACAACCAAACGAAATATTCAAAATTACTCTATCAAGACTCAAAGAAGATTTAATTAAATCAAAATATGTTGGATACATTGATATTAATTGTATTGCAAATGCCAAAGGGATATTTCCGCTTGAGTTCACTTGCCGATTTGGATACCCTACAATAAGCATACAACTTGAAGGAATAACAAGCGAAGCCGGAGAAACAATGTACCGTTTGGCTAAAGGGGAAGCATTTGAGCTAAAAACAAAAAAAGGATTCCAAATAGGAATATGTGTAGTTGTACCCCCCTTCCCTTTTGATGATCCAAAAGAAGCATTCATTTACAAAGATCTTTCAATTTTATTCAAAAAACCAAATTACGAAGGAGTACACCTAGGAGATGTAAAAATAATTAATGATATTTGGACAATTGCAGGAGACTCAGGGTATGTACTTGTTGTAACAGCTTCAGGAATAACTGTTGAAGAAGCAAGAAAACAAGCTTACTCTCGTGTAAAAAATATTATGATACAAAACATGTACTACCGAACTGATATTGGGGCAAAATGGCCAAGCGATTCTGATAAATTACATACCGAAGGCTACCTCTACTAAGAGTGAAAATGCATGAACAAGCAAAAAACACTCAACTCAATACTTAACACTACTTGCAGAATACAACCATCCCCAATTCAGGGAGTTGGAGTATTTGCAATAAGAGATATTGAAAAAGACGAAAACCCATTTATTGACGAAGAGGAAACAAAGTGGGTAAAAATTAGTAAAAAAGAATTTTCTAATTCAAGTGAAGAAGTAAAAAAACTAATCAAAGCATTCTTTGTTGAAGAAGGAAATTCAATTTGGGTAAACAAAGGCGGATTCTATACAATGGGATTATCTTTCTACACAAATCACTCTAAAAATCCTAATCTTATTTCAATAGATACAAAAAACGGGACTACTTTTAGAACAAAAAGAAAAATACTAAAAGGCGAAGAACTACTCTCAAATTACACTGAATTTGACGAAGAAAAACATGCATATATAGATTAATTAAAAAAAGTGTTATTATGACAAACAAATTACGCCAAATTAATGAATATGCCTACCTCGGGGAATCAACTATACACAACAAAGGAATATTTGCGTCAAAAAAAATACTCTTAGGAACAAAAATAATTCAATATTGTGGAGAACTAATTAGTAAAAGCGAAGGAACTAGAAGAGAAGAAGCTTCTCTAGCGCTTGCTAAAAAAGACCCTAACCGAGGAGGAACCTATATCTTTGAAGTAGATGAAGAAAATGATCTTGATGGAGACACGGAAAACAATTATGCAAAATATGCTAATCACTCATGCGAACCAAATTGTGAATTCATAGTTAAAGATAAAGAAGTTTGGATATACTCCAAAAGAGAAATCAATTCTGATGAAGAACTACTTGTAAATTATGGAATAGAGTGGAATCCAAAAGAATACTTCAAGTTCCCATGCCGATGCGGTTCACCTAAATGCGTAGGATACATACTTGAAGAAGATGATTGGCCGAAATTAAAAGAATATTTGAAAAAATAAAAACTTCCTCAAAAAAGAAAAACTAATTCTAAAAAGAACTAACTACTTTCTTACTCTTCCTCTTGCAGCAAAAATAGTTTTTTAGGAAACAGTAAAAATTCAAGACATGGCATTTAGATTCCCTAATAAGAGCTGCATACAGCAACATTCATTTAGTTAATGTTGGGTCAACTACTTTTCCGAGGAATAATATTTCCCCAGTTTTGTTATCCCTGATGTAGAATGCAAACGGATGGTTGGCATTGAATGTCATAGGCATTGATGTCTTACCTACAACCACTGCAGTTGCTGCCGCAGCCTCGGTCCCGTCTTCATTAACTTCAACAAAGGCTTTATGATAAACTTGGTCTATTTTAACATAATTTGCAGCATCCATTTTTGAAAAATTTGCTGTATTTTCAAAGGCTTCCCGCACACCCATTTCCTGCAAGTCTTTCTTTAATTTATACTCCGCTTCAAACTTGAATTTTGGCAAATACACCAGTAATTCTCTTTTGTTCATCTTTGACTTTATTTGAGAAAGGATTTCTGCCGAAGGAATAGAAAAACTGTACGCGGATTTGTATGCATCGGGATTACAATTGAGCTTTTCGCCACAATCAAGTTGAATTGCTTTTGGAAGCAGCACAATCATTGACATATCGTCTCCTTTGTAGGGCAATTCCAAGTACTCAAAACCCTCATCAGAAAAATAATTAAACTCTTCTTTTTGACGCATTAGCTTAGTTGTAATCTTTTTTTCTTCAGAAACAAAAAAATCGGCGTACTCAGTATTTTCTGATTTAAATTTACTCGCCCAGTCACCTTTAAAATAAATAGCGTTAGTTAACACCAATACAGTGCTGCTTTTAATAGAATTTTCAGGCAGCAAACTAACAATTCTCTTGTTTGTTTGGTCTTCAACCCACCTATTGATTAACTGTCTTTGCTCATCAGGTAAATTAAGGAAATCTACTGGAGTTGATTTACCATAATAAAAATTGTCAACAGTATCATAAAAGCTTTGCTTGAGGGGATATGTTGTCTCATTCCACAAAGCATTAGCTATATTTAAACTATAATTTCCTTTTGAAGCACTTTCATTTAACGAATTGTATAGTTTAGCAAAGGAGGATTGTCTTGCAACATCATCCTGTGGAAAATAAAACACTTTACGCATTTCTTCGGCTGTGTTCCCGCCCGCCCCCTCGTAAGTCATTGCAAGAGCTGTCGAAATACTAAACGGCGAAAAGAAAATATTTTTGCCGTTGTTTTCAGGATTTGAATCTAACTTATTATAATAATCAACCGCAAAAGTATTGTTTGCAAGAACTAACTCGTTTAAACCCTCGGCGGTTGCTTTCGAGTCATCCAATTGCTTAAAACTCATTAATCCCACAGGAGGATTAACAGTTGTGCACCCAAATAAAACTAAAATGAACAATGCAATTAGTGCAATTACCTTCAACAAAACCACAGCTATAATAGGCGCATCCTGCTTTTTAAGTCTTGTTTTTAATTGGGCAAACACCGAACAATGAGATGACTGATTAAAGCTAAAAGAACACTTAATAAAAATAAAAACCCTCACAAAAAAGAAAAACTAATTCTAAAAAATTCAATTACTTTCTTACTCTTCCTCTTGCAGCAGCAATAGTTTTCTGTGTGATTGGCAGGGTAAAACTAGGGAACTTTACAAAACCTTTTTTTGTATCCTTATAACGAATAGCTCTTGCACGCGCCCAATTAGGGTCACCAGTAAAACCCATTGTACCTTCTTTTGTTAAAAAAATTCTTGAGAAAGGATTTTTTCTTTTCATAGAACGAGGATAATCTTCCGGGAACTTTCCCAAAGGCTGCTTAATAATTCGCTCAATTAATTTTTTAATTCCCCCATTTGAAGGAATAGTACTCGCATTTCCAACCCAAAATCTTTCGAACCCTAATTTTTTTCCAAGTTTTAAACTTTCCAAAATAAAACGATCCCCCAATCTTAATTTAGATCCCCTATACTTTGGATCCACATATATTTCATACAATCGAACTGATTTATCTTGAGAAACTAAATTAATATTTGTAAACCCTGCTAACTTTCCATCAACTCTTGCAATAATTAATCTCCACTTACCAGTGCCAGGAATTTTTCTCTGCCCCAAAAGCCACTTTTTCAAACCTTCTTCTTTTTCCCCACTCATTTTTTTTCCATAATCCTTCAAATCCATATCATTATTAAAAAATAAGTATTGTTTTACAAATTCACTAAACTCAGAATCAGAAAGCTCGTGCACTGGAACAAAATCTATTTTAGACATAAACTAATTAGGGTGAAACTAAATAAAAATAGTGAGGGCTAAAAAAATTATTTAACTTCAACAACTTGTCGAAAACCAACAATGTTACCGGTCTTAGAATCCCTAATAATTATAGCCCTAGGGAACTTTGCTGCGCCCGGACCTTTTCGCATTACACGAACTAATTGTCCTCCAGAATTACGCGTTACTCTAGTAATATCACCATAAACATGTCCTGGAGCAAGAGCGGGAGGAACACCCACAACTTTTCCATCTTGAATTCTAACTCTCTTAGGCCCGCCTTTTCTTGAATTACTAAAAACAGAAAGTCTAGGTCTAACACTAGATGGCGGCATAAATAATTTCGCGCCAAATTTTGGAACTCTTTTTATAACAACCATAACACTCAATTCAATTAACACTCTAACTAATATATATACTTTATTGAATCAAATGTGGTATAGAAATCTATTGAATTTCTATTGTGCGCCAAACCTACAAATAACTTTAAATATATAAAAACCTATTAATGTGATTGAGAACCTATGGGCCCAATACGCAAATTACCTATTTTAGTCCGAAGAACATTAGAAACACACCGAAGTAATTTGGCAAACGCTAATAGACTAAACGTAGAAGTTACAAGTCATTCAACAACCAAAACTGAACTTAACGCAGTTGAAAGGGCTTTAAAGACAGGCAGACTTGGAACTGTTGAAAAGATGGAAATCAGAAGAATACGTGGCAATATTGAAGATGATATCGCAAGGTGCAGAGATCAACTATTGAGAAACAATAGAATAAGAGAAAAAAGTCCAAGTATCCTAGCTGAAACCAAAGCGCTACAACTGAGAATAAAAAGAGGAGAAAGAGATAGTAAAATATTAAGTAGATTTTTGTAATAAAAATATTTTAACTTCTTTTTAAATAAGATTAATTACCTTTTTTTGAATTAAACTATTTAAGCTGAGAATTAGACTCGAACTCGCACTTTACTTCTAGCAACATTCCCAATGCGCGCTTTTGCTCTAAACACTTTTTGCATTAATAACTCGTTATACAAATCCTGTCTTGCCTTGCTCTCAGCCTCGTAAAGCGACCTTGCTGATGCCTGCAAACTAGTAGAAACACTATTTGCACTACCCGCATGTCGCTTAGTAACAAAAACGTCTCGCGGAATTAATCTCTCTTGGCCAAAAACAAACCCGCTGGGAGCGTGATGCACTTCAGTATAATCCATTTTTTCAAAATTATGTGAATGCTTTAGCCTTCCAGATGAACTATCATAATTATCAAGTCGTTGAGACAACGCAGTAAGAGCTAATTCTGGAGAAGTCCTGGAAAGAAGTGCCTTAACCCAACGAGGGTTTCCCCTAAACACTGGCTCAAGCATAGAAACCTTAAATGCCCTAATTCCAGATTCATCCATTCCCACATCATAATACGCTTTCTCATTAGGAAAAAAGCCCGTCTCCACAGCCATTTCATAATGTTGAGCAGAAGCTTTCCTAGGCTCAAGCACCGCTGCAATCACCTGCTGTAACATAGGTTTTTTTCGGTCAAACAAAGGATCAACAATTTTCTTAATTGCACTTGGAGAAAAAACCTCTAAATCTCCATCCAAAGTAACAATAGTATTAAACCCGCGATTTTTTGCGAGTTTTGCTCCCGCAAAAATAGCTGCTCCCTTAGAAGGTTCCTTAAGCGAAATCACTTTTCCAGGTGCCAAACGTTGGGCAACACTAGCAGTAGCATCCCTACTTCCATTCTCAATAAAAACAAAATCATTAATCACGCCCGCACGCAAACAACGCCTTAGAGAACGAACAAGCTTAGGAACCCCTTTGGCTTCATTATGAACAGGAATGATAGCAATAACTTTTCTCTCAACCATAAAAATAGTAGGTTCTTCTAGAATAAATAGCTTTATACCAGATAAACTCAACGCTTGAAAGACGAGCGTGCATTAAAATAACCCTTCTGACAGTATCAGGCCTAAACTTCACCTAATTCAAATTTTAAAGCCGTTGAAAAGAATAGTTTTTTAACTTCCTATAACACACAATATGATAGTGATGTTATGTACGTTGAGGTTTCTAAAGAAATGGACAAAAAATTAAAGAATGCTTCAAAGACCCTGGGGTTTGATGAGGAACAACTAGTTGAAAGAGCATTATTACTATACTTAGATGCACTAGAAAAACAAGTTGAATTAAAGAAAGAACTCCTAGCGTGGGACCGAATGAGTGATGAAGATTTAGCTAATTTTGAAGAGAATCTTAAATGAACAAAGGCGAAATATGGTTCGTTGAATTGCCAAAAAGCAATGGACACGAACAATCAGGTTTAAGACCGGTCGTTGTAATTAGTGAAGTAGATGCAGGAATGGTTTTGATAATACCCTTCACATCAAACGTCCAAGCACTAAGATACACTAACACAATCCAAGTCAAACCAACTAAAGCAAACGGACTAAAAGAAAATTCGATTGCACTAATATTTCAGTTAAGAGCAATAGACAAAAAAAGATTACTTGAGAAAACAGGAACTTTAGAAAAAGAACACCACGAACAAATAAACAAAATTCTAAAGAAAATGCTTGAAATTTAATATAATTATTTTTACGCTGAGGACGAGCGTAGGTTAAAACAACCTGTGGCACAGCTTCGAAAGAAGAATAGCAATTTGAAGCACTTTAAACGCGCACAAAAACAAGCAGTATCAAAATTTGATTAATTTGAAATAACTAAGCCATGATTGGATTTATTCCCCCTGATTTTCTTAATTACATCCAAAACTATTACTACCGAAAAAGATACTAGTAATGCAAAAACCCAAAATATTGGGTCGATTGGAGTCGTTTCAAATAAAACATTTAACGGAGAGTATACAACTATAATAGTAGCTAATATTGAAGCTAGTGAAGCCCAAAACAAATATTTGTTTGAAGTGATGGGCAATTCATGAACTCCAAATCTAAATGATCTGAAGCAATACGCACTTACTAATTGGAAAAAAATTAATGTAATTAATGTTATTGTTCTTGATACTGCTAATTCCACATTTAAAATATTTATTAAAACCCAAAAAGTGCCTAAAGACAAAAATCCCATTACTAAAGCTGCAGCACCCACAAACAACAATGATTCCTTGTCTAAAAGAGCTGCATTCTTTCTTGGTTTTGAGTGCATAGCATCCTTTGAAGCAGGATTTAGCCCCAAAGTTATTGCAGGAAAATCATCTACTATAATGTTCATAAATAATATCTGTAAAGCAACTAATGGCAGGGGCAAACCAACTAAAAGACTGACAAAAATTAATATTATTTCCCCAATAACACAAGCCAATTGATACGAAACAAACTTTTTTACATTAGTATATGTAGTTCGCCCTTCTTCAACCGCAGCAACAATAGTAGCAAAATTATCATCCTTAAGAATCAAATCAGCTGATTCTCTTGAAACATCCGTCCCAGTTTTCCCCATAGCAACTCCAATATGTGCTTCTTTTAATGCAGGAGCATCATTAACTCCATCCCCAGTCATTGTAACTATTTCCCCCTTTAATTTTAATGCTCGAACTATTCTAAGTTTATGTTCGGGTCGCACTCTTGCAAAAATACTTATTCCTTGTACAACCTCAGTTAACTCTTCATCAGTTAAATCGTCAATTTCGCCCCCAAGCATTATTTTTCCCTCAATACCAACCTGTTTTGCTATCGCAAGAGCAGTATCCCTATAATCACCAGTAATCATTTTAACTTGAATTCCTGCTAACAAACAAGCTTTAATTGATTCAGCTGCTTCCTTCCGCGGAGGATCCTCCATTCCAGCAAGCCCCAAGAATATTAGTCCTTTTACTTTTCCATCAGCGGGAAGAGTTTTTGCAGGAGCATATGTAAAACAAATAACCCTATACCCTTTTTTTGCAAGAAAAGATTGTTTTTTAAAAAAATAATTTTTCATTTCTTTTGAAAACTTCACTATAGATTTACCTTTTTGCAAATACTCACATCGATTAATCAAATAATCGGGAGCACCATTTTGATAAACAACAAACTCATTCCCATCTTTATACAAAATAGTCATTGATTTCTTATCAGAAGTAAAAGGAATCTCTTCAACCCTCTCTCCCTTAAAATCTTCTTTATAGACCCCACATTTGGCAGCCATTACAAGCAAGGCTCCTTCAGTAGGAGTGCCATGCACTTGCACAATATTGTCAGTCCCTGTGCGCTCAATAATAGTATCATTACAAAGAACACTCGAAATAATCAACTTGCTTAACGCAGAATCTTTTGAAGGAATAACTTTTTTACCGCTAGAAAGCAGTTCCCCGTGAATTTCATATCCCACACCAGTAACATTAACCTCTTCAGTAGCGGTAATAACTGATTTAACCGTCATTTCTCCTTTGGTAATTGTCCCCGTCTTATCAGAACAAATCACAGTTGTTTCCCCAAGTGTTTCAATAATTGACATTCTATTAACAATTGCATTTCTTGATGCCATTCTTTTTGCCCCAAGCGCAAGAGTAGTGGTCAAAACGATAGGCAAGCCTTCAGGAAAAGAAGAAACCGCAACAGCAATAACAACAATTAAAATTTCTGCTAAAACTGTACCAGTTATTTCTTTAGCACCAAAAAATAAAACAACCCCTGTAAGAATGGAAACAGTTATCCCAACATAAACCATAAACTTTGCTATTCGATTAACCTTATCCCTTAATGGAAGTTCTTTTTCAGCTGTTGAAATTAATCCAGCAATTTTTCCAAACTGGGTATTCATACCAGTGTGCGTTACTTCAACAATAGCTTTTCCACTCACAACTAATGTCCCCATATACACTTTGTTAATTTCAGCAGGAACATTCCCCTTCAATATAACTTCTTTAATTATTTCCTTTGATTCACCAGTAAGAATAGATTCATTTATTTTCAAAGTATTTGATTCTCTAACAATACAATCTGCAGGAACTTTTTCCCCCGCACGCAAAAGAACAATGTCCCCCGGAACAACCTCTCTTGTAAGAACCTCGATTTCTTTTCCATCCCTAATCACAATCGAAGCAGGAACAATCATTGTTTTTAGAGATTTGATTGCTTTCTCGGCCCGATATTCTTGAAAAAATCCCAAGCCTATAACAACAACAACTACGATCCCTATTGTATACGCCGTAATTACTTTTCCTATAAAAAAAGAAATAATCAGTGCGACTAAAAGAAGATAGATAATAAAATTTGATGACACCTGTCTAAACAAAACCTTCCAAATCGAAACAGTCAAAAGACTCCTAATCTCATTAGCACCATATTCTAAAAACCGCCCCTTCACCTCAGCACTTGTTAACCCCTTAAATTGCATATATAACTTTGAAAATTAAAGTATATAAGAGTTCTGATTTTAGTTTAAAATTACTTAAAGTTAATTAGACAAAACTTGTACCAACACTTATATAACCCCCAAAATGCGTGTTTTAATAGTGCCCACTAAACTTAATGGTTCATGTGAAAATGACTGAGACGATACTTAATGAACAAATTAGGTGAAAATACTTTTCTAAAAACTATAAATTATTACACCTTTGGAAAAATTAGAAAACTCTATGACTGGACTCTTTCTTGGGCAGAAACAAAATATGGTGCTCTTGCATTATTTGTACTAGCATTTGCCGAATCATCTTTCTTTCCAATACCCCCAGATATTCTACTTATTGCCTTGTGCGTTTCAATTCAAAAAAAATCATTTAAATATGCGGCAATATGCACCATAGGAAGTGTACTCGGAGGCTTATTTGGTTACTTTATAGGATACAGTTTTTATGAATACATTGGAGTCTTTATCATACAAACACTAAACTACCAACAATATTTTAGTTTAGTGGGACAAATGTATGTGGACAACGCATTCTTTGCAATACTTGCGGCAGCCTTAACTCCCATACCCTATAAAGTATTCACAATCGCTGCAGGAGTATGGCACATAGATTTAGTTACATTAATAACCGCATCAATACTTGGCAGAGGATTTCGATTCTTTTTAGTGGCAGGACTAATATTTTACTTTGGAAAAAAAATTAAAACATTCATTGACAAATATTTTAACATTCTAATAACAGTTGGATTTCTACTTTTAATTGGTGGATTTTTAATATTAAAATATTTTACTTAAATAAGCAACAAAATCAAAATCCCTACTGTGTTACAAACAAAACTAATTAAAGCAATTTTTTTTACACTCATGTTAGATAAACCTGCAAGCAAAGTTACTGCTGCCTCGTCAGGAATAAAAGGGGAGGCAAAAAAGAAACCGGCTAAAACAAACAATAAGTAGTGCCAAACTCTAGGACTAACTGATTTATGAATTTCTGTTCTCATAAACCTAAAAGGCCGCTCTTTTTTTAATCTTAAAAACTCTTTTTCAAAAGAAACTTTCACAAACCTGAATATAACTAAGTCACCTAACATAGAACCAACACCCCCAATTAGAGCCGCAAGAAAAATATTTTCAGGATTCATTAGTAACAATAATCCGGCAGAAAAGGGGGAGGTAAAACCAAACGAAAAAAGTATTCCCGCCAAAAAAACTCCAAAATAACTCCAACCACCTAAATGCCCCAAAAAATAATTTAACAAAGAGTCAGTAAAAACAAAATAAGCCAAAATAATACACAAAACAAACAAAAAAAGTTTAGGATACTTAAATCTAAACAAAACCCTAAAATGAAGAAGCGACAAAATCTCCTTAACGAATAGATTTTCTTCCTTTATCAAAAAAGATTCGGATTTATTAACAATCCCACTCAAAAACATAAAATAACAACTGCAAATAAAGATATAAGTATTGCGAAAGGGCCCCCAAATAGAAGACTGACTAGTATGACATCAAAAAGCCTTGTGCAGGATACCACTTACAATAATTTTTTGCAATAATTAAAAAAGACTAGCTATCTTTGCCATTAGTTTTTTCATACAACCGTTCGTATAAATCGTGAATTGGCTTCAGAGATACTTCTGTCCCAGTCTCGCCATTTCCAGAATAATCAAATGGATTGTCAAGATCTCGAATTAAATAAATCATATAAATAACAATAAATGAAACAACGGTAACAAAAAACAAGGCCTCATAAAATGGTTCGAGTTTTAGAATCAATAAACCAACTACAAGAATAATTGCCAGTACTTCAACAATTGTGTAAGCTGAAGAAACAAAACTCGTTTCCCTTATACTATGCACACGAATAATCATTTTTCGAATATTATTTTGTTCCTGTTTTGCACGAGTAATAAAATTAGCTTGAGTATATTTTTCAAATTTAGCAAAATACTCATTATACTTACTTAACTTAGCCAAAAGTGTTTTTGTGCGTTCTTCTTTCCAAAACCAGTTAATCAAAGAATCCATAAATTCTTTATGAAACTTAATAAACTCTTTTGAAACAGCTTGCTTTTTGGTTAACCCTAAAATAAATGCTTCATCATAAAGAACCTCAAGACTAGCAGCCATCTCGCCAGGAATCTTTTCGCTCTCTTTGTAATCAGAAATAACCCCTGTAATCAAAAATCCTATTAAAAAAGTCGTTGCTGCAACAACACTTGTAAATAAAGCATTAAGAGAAATCCACTCAAAACCAAGAAAATGAGTAATACACTTTAACGCTATTATTACCAACATTATTGGCAAAATTTGCATTACAATATGCCACTTTCGAAGAAAATGCTTGTTGCTTTTCATTAAGCATTTATTACTGTGGCGAGTTTAAATAATTAATGCTTTTGAATGATGTTAATGTTAATGTATCCAAACCTAAGGTTGCACTAATTATTTTTTGAAAAACTAAAAAAGGCAGCGCTTTATTAAAAACGCCATGCGAAATCACCCTTAACAAACAATTATTTTTGAACTTACGCTGAGGACGAGATTCGAACTCACGTTTTTACTAGTCTGGAGTGGGTAGTTGGTAGGTTCGGATTTTTCTAACTGAATTGCTTTTTCATCCATTTTTAATCAACTCCATAAAAACTATTTTTTCTTAGACTTTTTTGCTTTCTTTAATTTTTCATCTACTTTTATCATTGCATAAACAATAATTCCTGAAATAAGTCCTGTTTCTATACCCATAACAAAGTTCTCATTTCCAATCCAACTTGGATTTTGAATCGCAACAATTACCCATAAAAAGATGAGCACCATAATTGCTGCCAAAGAAGGCCAAAAAGTCATCCATAAAAATTCAGCCACTCTTGATAACATCGAAAGTTTTTTATTTTTCATTTAATCAACTCCTAAAAATCATTTCAAATGTCTCTTTGCCGTTTTTTTCTTTTTTTATTTCAATTAAGTTTATTGTATTTACTGTTGCTCTGAATTTTATAGCGTTAAGAACT
Source organism: archaeon (assembly GCA_041664905.1). GTDB lineage: Archaea > Iainarchaeota > Iainarchaeia > Iainarchaeales > JAAZKV01 > JAAZKV01. The sequence continues at coordinate 13,703 of JBAYJX010000013.1, read as the reverse complement.
TCTTTTAATTCTGTTGTTAGCTTTTCTGATTTGGCTTGCTTGTTTCCTATTAGTTTTGATATTATTTTTGGCAGATAGTGGTCTAAGAAACCGTTAAGGATTGTTTCTAGTGTTGATTCTTCATAGTCTTCTATTATAGTATTGCAGAATTTTTCTCTTTTTTTGTATTGTTTTAAATATTCTTTAAATTTTTCTGGCAGTATGGCATATGGTTTTTTTCCTGCTTTCTGGTTATGTTTTTTTGCAAGGTTTATTGTTTTTGTCCAATTTTTTTTGCTTAATCCTTCAGGCGTAATTGTTTCATCGGGTAGCATTCCAAAAAATCCATCTGTTGTTTCTTCTAAAGGCGTACCTTTTGGAAATAAAGAGTATCTTAGTAGAGTGTTGTAATTTATTTGCCATTGGAACCACTTCTTTTTTCTTCTCTCATTTAGTTTTTGTGATTTTAAAGTGGGTTTGATTATTCCTTTTTTGTGCAGTTCGTTTGTTCTTTCTGCTATGCGAGGTTGAGGATAACCTGTTTCTTTTTCTATGTCTCCTGCGAATTTTGGAGAGTCTAATAAACAGAAAACAATTTTTTTTACCCATGGTCTGTTTAAGATTGATGTTTTACTCATAACAAACATATACACAATAGTGTATTTAAACTGTATGTCTTGGTTAATATGCTCTTCTGTAAATAATTCCTTTATGGATATAATGCAAGAAAATTTGCGAGGCGGGAAATAAATGTTTAATGATGTTAAATCTAAAGAAAGTGTTCAAGATAAAGGCACTAGAATAATTAATGAATATTATAGGGCAAATAAATTATTGACTACTCGAAAACTTTTTGACGAAGTTGGTGTTTCGGGCCAATATGCAAAAGCTATGGAAGAAAAGCTTCTAGATTATGGTGTTGTCGTTATTCAAGAATTTAAGGATGGAAAATATTTTTATCCAATAAGAGCTAAGTTTGAGAAACCCAGTAATGGTTTGCGAGAATATACTGAACAATTATGGTTGCATGAAGAAGACTTAAAAAATCAAGAAGCTAACAAGTTAAAGCAAGATGAAGGAAAACAATTAGTTGCTTCATTAAAAAAAATTGTCGCGTTTCCAAGTGTTCAGTGTTCTTGTGGTCAGCATTTGGATGCTGGCGTTACTTGGCAGCAAGGCTCTTTGAATTATGCAAGAGTAGGACTTGACACTTTTGTCGGGAGCGTAACTTGTAGTAAGTGTAAGACCCAAGTGTATTGGGGTTTTGCTCACTGTCGTTTGGCGGAAAAAGTTCCGGACAAAACAATTCAGAATGCTAGAAGTCTTGGCGTTTCGCTCTCTTCTTTATTACCAAACAAAGGCTTGAATGAATTATTTTCTAAAATTTGGCAGAGTATTGGTGGTAGCGGCAATATGGTTTTTATGAAGCCTGATACTGAACCAAAGCCAGGCGATTATAAAGATTTCAAAAAGGTTAAAGTGTGAATTAATTTTTCTATTACAAAAAAGTAGTTTGGCGGTACTTCAAGGTCGCCAAAATTTCTCAAAAAAGGAGATGATGAGATGAAAACACAATTAATATTAAAGAATGGATTTCACTTCCGCGGAAAAATAGTTGAAGAAACCACATACGACTTGGTTATTAACGATAGAAAACTAGGACGAACTGTAGTTAGCAAAGATATTATCGCCGTTCGAAGTGATTCAAATGACTGAAAACATGTCTGCCCTTATCGCGGGCGTAACTTATGTTTTACAATGGGACAAAGTAAATAGCTTACTAATAATGAAACAACAAAAATCAGCAGTAGATTTAGCAGGCGACTTAATATTACAAATAAATTTTTTCAAAACCATGCAAGACAACGAAGAAATATGGTATTATGAAGAAGGATGTTATTATCAGCAAGGAGAAAACATAATTAAAAAAATACTTCAAAATCAAGAACAAATAAAGCAAACTATAAGCACTAACTTTGTTAATGAAGTTATACAAAGCATAATGAGAAAGACTTACATTAAGCGTGAAGAATTTGAAGCTCCTGTTAATTTAATCTGCTTAGGAAACGGAATTTATGATTTGGAAATGGAAACTATGCAAGAGCACACCCCAAAGTTTTATTTTAAGAGTAAAATAGGAATTAATTATAATGAAGGTGCTGATTGTCCTCAAATTAAAAAGTTTGTTGAAAGTGTTGTAGAAAAAAAGAACTTTTGGATTTTGTTTGAAATACCTGCTTACTTGCTTTATAGAGATTACAAGAAAATTCAGAAGGCTATAATGCTTAATGGAACTAATGATAATGGTAAAAGTGTTTATATAAAACTTTTACAAGCTTTTGTCGGAAAAAATAATTATTCTAGTGAGGAGCTTCAGCAAATTGGTCATGACAGGTTTAGTAAGGCAGAACTATTTGGTAAACTTATGAATAGTTGTGCTGATTTACCTGCCATAATAATGGAAAATACAGGCGACTTCAAAAAACTCACTGCGGGAGATACCGTTTCTGCTCAAAGAAAATTTGGTCAACCTTTTCAATTTGAGAATCACGCAAAGTTAATTTTTAGTGCGAATGAAGTACCTGAAACTAAAGACTTAACAGACGGTTTCTTTAAACGCTGGGACATAGTTGATTTTCCTTTCCTATTCATTAAAGGTTTAAAACAAGAAGATGTTACTGACATTTGTAAACTTGCTGATGACCAGATACTTGAAAAAATTACTACAAAAGAAGAACTTGAAGGCCTGTTGCGTAGTTCGTTATTCCTGTTAAAGAAATTAATTGTTCAAGGAACTTTTACAAACAGCCTTCCTGTACAGGAAATCAAACAAAGATATTTAATTAAATCAAATTCTGCGGTTGTTTTTATTGAAACAGAATTAACTGATTCCATTCCTGATGAAATGAAAGACACTGAGTTTGAGCCTATTGTAGCCAAAGAGCACTTATGGAGCGAATATTTAGCATTCTGTAAAGCCAAACGAACTATGCCTAGAACTTTGACAGGCTTTTATTTAGAAATTAAAAACAGGTGGAGTGTTCCAACTGAAAAACGAAGTATTGAGCTAGGAGTTAGAAAGAATTGTTTTGTTGGCGTCAGATACTTAGGAAACTGGAGGAAAAACTAAATTGTCCGTTTGTCCATGGTTTTCCTATTTCTTTATTATAATGTAATAAAGTAATAAAGAAGTAGATGAACTCTTGACAACAGGACATCTAACAAAAGAAAAAAACTACCTTTTGAGAGTGTTTTGTTGTTTCTTGGCGTGATTTATTTTTGTGAGGTGTGAGAATGGATTGGACTGGGGAGAGGTTAGATAAGTTTGGCGAGTTGTTAGAGCAAGGTAAGAGTTTGCAGGATGTTGCTGATTATTTTGGTACGAGTTATGATAACATTAGGCAAGTTAAGTCTACATATAAGATTGGGAAGAATTTGATTACTAAGCCTAAAGTAACAGTAAAACTTCTTGAGAAGAGTGATTTGGCTTCTCGTATTCGTGTTTTGCGTGGTGAGGAGGTTCGTGTTGATGAGGCTCATTTCGGGTTTACTGATGAGCAACTTCAAAGTTGGTTTAGTGGTGTTAGTGGTTTTGTTCAGTTTTGTTTAGATGTTTTGAAGGTTGAGTTGCAGGATTATCAAGTTCGTATGGCTGAGATGATGATTGAGCATAAGCGTTGTTGTTTTGTTTTGGGCAGACAGAGTGGTAAGGATTTTGTTATTAGTTGTTTTGTTTTGTGGTCGAGTGTTGTTCATAGTAATCAAAGAATTTTGTTGGTCAGTGCTGCACAAAGACAAAGTGATTTATTATTTTCGCGTATCATGAATTTTATTGCTTCTAATAACGAGTTGTTTGATAGTGTTTCTAAGTCTAATCTTGAAGTTATTGAGTTTACTAATGGTAGTGATTTGTATTCTTTACCTGCTACTGGCCAGATTCGCGGTTACACTGAAGTCACTCATGTTTTTTTGAACGAAGTTGCTCACGGCATTACTCCTGAAGACTTACAAGCAGTTGAACCTATGTTGGCAATTAAACATGGTTCTTTGATAATGACTTCAAGTCCAGCTGGTTGTTCAGGAGTTCTTTGGGATGCTTTCAATAACCCAATGTACGCCAAGCTAAGATTGCCTTCAACTGTAAACAAATACATTAGTTCAGAGTGGATTGAGGAGCAAAAGAAGGCTATGCCCAGTATTGCTTTTGAAACAGAAATCTTGGCTAATTTTAGTGAGAGCATTGATTCATTCTTTAAATTTGGAACAATTAACAGCGTGACCAAAGATTATTCACTAAGGCAGACTTGTCCTAAGGAAGAAGGTAAAACTTATTACGCTGGAATTGATTGGGGAAGAATACAAGACTCAAGTGTAGTGACTGTTGTTTCTAAAGATAAAGAAAATAACTTACTTGTTGAAGCAATTTTTGAAATGTTTAATATTGATTTTAAAAGTCAAGAAGAAAGGATTAAACTGTTGCATGCTGATTGGAAGTTTAAAAAGATTTGCGCAGAACATGCGGGACTTTCAATTAACTCTTGTGAGAATCTGAAGCGAGATGGTTTACCAATTGATTACTTCAAACCAACTCTTGATTCAAAGTCTGAAGCATATAGTTATTTGTTAAAACAAATGGAGGATAAGAAAATAACTATCCCCAAACACGATAAATTACAGTACGAGTTAAGAGTATTCAAATTTGAATTAACAACTCAAGGAAAAATGAAACTACACCACATTCAAGGCGGCTCAGACGACTTTGTAGACTCCTTATGTTATGCTACCTGGGCGACTAAAGGAAGTGGTTTTTTTGTAGGATTTTTTGAATGGCCTGCACCAAGTTATGCTGATAACTCAATTTACAACTACAATCCCGCAGGATACTTGTATTAATGGTGATTACATGGTTCAAGACTTCAAACAGCTCATGGTTTGGCAGAAAAGTCATGAGTTTACGCTAGCAATTTACAAGGTCACTGTAAATTTTCCAATCAGCGAGCAATATTCTTTAGTTTCGCAACTCCGCAGAGCAAGCTCAAGTATTGGGGCTAATATTTCTGAAGGATGTGGGAGAAAAACCCAAAAGGATTTCGCCAACTTCTTACACAATGCACTGGGAAGTTGCAAAGAATGCGAAAACCATTTAATGCTATCCAAAGATTTGGGATATTTGAAAGAAAATGAGTTTATTGAACTTAAAGGCCACATAGAAGAAATAGGAAAAATGCTTAATTCATTTATTCAAAGTGTATCCAAAACAGCAAAACCATAAATTTGCCTAATCTAGTAAACTTTTTTGATTAGACTCGAACTTTACTGATTGTTTAATATCTTATTCAATAATTTGATAGTTGAGATTAGTATCAGCTGTGAATCTTGCTCCCTTACTTCTAAAAGTATATTATGTACAAAATCATTCCGATACAATCTTATCCCGTGCAAATAATGTATTTCGGCAGGCTCTAATAATTTGTTTTGTCCGGCTTCATTAACTAAATCGACAAAATTCTTTTCACCATATTTTTCTTTAAGGAGAGACTCTAACAAAGCTGAACATAGAATACTTGCACTGCGAAAATAACCAAGCAGATGCAAATTATACGATTCTATAAACGCATTATAAATTTGCGGTTGTGCTTGAAGCTTTTCAAAAGGCGGTAAAGGACCAAGTCCTTGCTGCCGTATAAATAGTTGTTGTTTAATTTTTCTATATTCCTCCAACTCTTTTGTATCTTGTTGTTTTGGTGCCGCAAAAGCCGCACCCATTATACCCCCCAAGACAAGTCCCCAAGCAGCATCATCATTAGTCATTCGTATCAAATAGCTTAGAAAAAGAAGTTTTTATTAACCCGTTATTCTGTTCCAAATAAATAACATTTCAATAAAATAAGTTTTATTTTAGCCACCATAATTTATTCAAGTCAATCTGATTATTTTCCCCAGTCACTTCGACATACTTTAATAATTCCCCAGTTTCTGCATTTACTTCAACAGCCCAATATCGTGTAGATTCCCAGTCGCCATGTTGAAACATAATAAAATAAACTTTTCCATCTTTTCTTGAATTTTCTATTCCTTCATTACCCCCATAAGCAGGACCAGTAACAGTAAATACAATACCAATCTTTTTTTCTAAATCATTTTGAATAAACTTCGCATAATCAGAATAGCTTGTAAATTTGTAATTTACATTTTCATCATTAATGCCTGAATTACTAATTGACTTCCCAATAGAGCCAGTGACCTTGCTTTCGCACCCATCGATTCTTTCAAGAGTTACCTCAAAAGAAGCACTGTCTGACTTACAGGAAGCGGGCTTACTGATTATGCACTCTGCAGAAAAAAATCCTTTAGAAGTAGGATTTCCTTCCCCACAAAGTAATCCATCAGGACTGCATAATCCAAAAACTTGTATTGTGATTTTGAGTTTATCAGAAAGTAGGTTATAATCTAAAACTGTATTGTCTACAGGATTATTATCCACAGTAACTGGGCTTGGCATTGTAGACTGACTCGTGAATTCAGGCCTAAAGTCAACTCTAATGCTTAATGGTTTTCCTAAAACAATTTCTCCTTTTTCTTGGTTATATCCTTGTCCTTCAAAGAAAGTTGCCCAACTAGGTTCCAAAGAATCACAAGGCCTATTATTTTGGGCAGATGCTATAGAGTTTTGATTTTGATAATTACAGGCTTGTATCAATATTGGTTTTCCAACGCAATCTGCTGGAGAGTTTGTTAGAGTTCTTGTTTGTATTTCATTAGCGGGACAATCCGTTGGGGCCCAATCAGTATAGGTATAATCACAACTTGGTTGACTTGTTGTTACTGTGGATATATTAGAACTTTCGGTAAATGCTCTAGTAGCTGGTTGATTTAAGTTTGTGCATCCAAATAAAAGAACTGCTAGAATAAGAAGCAGGAATACAGAAATAAGTTTTCTTTGCATATAGTATATACTTAACCGAATTCATATAAAGCGGTTGCAACGCCAAGCAGATTGGAAAAATGCTAAACTCACTAATCAAACAAGTTCAAAATATTTAGTTTTAAACAATTTCTATACTGATTGAGTCTGTTCCATCTTGATTAGAAATAAAATCATGAACCCTAATTTGAATAACAAATTTTCCGGGTGTTTTCCAAACATAGTTAAATGTTACTTTGCCATCACCCCAATTTTCACTGGGTCCTGACCATTTATCACTAAGATAATTATACACTTTCTGATTGTTATTTTCATCAAATATTATTTCATTAACAATAAAGTCAAGCCTTGAATCGTGTGTTATCCCAAATAGTTTATAAGAAATATTTGTGCTTTCTCCAGTTTTTAATGGGACTGCAAAAATTGATTTGTCAATTTCTATTCTTGGAGGACTGTCATCAAATTTGTTAGTCAAATCATTCTTATCAGCCACCTTTTCTTCACAAACATAACATAAACAATTCACCAAATTATACTCTCCATTTGGTCCGCCCCCTTCAATTCCATAAATATTATAATATTTATACTTTTTTTCTTTGCAAAAGTTGTCACAATATACTATTGCATGGCTCATTGTTGTGTGAAAAAGTTCATTCGCTTGAAAATAGGATGGATTTTCATCACAAACTATAGAGCTGGTTGTTTCTTTTTTTATATTATTTGAGCTTGAAGTACATCCAAAAATTAAGAATAAACCTAGCGTAAGGACTAAAATGCTAAAAAGTAACTTCTTTCGCATAAAGACTAGAAATGGAATAACTCTTTTAAAGCGATTGTGAAGAGATTGTGATACTATATTTATACCCAAAACTTTCATTAACCCATGTGGGAAGATATAGCCTTTGTAAAGCAGAGCAAAACTGCTATTGAAATTCTAAAAAGACTTCAAGAACCGAAAACTCCAAGTGAGTTGGCAAAGCAGCTTAATCTTCATCAGCAAAGTGTTTCAAGTACTCTAGCGAAGCTTCAGGAACGTGGCTTAACGGAATGCATTACCCCAAAAAGGCACAATTACAGACATTACCAAATAACAACAAAAGGAAACAAAATACTAAAAGTTCTTTAGTAAGATTCCCAATTAGCGCCAATAGAAAAAACGCGGAACTTACGCAAAAACAAACTATTTAAAAAGATGCGAAGCCGTTTACTTAGTGAAAACATGGACAAAAAGAATACTAAAACTTATTATAACGGAATTATAGCAATATTTATTGGAGTAATATTTCTGTTTGTTTTCTTTTTTTCTGGCGCAAAAATTGACATCTCGAGCATTGTAATCTTGCTATTTAGTGGACTTTTGGGAGTTTTTGGGTTTGGAAGTTTTATTAAGCCTGATTTTTTTGGCCCGTTGACTGAATTGTTTTTTAAGGCTGTTTCAAAACATCACGAAGCAACAAAACTTGCCCAAAGTCAACTACACACAAAAAACAGTTCACAATTACAAGCTAACGGAGATGGAAATACACAAACTGTAACTTATAATAAAAATTACTATGTTAAAGAAGATAAAAAAACATTTGAAGACGCCTTTGGTAAATCAGACCCTTCTTTTGAAGAGCGCAAGGCCCTAATCGAGAAAATAGGCTCTGAAAAGTTGTCACAGCTTTTACACAAAGCAAAAATATTGGCAATACAAGATAAAAATAAAGATTTTATCAAGTGGATTAATATGGAACTTGGAGGATATCCAATACCAGAACAAGGAACAAGAATCGGTGAATTACACGCCCAGTATCCAGAGTACAGACTGATACAAGGCCAGTTGAATTTTCAGTTGAATGATGGAAGCATAAGAATAGTCCCAGTCCCAATGCGTAACCCGTCCAGTATTAAAGAGATAGAACAATTAATTCAATCTAACGAAAAAAAAGGTGGCGACATAATAACAAGACAACAATTTGATAATGACTGGCCAGATTTAGTAAGAAACAAAGAATTGCCTGTAGAAATACCCCTATCCGCTTTGCATCAAATAAAAAACGGAGCTGAAGAAAAATTAAGCGAGTTTTTAGAAGCAACGCTTAAGTAAGTGCAGGTAATGCGCGAAGCTTTTTTCCAACGACCTTTTAATTTCTCATTTTGTTCCATAACTACTATTCCACAACCCACTAATAAAAATTTTCCCTGTTCTTTTTTACACAATCACAACGATGCAAATTATTTAATTCTGTATCCTTGATTTGCACATAAGTCACATTTCTTGCATTTAATATAAAACGGCAGGTTGGAATGTGCAAAGTTCCTGTTTGTGACTTAACCAAATCTATTTTTATTGGATAGGTCAGTACTTTGTAAACAAGTAAGGAAACCAGTAAAATGTACCCTATATATACAAAAAGCCCCATTAAACCAAAAGATAAAACCAACATCAAGAAAGCAAATCCAAAAAATACAATCCACCAGAGCTCTAATATTTGAGCACCTTTTTCAATCCCAATTTGTCTAAACGCAAACCAGATAATCCCAAAAATAAGCGCAATACCAAGAAATAACCAGAATACTTGTAAAGTGTAAGCAAAATTTAGAGTAGAGAATAACATATTTGAATTTACAATATATTCTAAAGCAATCACATCCCTCGTGGCAAGTAATTGTGCTAATTGTGCATGCACCTCAAAAAGTAACGAATGCCCAATTGTCGCACCTATCCAAATCGTTGCTGTCAAAGCTAAAAAATCATTTCTTGAAAGGCCCCTAGTTGCTGATGGAATTTCATTAAAAATCAAATTTTGTTTAATCTCTAGTTTTCTAATTTTCCCCCTCAACCAAAATAAAACTGATAATATTAGAAAGACGGTTATATGCACATACCAGAAATTGTAAATAACAACTATTACTGAATTGACAAAGTTACTTGGAAGTTCAGATATTTCCCAACCTATTGACTGACTACCTAGATGGTCAAAAATATTAAAATATAGACCAGAAACCTTTGCAAAATTTTCAGAATCCCCAGATTTGCCAAAATAATCAGATGACTCACTTAGTAAGATTAGTATTTGTACTGATTTTTCTTTATTAGAATCTTTAATATTTGAGGAAAATCTATCGACACAATCTGATACTTGCCCACATGCTTTGCCCAGTGCTAAATTCAGTGCACTTTGAGCAAAATTATGCTGATAGGTATTAAGCAAGTTACTATCAGTACTTGCTCTATTCAAAATAAGTAAGTTTTTGTCAATAGCATACTTGAGTTCTGCGCTGGAGTAACCAATATCATAATAGTCCGCCACATAGGAAATAAGTCTTGCACTGTTATAACAGTTTGACCCAATAGCAACTGAATTTAGATATACTTTTTCTGCACTACAAGTTGAACCGCAATATAAAACCTCTTTTAATGGCTCTATTAATTTATCAGGAACTTTAGAATAATAAGTATCAAGTCCATAATATTTTTTTAAAATTGGAAAAAGCGTTTCATAAGCTAAACAGGCATTAATATTTTCATCCACAACCTCTTTTCGCAATTTAATAACAAGTTTGTTTAAATCGGCTGAATACTCATTCACAAGTTTTGAAGATAAATCATCACAATCAAATTCCAAGCCCCTTTCAATTAGCCATTTACAATACCTAAAAGTTCTTTGACCTTGTTCCAAGTAAATTATTTGAGATTCTAAATCGCGCCTATTGAGGTTATAAAAAAAGTTATCTACCGATTTTTTGAACACCTCATTAATTTTTACCATGTCCTGCTGAAAACAGTTTGTTTCACAAAAACCATTTAAATCCAAATAAAACAATTTATCCGAGTCAAATATGCAAGAAGAATCAATATTCAAACAATTGGATAATCGATTTAAATCACTACTAAATTGGTTTCGTAATTCATCACACCGATTTACTGTACAATAGTCAGTTTCGGCATTTATCATAGGCAATACTACCAATAAAAGAAAAATCCAAAGAAATACTCGTTTCACATAAAATTACTTAGAGGTAATAAATAAATAACCTTTAGTTAAGTCAATTCCCAAAAATTTAGGTTGAACTTTAATTACCTGTGGATAGTCACTTTATTTGAATAACACAATCTTGAGAATTATTGTCAATATTGCAAAAAGTGTAATAGGTAAATGAAATTTCCAAATAGGAATATTTATCGTTATTTTTTTGAATATTTCCCCAGAAAAAGCTTCAATTAGCTGGCCGCAAATCCCTGAAAGTATTGCACTTGTTGCAATTGAAAGAAGCACATTGGTTGCAAAATTAACAGTTGTTTGCGGGATTTGCCACAGAGCCCCAACAAGAGCTATGAGCACAATTAGTAGAATTATCACTTTGAACTGTTCTTTGAAATCCACAATAAATTATGTCCTCAAGTAACTCTTAAAGTATTTGGTGCATTTGTGTTTTCTCAATCAACTCCTTCGCAATTGTCTTGTATACTTCATTGTTGAATGTCTTGTTTACCAATTCAAGTTGTTCTGCATGTGTGAAGTAAATGTATTGGTCTGTCACATCTCGCTTCTTGTGTCTAGCTAAGACGGCTACTAGTTCTTTCTTTTTACACTCTTGATACAACGCAGTCAAGTAACTTCTCCTAAAAGAATGAGAGCTTAGCTTACACAGTTGGCGGTTACTGTGATGCTTTGGATTATTGACATCATTTCTTTCGGCATAGGTAGAACAAAGATTCGCTCGGGCTCTAAATTTTTGGAAATAGTTTCTAAGAGTATCTTTTGATATAACATCTCTTTTAATCAAAAAGTTCTTTGAAAAAAAGACATAACCTCCGCTTAGTTCTATTCCTCTTTTGTTCTGTTCTATCCAGGTTTGTAGTACTTCAAGCGTTAGTGCAGGTATTGGTTGGTCGGAAGAAACATTTGCTTTTTCAGTGATTAAAGAAATTACCCCCCGCTTGAAGTCAATATGTTCTAACTTTATTGGGCTTATTTCGCCTATTCTAAAGCCCCCCGTTAGTTGTAGGAAAAAAGCTAATCCCATCTTGACTTCGTTTGGCTTAATTCCTGAAAAAAAGTCTAACAAGTCCTGGTCTGCGAATACGCGGTAGACATTTCTTGACAAAGGAATATTTCTTTTATTCCCATAATACTTTGTTGTCATTACTTCTTTTTGTAGCTTTCCTAACTTTGACAGGTCCTGAAAAGACAATCCAAACAAGTACTTCTTCCAGTCTTCCTCACAACCAACTACTACTCTTCTACAAACAGTCCTACCAACTACCAAACTACTCTCTTCGCACCTAGATACGCTGAGGACGAGATTCGAACTCACGTTTCCTTTCGGAAAATGGGTTAGTAACCCACCGCATTTGACCGCTCTGCCACCTCAGCAATATTAACTTTGTTAATACAAATATTTTAAAACGGAAGAATTAAGTACTTTGCCAAAAGCACTCAAAAGCTAAAAGACTAATTTAAAAAGATAAAGAAAGCTTAATTTATTAATAAAAATTGGATTAAGTACTAAAAAAGCTGATTTTATGAAATGCCCTTCAAAAGTAATTGATATTGATTATGGAAAAGCGCTTGTTGCAACAAAAAATTTACCTATTGGGACAATTGTCCAAGCATTCAAGGGAAAAATAATCAAATACAAAGAGGTTCCACTAGATATGATATGCCATGTTATTTGTGTTGGCGAAGAAAAAGATGATGACAAGTGGGTTGTATCAAAAACTGACGCCATACGAGCTAACCACTCTTGTGACCCAAACTGCGAAGTAGATGATGAACTGAATATTGTTACTATTAAAGAAGTAAAAAAAGGAGAAGAACTAACTTTTTCTTACAATCCTCTCGAAGAAGGACAAAATCATGAAGATTACTTTTGGGATCCACGATGGAACTTTGAATGCAAATGTGGCTCAAAAAAATGCCAAAAAAATATTGATAGGTACAGGAAAAACTAACTTAAAATAAAACCACTCTAAACAAATACTTTTATATCCAAACAAAGTAATTCATTAATGATTCCTGCTAATTTAGCTTTAAGAAATCAAATACAAGCAGCACTCAAAAAGAATTCTTTAAGAGAAAAACTACTCGCAAAAAGAGCTCAATCTATCCAATCACCCCTCGCAGGATATGAACGCCGACTTAGAGGACTACAAATTCCCCCAGAAGCACGTTTGAAAGGAACAAATTATGTTGATATTAATTATTATCAAAAAAATGGAAAATTTGTCAAACGCCCTCTTGACAAAATTAGAGAGAAAAATAGAAGAAAAGCCGAAATTATAAGAAAACTTATTCAAAGAATTGATGCTACCAAGGATAAAAATTATGCAGAATTAAGCGACAAAAAATATGAAACTATTGAACTGCGTGAAAAACTAGCCGCACTTGAAAAAGAAGAAGCTGAATTAGAACTAGCAAGAGTATATACTGAACTATTCCAAACGCAACTCTCAAATCCGACAGTTTTTGAAGAATATGTAAATAATGTTAGCTGGGAATTTTACCAATTCTTTAAAGCAAGAGGACTTAGATTGCCTGCACTTGAAGATAGAGCGGTTAGTAAAGAAGGAGAATATGCAAATCTAATGTCAACCAAAGCAATAGGGTCAATTTTTGCACAACTTACAAAAGGCGCCCCCAGTATCCCAATGACTGATTTTCCAAGATATCTACCACTACTATTGCGCGCAAGGGGAATCAAAAGTGTACTTGAAATTGGACCAGGCGGATTTGGAGTAACTGATTTACTTATTACTAGCGGAATAGCAAAAGAAGCAGGATTACAAATAAGCGCAATTGATACTCAACTT
>JBAYJX010000012.1:0-37410 GCA_041664905.1 archaeon | reverse complement strand
CTGAGAAAACATTTTTGTTTGATTGGGTTTCGGAAGTTAATATTGTTGTGCATCCGAATGTCTTTAATTTATCACATAATTTAAACAAAGTTGTTCTTAGTAAGCTTGGGTCAAGGTATGCTCCAAATACTGTTGTTGAATCAACAACTAATCTTTTTGCATTTATTTCTTGAACTTCTTTTGCTATTTCGTTAAGTTGGTCTTCTAGTTTTGTTTCAATCATTTCTTTGTCTTTAATAAATTCCATTCCTAATTTGTAAATTGTAAATAGGTTTTGATCTTGGAGGGATTTAATGTCCCATTGAAAACTTTCCATGTTCCATGCAATATCTCTAACATTTCCTTCTAGCGTAACAAATACTCCTGGTTCGCCGTATTGTAGTGCTCCGTTGTATAGGTATTGGGTTGCAAAAATAGTTTTTCCTGTTCCTGCTCCACCTGAAAGAAGAACATTACTTCCTTTTGGTATTCCTCCGCCTATTAATTCATCCACTCCGGGTATTCCTATTTTTGTTCGTTCCAAGCCCATCACCTTTGTTAACGCGAATTTCTTTTAGCGCTATCTCAATTAGTGAAGAAGTAATATTTAAAGCTTGCTTGGAGAAAAAGAGTAGCTTTTGGGTTGAACTATAAATTGGAAAGTTGTTTGTTTACTAAAGAGAAGATGGTTTGCAAATCCTTTTAATATCTTTTAACAATTCTTGATTATGGTTAAGTTTGATAGTGGGATGAATATTAAGCAGTTACAGGATTTTATTGGGGCTGTTTATTTAGTTCCTAATAATAGGAATTTTGAGTTTGGGGAAATGCTTGATAATGTTTCGCGTTTTACTATGCGTGCATTGAAAGGGATAAGAAAAAAGGATAATGAGAATGTAACTAAAAATATGGTAATTTCTTTGAGCTGGTTTTTATCTATGCTTAACCGACTCTATATTGATGTTGAAGAAGAACTTTGGATGCGTTTTCCTTTTGTGTGTTCTTATTGTAATTCAGAAAGTTGTGTGTGTGCGCTTAAGCGGCCGCTAAATCGCCAAAAAGTTATTATTGATGAATCAAAGCGGCCAAAAACTGTGAGGGCTTTTCAGGAAATGTTTGAGAAAATCTATCCTGCGCCTAAACGAACACTTGAGCATGCGGGGGTTCATCTTGCTGAGGAGTTGGGGGAATTTTCAGAGGCTTTTTGGATTTATCGCGCAAGTAAGAGTAAGGGGGATTTTGAGCAATTGTCTCTTGAGGCAGCGGATTTTTTGTCTTGTTTTATGGTAGTTTTTAATTCATTAAATGTTGATCTTGCTAGTGAGTTATCAAAATATTATTTTGATAATTGTCATGTTTGTCATAAAGCTCCTTGCGAGTGTACTTATGAATACATTAAATCATTTAAATAAAATTAGCAAAACAACACCATTTTGAGCTTAGCTTCTACATAAGTTTTTCTTAGTAAAATTAAAAAGCAAGTTAGGTGCTTTATAGTTCATGCCTAAACCTCATTTAGAAGAAATTACTATTTCTGTTTCGCAAGAAAATGATTCTTCTAGCGAAATGGATAAAGAATTTGATGGTAACGAAGTTGCTTTTGAGAGAGATTACTCAAAAATGGATTTAGTTGATTTAATTGATCAACCTGCTTGGAAATCAATTTTACTAGATTTAGTTGAAACTGAGAAAATGAATCCGTGGGATATTGATGTTGTCGTTCTTGCAGAGAAATATTTGAAAAAAATTGGGGAACTTGAAGGGAATAACTTGCGTGTTCCTGCTAATGCAATTCTTGCTTGTGCGATTTTAGTTAAAACTAAATCAAAGTACCTAAAACTTTCTTCTCTTGATGAAGTTGATGAAAAAGATATTGCGCTTACTCCCGAACAAAGAGCGTTAATGTTAAACCAAATACCCGATTTAATGAGTAATAGGATGGCTCGGGAAGGTAGAATTACTCTTGATGAACTTGTAAGTAGTATTGAGGACATAATTCAACGAACTACTCCAAAGAAGAATTCCGCAAGAAACATTCCTCGCATGGAAATTAATTTTGATGCAAGTACTATTGAAGAAAAAATGCAAGAAGTATTTGACTTAGTTAAATCCAAAGCTGATTCTCAAGGAATTGTTTTGTTTACAGAACTTTTAATTGACCGTGGAGTTGATTCAATTGTTGAAACGTTCTTGCCAATATTATTTTTGATGAACAATGGGAAAGTACTTGCTTACCAAAACGAGTTCTTTGGCGAAATATTTGTAAAACTAATTGTTGAAGTTGTTCCTGCTAAATCTTCTTAGGTGTATTAATGCGTTATGGGGTAAAAAGCTTTAGGTTTAGTAAAGCGAAGACAATTGAAAGTGCCGACAAAACTTTTTCATTTGAGGGCAGGTATTCTTGAAGTAGAGTTGGAGAAAATTGGTGCTGTTCTTGAAGAATTGGCGAATTTGGCAACACCTCCTACAAAATCCCAAGTATCAAAGCTTGCGCGCAGAGTAAGATTAATTACGCCCAAATTAAACAAATTTATGGTTCAAACAATTACTTATCAAAAAGAGTTGGGTGAAGAACAAGCAAAGTTTTTAAGACACAGATTAAAAAATAGGGTTCAAGGTCTTTCTGAAGTCGGGCTTTTGCTTAAGTTAAAACATAAATCAGTTCCAGTTTCAGATATTTTGGGCAGAATGTTTGTAGATAAGAAAAAATAATTGTTGTGGTATTTTTCTAATTAGGTGCCAAGTTAATTGAGGCGCAACTATTAAATACCCGTTTTTCCTTTACTATGCATGGTTAAGAAAAAGGTAAAGCGCCCTGCTAGTAAGAAGGGTCGTTTCGCAGCAAAGAAGTTTGTAGTTACAGAGAAAGAATTTAAGACTGGTTTTTTTGAGAGATTTAAAGATATTTTGCCTGAGCCAAAGAAAGAAACTGTTAGAGTAAAAACTTTTATTGTAGAGAAACCTGTTTATGTTTCTGCTCCGCCTACTCGTATTTCTGCCCCTAAACAAAAATATGCTCTTGATGAAGAGGAAGAGCAAGTTGATTCAAAGAAAAGTAGGTACATAAAAAAGAGGGCTCCTTTAGAGGAAATGGTTGAAAAGGGTGAAGAACTTGCTGAGGGTGAAGAGGATTTGCAAGAAGGCGAATTGGGTGAAGATGCGGCACTTGAAGGTGAAGAAACGATTGAGGGTGAGGATGCACTTGATGAGAATGGCGAACCATTACTGGATGATTTGTCTGGCGAAGAGGCTTTACCAACAACTCATATTAGGAGTAGTAGAATTGCTGCTGGAAATATTTGGTGGAAGAAAGCATTGTTTTGGGCAATTTTAATTTGGCTTATAATTTTAGCTTTTTCAATGAGCATGCAAGCAATGAAACTAGTTAATGTTGACTTGACAAGACAGTGGTGGGTTTTACTTGGCGGATTAATTGTTGTTGCTATGGGGTATTTCAAATTCTTGGAAGGAAAAATCTAATTTTGAGTTGGTTTGTTTGAAAGAAAAAATAGAAAAGTTTTCTCTTGAGTGGGGAAAGATTTCTTTTGATGGTTCTGCTTTAAGAGACATTATTTTTGCAGAAGGAAAAGTTATTGAAAGAAATTATGATAGAATAAAAGAGAAATATGGTACTGTGCACATAGTTGATGCTGATGAAGCAAAAATTTTGCTTAAGGGAAATCCTAGTGAAGTAATTATTGGAACTGGGTTTGAAGGATTGCTAAAATTGGATTCTGATGCCCAATCTATTTTGCAACAGAAAACTGCGATGGTTGTTGCAACTTCTCCCCAAGCAATTGATTTGTTAAATCAAAAACTTAAACAAAAAATAAGAGTAAATGCACTCATACACACTACTTGCTGAGTGCATTTAGTTTTAAATTAATTTTTTCTTTTTTAGGGTTGTTTCAATTTTTGGTCTATCAAAGCCAATTATTATTTCGCCGTCAAGATCAATAACAGGGACTCCCATTTGTCCGCTTTTTTGAATCATTTCTTTTGCGCGGGCTTGATCTATTCCAACGTTAACATCTTCAAATTCAACTTTTTTTTGTTTCAACCAATCTTTTGCCATTACACAATAAGGGCAAGTGCTTGTTGAGTATACAATTATTTTAGCCATTAAAAAACACCTCTCTTGATTCACTTATCCAGTTCCCTTGTTTTTATAAATCTTGTGGGGCAAAGTTACGCCGTCTATTACTTGGACTTTTTTCCAACCATTACGAAAAAAGCTCCTTTTTTTTCAAAAAACCATTTTATTTCATCAATTCGGGGAATAGTGTATTTTGGTCTTGAAGCAATAAATTCAATTCCTTCTTCATTAAACCAGTTAAGTATTTGTGAGATTGAATGGTATGATTCGTGTACTTGGCCATATTTGTCTGCGGCCCACGCTTTACTTTCTTTTCCACCAAATAATTTTCTCCCAAATTCAATTCTTTTTTCAATATCATTTCCACAAAATACTCTTAGTATCGATCTTCGTACTCTGTGTCTAAACCGAGAGTATTTGTTATATAGGCCTAGAAATATTATTCCTTCGGGTTTTAGGTTAGAACACCCAATAGAGAATGCTTTTCTCGCATTTATTGTGTGGTGTAAACTACCAAGAGCAATTACAACATCAAACTTTTCTTTAAATTCATTTTTTTTAATTTCAAGAATATTTTTTTCAATAAAATTGATTTTGCCACTCACTCCAAGTTCTTTTGATAGTTCTTTTGCTCTTTTTATTGAGCTTGAACTAAAATCAATTGCGCTAACATTAGCTCCTGCTAGCGTTATTCCATTTGTGAGTTCTCCAGTTCCGCAACCAAGTTCAAGTACTCGTTTCCCTTGCCAAAAATCGCTTCCTTTTCCAATTATGCTCGAAGCCCATCTTGAAAGTTTAATTGAACCTTGTTTAGATATAACCTCTCTTGAAGGATAGGGGTATTTTTCATATAATTCTTTAACTAACATTTCTTTTTCTTTAGGATTCATTTTGCTCAATTATTTGTTTTTTCGTAATGGTTAAAAGAACCTTCTTTAAGGATTTTTTTGATAAGAATGGAAAAAATTATTGGCTTACTCGATTTGGATTATTTTTATGCTCAATGCGAAATAATCCGAAATCCTTCTCTTAGGGGTAAACCGGTTGTTATTGTAATGCCTTCTTTAAGAGAGAACTCTGGAGCAATTGCTACTTGTAATTATGAAGCAAGAGCCCTTAAGATTCGTTCAGGGATGCCGCTAGGTTTAGCTAAAAAACTTGCAAGTAGCGAAACTGTTTTTATTAATGCAGATAAACCGTTTTATGAAGAACAATCAAGAAAGGTTTTTGAAGTATTGGATTTTTTTTGTGAAAAAATTGAACAGGTTTCAATTGATGAAGCTTATTTTGATTTAACAAATCCTTCAGGGTATGAAAAAGCAAAAGAGCTTTGTAAAAAAATTAAAGATAGGATTCGTTCGCAACTTTCACTTACTTGTTCAATCGGAGTGGGGCCTAATAAACTTATTTCAAAAATGGCTTCTTCGATAAAAAAACCAGATGGGCTTTTTGTAGTAATGCCTCTAGAACTAAGTGATTTTTTATCAAAACAAAAAGTTACTTCTCTTTTTGGGGTTGGTCCAAAAACTGAAGAGATTTTTAAGAAAAATGGAGTAGTTTTTGTTTCTGATATAAAGAAATTTGCAAGAGTGGATTTAATTAATTGGTTTGGGGAAGCAATTGGGGGCAGATTGTACGATTTTGCTTTTGGTAAGGATGAACGAGAAATTGAGCCAAATAGAGAAAAACAACAGCTTTCAAGAATGATGACAATAAAACAAGATTCTAGGGATTATGATTATATTGTAACAAACCTTGATTTTCTTTCCGAGCTTTTGTACAAACAAATTGTTGAGTTAAAAAAAATGTTCAAAACAGTTTCGCTTGTAATTGTAACTGAGAGAATGGACACTGTGACTAAATCAAAAACCTCTACGCAAGCGATTTCTTCACTTGTTGAATTAAAAGAAATGGGACATGATTTGCTTAGGGTTTATTTGAATGAAAGTTTGTCAAATGTTAGAAGGGTTGGGGTAAGAGTTTCTAATTTTGATGAGGGTGCTGGATTTCAAAAAAAGTTGTTTGATTACAAGTGAGGGTGCGGGGTTGTGGATAAAGAAAAATACATTAAAGCAATTAAGCAATTAGCTCTTTTAAAATCTAAATCTTCGAGAATGCGGTTAGCTGCAGAAGATTGGGATAAAGATTGGAAAACCCTTATTGCTACTTCAATGTCTGCTCAATCAAGAGATGAGGTTACAATTAAAATTGCAACTGAGCTATTTGATAGGTTTCCAACTCTTGAAAAATTAGCTAGTGCAAAGTACTTGGATGTTTTAGGGGTGTTAAAGAGTTTAAACTATAATAAAACAAAAGCAAAAAATATTATTGCTTGCGCAAAAATGTTGGTTAATGATTTTGGGGGTGTAGTTCCTTTGGATTTTGAAAAATTAATTCAGTTGCCTGGGGTTGGCAGAAAAACAGCTAATGTATTTTTATCAGAATATGGGTTTGATGCTATTGGGGTCGATGCGCATGCTGCTTACATTTCAAAAAAGCTTAATTGGACAAAAAACAAAGTTCCTGAAAAAATTGAGTTTGATTTAAAAGAACTTTTTCCAAAAAAAGATTGGAAAAGAATTAATCCAATTCTTGTTAGATTTGGGAAAACTTACACAAGTAGAAAGGAAAAAGATAAGGTGCTTAGTGAAATTGAAAAGATTTAATGAACAGGTTTATAAACACATATGAATTCTAATTCATGTATTGGTGGTTTTGTGATAAAGAAAACAAATACGCTTGGAGAAATAATGGAAAAATATCCTGAAGTTGCGCCCGTTCTTGCTAGTGCAGGTCTTCATTGTATTGGGTGTCATGTTTCAACTTATGAATCAATTGGAGATGGTTGCCTGTCACACGGGATGAATAAAAAAGAAGTTGATGAATTAATCAAGAAAGCAAATGCTAGAATTAGGGAGTATGATAAACTTGCCCAAGTAACTTTTACAACCGGTGCATTTGATGAATTAAACAAAAGACTTGTTGCTTCAAAAGAAAAGTTTGTTAGAGTGACTCAAAATTTTGGGGAATTTGATTTCCAGACAACAAATAAAAAAGAAAAAGGCGAAATTGAACTTCAAGTTAAAGGTGGTGCTGGAAAAATTGTGGTTCTTTTGCCAATTAGAACAGAAAGACTTCTTCGCGGAGTAAAAATAGATTTTGATAAAAAATTAAAAGATTTTTCTGCGAGTAGAATTTAGTTAAGAACTTAGTTAAAAAATTAATTAAAGTCTAGGCTTAATTAACTAGTTTTTGTCTTGAACAAATTTTGAAGCTGAGTGGGCTGCCATTGCGCCTTCTCCAACACAAGTTGAGATTTGGTTTAGTTCCTTTTTTATGCAATCCCCTGCTGCAAATATTCCTGCGTTACTAGTTTCCATTTTGTCACTAACTATTATTCTTCCTAGCTCATCCTTTTTTACATTAACAAAAGTGGTATTTGGTTCTGACCCAATGTAAATAAATGCTCCTGAGCAATTCATTTTGATTTCTTTTCCCTTGCTCTTAATAGCTATTTTTTCAAGCATTTGGCTTCCTTCAAAACCTAATACTTGTGCATCAAGCATTATTTGTACTCCCTTTTCTTTTAATTTTTGGAGTTCTGCATTTTCTGCACTTAATTCTTTTTTTGAGCTTATTAGTGTGACTTTTTTAGTTACTGTTGCTAAATAAATTGCTTCTTCAGCAGCTCTGCTGTCAGAACCAATTACAACAACTTCTTTTCCATTGTACATTGGTCCGTCACAAGTTGCACAAAAATGAACTCCTTTGTTAAGGAATTCTTTTTCCCCTTTAACTTTTAGCCACTTGCTTTTTGCTCCAACTGCAACAATTATTGTTTTTACTGAAATAATTTTGTCTGATAAAATTATTTGCTTTTCTTTTCCGCTTTCCTTTACTTCATTAACAGTATCAAGTTCAATTTGGACTCCAACTTTTTCTGCTTGTACTCTAAACTTTGACATTAGTTCCATTCCAGAAATATCCTCAAATCCAGGGTAGTTTTGAATACTATTTGCCCAAGTTGCTGTTCCTCCAATTAATCCTTTTTCAAGTATTATTGTTTTTAGTCCGTATCTTGCACAATAAATTCCTGCGGTTAAACCTGCTGGCCCAGCTCCAATTATTGCAACATCATAATCAGTCATTTTCTCACATATTAAAAATCATTTTTGGTATTGAAGAAGGAATGCAAGGGCTTTTTATTCCTTCCCTTGGCGTGCCCTAACTTATTTCTAATGGGAAAGTATTTAAGTTGAAAGAGTATTAATTTTTTATGCCTGATAAGAAAGATAGTTTTGTGGAAGCTGCTTTACTTGCTTCTGAAATTGGTGGAAAAAAACAATCTGTTCAAAATAATTCTGTTAGTACTACTACAGAAAAGAAAACTATCCCCGGTACTGTTACTGAGACTAGGATAGTTGAAACAAATATTTCTGTAAAGAAAAAGAAATCTAAAAAAATAGGTAAATTTGCCTCAAAAAAGAAATCTAAGAAAGTAAATAAAGTTGTGACAAAAACAGTTAAATCTACTGAAACAAAATTATTGCCTGCAGCGAGTACTCCTGGGGAGATTGTTAAAAGTTCTTCTGTTCAAGTAACTGTTGAAAAAAGTGTTGAAAAATCTCCTGCAGAAAAAAGAGCAATTTCTTTTGAGGACTCAATTTTTCATCCTAAAGGCGGCTTAATTGAAGTTTTTGGCGGCTTAATGATGGTGTTAATAGCAATTCAACTTATTGTAGTAGTTGGATTGTTTTTGCTTGTTTTGTTTTTGAAATAAATTTTTTTTAAGAATTAGATTTTTTAGTTTTTTTAACTAGCTTTTATTATCTTTTTCTAGTAAAAATCCAACCCATAAACATTCCGAGTATTAGTGAAATCATAATGCTTGCTATGAAGAATTCTGTGCTTATTCCTTCCGCAGTTTGGGTGAGCATTGGTGCTGCTGTAAGGGCTGTATTTTCAGTAGTTGCCATAACGCTTTTTTGGAGTAATCTATCTTGAACATTGCTTGTTAATGTAGTACTTGCCCCCATATTTAGTCCTGCAAGTATCATGAATACAAATCCGCCAACTATAATCGTTGCAAATGAAAGCAAAATAAGTACTTTTACTTCATCTAAAACATTAGGTTTTATTATTTGTCTTCCTTTTGAAGTTAATTCGTAATATTTCCATTTTCTTCCTTCATCCATTTGTTTTATGAGCTCAGCATTAACCAAAATATCGCAGTGTTCTTTTATTGTAGAGTTTCCTAAGTTTAGTTTTTGACTTAGTTCAGTTAAGGTTCTTCTTCGGTCAGTAAGATTCTTTAGTATGTTAACTCTTGAATCAGCGGAAAGCGCTTTAAAACTTCTCTCGTCAAGAACAACTCTTTCATCCATAGTTTCAAACTCTTTAAGTATTTAATATTTTTTAGTGTTTTTAAGTATTTTGATTTTGTTCGGCATGGTTATTTCTTTTTTTGAGGTTCAACATTTTGGGGGGTACTATTTTGAGAAGCATTTTTTGGAAAAATAAGCATTATTATTGCATAAACTAATCCAGTAAGGTTTTTGATGATTATATTTGAAATAAATAATAAAGTTATTAGTGCAAGTATTGGGTACATTATCCAAGCACTTTGGGCAATTGTTGTTATTAGCGGTATTTGTTTTGTTATTTCTTTTCCAAAGTCAATGTTTTGTGCTTTTAGTTGATTTGCAATTCCTTTTTTGAAGTCATCAGAAACCACAACTGCTTTCATTGCTTCAAGTTTAGCGGCTAAAAGTAATCCATCAGGATCATTTTTTGCAGTTAGATTTTTCATTTCTTGCATTGATAAAACTTGGTCAATAGCACTTTGTTGTTGTAGGGCTATTGCTCCTGCAAATTGCACTTGAAATGTCTCTCCGATTGAAATTCCGTCTCCCACTGTTACTCCTAAGAAATCTGTCACAAACCCGTTTTTGAGTTCTTCTTTTTGTGCAGATCCAAGAATTATTAAATATAGGAAAAAAACAACTATTCCGATAAGCAGTATTTTGTCTGTAGAAAATGCTCCCGCTCTAAATGTTTTAAGGTATTTTAACTCATTTTCTTTGTTAGCTATAAATCTGACTCCGATTAGTATTCCAATTAATAATCCAATTATTGGGATTCCAAAATTAAGAATAGTTTTTTGGAAAAGAAAAAAACTTGCTAAGAGCCCTAATATTATTGGTGGATAAATAAAAACAATCGAGTATTTGAATTTGTATTTTCTTCCAAGTACTAGAATTAAACCTAAAGTTATTGATATTGAAACTATGAATGCAATAAAATTTGTTGTTAACATTTCTTGCATTAAGGGGGCAAGGTTTATTGTCATAAAGTTGTTTGTGGTTATTCCTGTGCTAGTAAAAAAGAAAATAGTTATTATTGCCCAAATAAAAAGTAAAACTGATAATATTGCTCCTGGTATTCTATCATCCATTCCAAGAATACTAAATCTTACTATATAATTCTTTTCTTTTGGGGTTTTTTTGAGTAAAAGTAGATTAAACTAATTTTTTTAAGATTTAACTTAATATTCCTTGCGTCCAAAAGGTTGCATTTTTGGTTTTTAAGCTTTTTTTAAGATTTTCCTCGAAAACTTTGCAAAAAAGAGTTGCTTCTTCACTTTTTTGTGCACTCAAAAATACTCTGTGTACGAGTGTCTCAATTCTTAGTGCCTGACTTCGAAGTTGAACTAGATTGTCATTTTCGTGTAAAAATTCAGTATCTGTAATTACTCTTTCGTAACTATTTCCTTTCGGGTAAAATCCAAAAAAATCAAAGTAAGTTGGAAAAATTCCTGCATTAAATATTCTTGCGGTGTCAGTTGCAAGATTTCTGATTAAAGCTCCATCTTTCTTGGTGCTAAGTTGGGTTAAAAAAGTTGGAGTTGATTCAGCATTTACTCCCCAGTTTATTGGAATAATTTTTGTAACTTCGTTTCTTTGGCCCAAGAATGGTTGTACTGCTAAATAGAATTTTCCATCAATCTCTACAACCCCTGCTTTTGGGATCTTTACTCCTGCGGCTTCTATTTTTCTTCTCACAGCCATTTCTTCTTCGCCCTTTGCTTTATTGGGTAACATTTTAAAGAAAGCTCTTTGTGCAAATCCTTTTCCTCTTGGAAAAGCACCTCTTCGAAGGTATATCTTTCCATAATAAAATCCAGTGCCAACGTTTCTTGTTGGTCCAACATTAAGTTTTTTGAGTATTCTTGCACCAGCAACCTCTTTCCCTGTAAAAACAACTCCTTTTCGGTTTGGCATTTATGATTCCTTCTGTTATACATTAGTGGAAAGATCTTTTATTTAAATTAAACTTTTTCCCTAACTCGAGTAATCTTTGAAAACCCACCAAAACATTTATATTAATCAGCGGCATTTATTCTACTGGTGTTTGTTTATGGCATTAAAAAGAACTGTAGTAAAGTTAGGGTCTAGGCTTGGTATTCCTAGTAGTAAACCTGGCGTAAAGGTTTTGCCAAATGGGAGATTAGCTTTAACTGGCGCAGACGGAAAAGTTAGGGTGTTGGAAGAACCACTTAGAATAAAACCAAGACCAAAAGATTCAATTAAATTGAAATATTTTGAACGTAAAATAAATTCTAATAAAATTAATTTAGACAATCCAAAATACAGTCGGGAATTTAAAAGGGATCCATTCTCTGCAGCAAGAGCAACTAGAGAAAGTCTTTCAATGCCAAGAAATACACCTAGCACAGTTACTTTTGATAGACGTGTTCCGGTTGTTCGGGAACCTGGTTTTCCTGGAGCTGGTTATCAAAAAAGATCACATTTATTAGAAAGAGCATCTCCACAAAGAAGTGGAGTTTTAACTAGACCTTTGTCTCAAGTTGAAGCAGACGCTTTGGCAGATATACTTGCAGCACGAAGGCGTGCACTAGGGGGTTCGCCAAAAGCAACAGCGGTTTTGCGTGAACCAACTACTAAAAGAGAACGTGTTATGCTTGAGGAAATGATGCGTAAGGCAAAGCAAAAAAAATAAATTGGTTTAGGCATTAATCTGAATCGGTAATCTGTTTGCTAATTAAATACAGATTATTTTTTTCGCTAAGGCTAACTTTAAATACTTCTAGTTCTTATTAGGTTTAGTTTTTATGGATAGATTAGAAAAGGAAAAGATTATTGAAGCGGCTCTTTTTATGAGCCCTAAACCTCTTTCGCTTGAGGAACTAAATAATATTGCTCAAACGCAGTCAAGGCTTGAAACTAAAGCAATGATTACTGAATTAATTGGTTTTTATAATTCAAGGAAGAGTGCTTTGGAAATAGTTGAGCTTCCTGTTGGGTACCAAATGAGGGTTAAGGAAGAGTATGAGGATCATGTTCAACAATTTGCTCAAAACTCTATGTTTTCAAGGGGGATAATGAAAACTTTAGCTTTTATTGCATACAAACAACCTGTTAATCAATCACTAGTAGTAAAATACAGAAATAACAAGGCCTACGATCACCTAAAACTTTTGCTAGATGAAGGATTCATTAGAAAAGAACCTAAAGGTAGAACATTTACTTTATCTACTACAACAAAATTCATTGAGTACTTTGGAAAAGATTTTGGTAAAGCTAAAAAGAAAGCTGAATTCAACCAAGGAATGGATGCTAATGTTCCTGTTGTTCAAACTTCAAAAGAATCAAAGTCTGCTCTTGGAGAGAATGTTAATGAAGTAATGAAAGAAAATGAGTAGTTTGAATTGCTTTTTATTGGTAAAGTATACTTAAGGGTTTATTATGATCACAAAAAATAAAGTAAATAAAAAAGTCTTTGTTCGCGTTTGTCCTAATTGTTTTAGTCCAAAACTAAATTCTCATTTAGGTTTGACTGGTGAGGGTTTTAAGTGCATGGATTGTGGTTTTGACAATTTTCAGCCTTTAGAATTTGAGAAAGGGAAAGAGCCTAAAATTAAGAAAGGAATTTAGAATAATTTTTGCTGTTTTGTCCCTATTTGTTCTAGTGCTTTGGTGCATGTGCTCCAAAATATTCTTGAGAATGGGGGCAACTTTTTGTTTTGCTCAACATAATCTGCTAAATATTTTTTTGTTTTTGGATCAGAAGGGTAACCTGAACCAAAATCACCAAACTTTTCACACAATCCTTCAATTTCTTCGTCTCTTTTAACTTTAGCTAAAATACTTGCTGCTCCAACCACCACATATTTTGAATCAGCTTTGTTTTCAGCAATAATTTTTACTTTCTCACTTGTTTTATTCAAATATTTTCTAATCCTTTTCTCAAATGCTCCTTTTACTGCATCAGGAGAATCAATGTAAATTATTTCCGGGGTTTTCTTTAATCCGTTGATTAAATCCGCTATTTTCATTGCTTCTATTTCGTTGAGTGAGTATTGTGCCATTAAATCATTAATCTCAATTGGGGAAATTACAAGTACTTTGTGTTCAGTTGCATGTTCTTTTACTGTGTCAATTAGTGCTTTTCGTTTGTTTGGCAAAATTTCTTTAGAATCCTTTACCCCTAATTCTTTTAGTGGGCTCTCGCTTTCTTTTTCCATTACCGCTATTCCAATTGTCATTGGGCCAAAGCAAGGGCCTCGTCCAGCTTCATCAATTCCTGCGATTAACATACTTTTCACCAAACTAATCAATGCTTATGATAATAGAATTAGTTATTATTCAATTTTATTCCTTTGCTTTTTACTACAATTCATTAACAAAACAATGTAGCGATCCGTTAAGTGCTCGGTTTGCCCTTAAACTTACTGTGGTTGGAATAGCATCAACTCCGTGCGCTCTTAATAATGCAATAGTTTTTTTTGCGTCTTTGTCTACAAGAACTTGATTTTCTCCAAGCGGCAGAAAACCTGCTGGGTGTAAGTGAATTTCGTCTTGAGGAACAGTAATTATTTTCAAGTGGCTGTCTTGTGCAGCTTGAGTTAAAACAGGTTGATTGCTCTTAAGAAAATCAGGATCTACTAGCATTACATTTTTTGTGGCCCCAACAAAAAAGTCACTGTGTGAGGCTGGTAAATAAATATTTATTCCAAAGTGCGCACTAGCTTTTGGTTCAAAGTGCTCTCCGTCTTTTACAAAGTAAAATTTGTGTCCTTGAGCTTCGAGTTTTTTAACCGAAGGGCTGTTTTCCCAATTATGGTTAATTATTATTCCGCTTGGCAAGTCAACTGATGCGCCACCTTCTCCAACATGTGGTACTTCATATGTTGTTTTTATGGGCTCTCTTGTATAACGTTTAATTCGTCTGCCTCTAACTTTTTTCCACAAATCTCTTGCCCATTCCGCGCTGTTAGCTTCAACTGTATTTTCGCCACCCATAATAAATTCCGGATCATAAAGAACTTTAACAGGTCTTTTTGCAGAAAAAACTTTTGCGTGTCCTTTTACTTTTTGAACCAATTTTGGAATTGTATTAGGGTACTTTGGCACAGCCACTTTAAACCCAAGTGCTTTAAGTTGTTTAATCACGGCCACTCTTTCAAGCCCCGCTCGGTTGTGAGTCCATTGTGCTCCAATTGGTTTTGTGATTTCTCGAATATAATTTATTGAGCGCTGTCCCGCAGTTCGCCCAATATTAGATATAACAAGTCCTTTTTGTGTTTTTGTAGCGAGTAGTTCCTTAGGTTCCATGACTGGATTAATGAGTCTATCAAGGTGCTGTGATGGAGATAAGTGTTGCCAAGTAATGGATTGAGCATATTTACGTTCCTCTTCAAATTCTTTTGCACTTGTTGCTGTAGTTAGTGTAGCGGCAAATGCACGTTTTTTTAAAACCATAAATTATAAACTCAGACTTTCTATTTAAACCTTTTATTGGCAAGATTTGTGTTTAATTAATTTAGGTCTAACTTGATTTATCTCTTTAAATTAGCTCTACTTTATATCAATTAGTATTTCTTTTATTCTTGGTCTTTGTTTGTCGCATGTTCCGCATGCATCTATTGCATCAAGGCAAAGTACTTTTGCAGCTCGAACTTTATCAAGTTTATCCAGTTCAGCATCTTCTACTCTTAGTGCATCAAATGCTTCTCTTAGTGCATCATAAGCTTTTTTTGTTGAAGTAAGCGCCATTTCTTTTTGGTCTTCGCTTGGTTTAATGTTTTTGTAAGTATGACAAAGCATACAATTTCGCTTTGCTGAATCAAAATAAGCAGTTAATCCTGTTTTCATACCAAATAGTAAAACAAAAAAGAATATAAAACATGCTAAAGGGGCAAAATAATGGATTTTGGTGAGGTGGAAGTATTTTTGGTTTTAATAAAGTTTTTTCTAAGAAGTAAACCTTAAATTAACTTTAATCATTCCTCTTTAATGGTTGCACCAAATAATCGCATGAGGGTTAAGAGGCGTGCTAATAGAGTAGCTAGTTTAATTTATTCTGTTTACAATCCTGCGGCTTCAAGAAATAGTGTCAGGCAAGTTGCTGCAAGAGAAGAGAGGAGAACAATTTATGTACCTAATTCGGGGAAGTTGATTGGTAGATTGAATCCTTTTGCTTGGTTAGTTTCGGGAATTGGTGGGGTAATTAATACTGTTAGTGATGTTAAGTGGTTTTTGAGGGCAAGAAAAACAAATCCTAACTTAAAATTTAGGGATACTGGCAGCAGTATAAAACATAATTTTGTTGCGCCTGACATGTCTGATGGCTGGTTTTACAATCCTATTTTTAGAAGAACTTTGATAACTAAAAAAAATGTTAGTACTGCGGCGCTAGCTCATGAGTTAACTCATGCTTTGCGCGGATTTAAGATGACTAATTTTTATGATGCGAATTCGATTGATAGATATTTTACTTTTGCTGATTCTTTTTCTCAAGGAAAAATGAAGCCTGAAGAATTTGCTGAAATGAAAACTCGTGCCAAGAAGTTAGCTTTTTTTCCAGAAGATGTTTCAAACATAAAAAAAATGTATAAACGAGATTTTACTAATAAACTTAGAAGTTTTTTGAAGCATACTATTGTGCATGAACACTCAACAATTTTAAAAGAACCTGGTACAATGCCTGGTGGTTATAGTGGCGGAAGAATTGCTTTCATGATTGATTTGCATTATGGGAAACCATTTATGGGTTTAATGGTTTTAAGAGCACTAGGTGAGGGAAGAAGTTTTGATAGAGCACTTGCTGAGGCTGAGAAGGGTAGAAATAATCCAAAACTAGAAAGAGTTTATGAACTAAACCCAGTTATGGCAAGACATTATTCAAGAGTAATAGAAAAAGCTGCTGCTTAATAATAAAACTAAAAAAATAGAAAAGATGTTGTGCATTTTGCACAACACCAATTATTTTTATCTAAATTATGCCGCTACATCGATATTGAGTCTCTTCTTCAACTCTCTATATCTGTTTCGGATTGTTACTTCTGTTACTCCCGCAACATTTGCAACTTCCTTTTGTGTTCTTCTCTCGCCTTTTAATAGTCCGGCGATATATACTGCTGCAGCTGCAACTCCTGTTGGTCCTCTTCCAGAAATTAATCCTTTTTTGATTGCTTCTTCTAATATTCTTCTTCCTTCTTCTTGAACTTCTCCGCTCAAGTTTAATTCTGAAGCAAATCTTGGGATGTAGTGGATTGGGTTTGTTAGTGGAACACCTAAATTTAGTTCTCTAACTAAAAATCTGTATGTTCTCCCAATTTCTTTTTTAGTTAATCCGCTTGCTTCTGCCATTTCGTTTAGAGTTCTAGGAACGTGGTATGTTCTGCATACTGTGTATAGTACTGCTGCAACAACCGCTTCGATTAGTCTTCCTCTAATTAATCCTTTTTTTACAGTTTTTCTGTACAATAGTGCTGCTGCTTCAACCAGTGTGTCTGGTATGTTTAGGTATGATGCAACTCTTCTCATTTCTGTTAGCGCGATTGAAAGGTTTCTTTGCATTGAACTTGATACACTTGCTCTTTTGTGCCACTTAATTAAGCGATACATTTGTGCTCTTCCTTTACTTGAGAGTTTGTTTCCTCTTAAATCAGTTCCTCTTCTATCAATCATTGTAACTAAACCTTTGTTTAGTTTAACATATTTCATTGGGCTTCCGCCTCTTGAGGAATCTTCACTGTCTTCAAATGAACGCCATTCTTTTCCAGTATCAATCATTTCGTCTTCGGATACAATTAGTCCGCAGTTCATGCAAACTGCTTCTCCTTTTCCGTGATCAACTCTAATTTTTTCGCTTCCGCATTCTGGGCATTTTGTTACCAAGTTAATCGCCTCCAATGTCGCGTTAATAGGGCACTAAAGTGGTTTTGAATACTCAAAGAGTCACAAAATTAGTGCTTAATTATATAAAGGTTCATTCGGCAGGTTAATAAATGTTGTCCTATGAAAACCAGTATTTAAAGGGTGTTTAGGGTTATTCAATTTGTCAATTTGAATAGTTTTAAGCAGTTTTTTGAGTCGATTCTTTACAATTGTGTGTTTAATAAGCTCTTGGTGGGAGAAAAATCCTTCACCAAAAAAGATTTATTCAATAAAACTAGCATTAACAACGCCGTCTTGTCCTGGTCTGTTTGTTACTTTAGCCAGTTTTTCAGCTTCGCCAACTTTTATTCTAATTATTGCGCCTTTTGTAGATACATTTGATCTGGCGAATAATCTATTAGCATCATTAGTTTTAACTGCGATTATTTCATATTTACTTGTTTTACCTTTTGAATCAGTTATATTTGCGTGTTTTAAAAATAAAGCTCTTACTTTTGAAGTATTTCCTCTTCCTTTCTTAAATTCAACATTATCTTGTTTAACTGTAACATCAGTTTTTGTTAAAGCAGCTGTTCCGCCTTTCCAAGCTAATTTCTTTGATACTGCTCTAGCTGAAGCTCTCTTTCCACCAGTAACTTTCTTATCATCTTTCATGTGCCATTGAACCATTTAAACTCACCAAGAATAAGAAAGTACTAATAGGGCAGGTTTTTAAATCTTGTTTTGGTCTAAAAAAATTGCTCTGCTGTCTGTTAAAATCATTTGGTCTTTAATGTGTAAAGTTTTATTGTAGCGCCTTCACTCATTCTTCTTTTTTCCCATTCAGTTCGTGGGATGGTTAACGCTCGTTTTCTTATTACTAAACGATTTTCTTTTGCAAGATTTACTAAATATTTTTCTACTTTTTCGGATTCAGTAGTGATTAGTAAAGTTCCGTTTGTTGTTAAGAGATTTCTTGCTTGGGAAATTATTTTATCTAATCCAGTTATGTCTCTTCCGCTAACAACATATCCTGGTATGGGCATTCTCACAACTGCAAATCTTGTTTTCTTTCCTCGTTTCAACATCATTTCTACAACATCTTCTGACTGTGCAGGAAGAATTATAGTATTTTTTCGTGACTTTCTTGCTTCTCGCAATACTTTTGCATTATGTAAATAGTCTGTATCAACCGCTACATGGACTTCAGTCGGGTGTCTTTTTGCTTGTTGTTTAATCCACTCGGCGTTTCCTGCCCCAAAATCAATTGCTCTTATTTGTGGAGGAAATGCAGTAACTATTTTTTTAGCTTTTTCAAATGGATGGATTCTGGGCATATAGTAGATTAAGTGCATTTCTAAATAAAAAGTGTGCTTCTTAGTTTTTTGATTCGATAGAAATATATTGTTTGAAGTGGTTATGATTTTGTGGTTACTAGAAAAATAATGGTTTCGGGTTTGCCTAAACGAGTTCTAACTAGGGGAAACAAAAATTCTCCAACACAATTTATTGAAAGTTACTTAAGGAAAATAAATTCGAAAGGAGAATTTCCTACTTATTCTAATTATGAATATGGGTTTTATGGTGGGCGAAGATCAATTTCAATGGCTGTGGAAAAATTTCCTCGTCCTGGTGAATTGGGTGAGCGGGCAGGTAAGACTATTGTAAAAACAAGGAGAGGTTTTCACACGCATCGTTCTATAAACCCGATTGATATTTTGGCTAGTCCGTTGGACTTGAGGAGTTTTATTTTTAATAAAAAGCAGCGCCTGCATGGAGTAATAATTCCTGATAAAATGGGAAATGTCATAGGGTATGTTGTGATAAGGAAAATGAATTCAAGAAAACTTATTTTTCAACGCAGAGAGTTTGGAAAATTATTGCGCCTTTTGATAAGTCCTGTGACTTCAAGTGAGAAATATGCTGAGACATTAGAGATATTAAAACAAAAATTTCCTAATATGTATCCTGTATTTCGGGTGTTTCGTGTTCAGTCGCCCCCTTCAGTTGGCCCGGATTTTAAAGCAATTAAAAATGAACTTGCGGCAGTTGGAATTCAGCTTAGGATTGTTGCAAATAAAAAATCTGGATATGTGTTTGATGGAGTAAGGTTTGTGCAAAAAGGGAGTTAATGTATTAAATTAATTTTTCAAATTCTTCTTTTTCAATTTTCAAATCTTCTTTAATTATTTTGGTTAAGAGTCCAATGCGTATTTCTTCATGTGATGGAATTACAGTTGTTCTGCCGTCAGGGTGTTCCATAAATAAGTGGGAACCTTTTTGTCTTATTTCTTTGAACCCTAATTTGTGCATTATTTGTAAAAGGGTTCTTAGTTTTATGGGGTTATGCATAAACGGAAACTTTTTCTATGCTTACAAAATCAGTTTGGTTTTTGTTCTTTTTTTGTGCTTGTACTTCTAAGCATAGTTCTATTGCTTCTTTGATGTTTTCCATTGCTTCTTTTTTTGTTTTGCCTTGGGTACGGCATCCTTTTAGGGCGGGTACTGACGCAGTAAACCAGCCTTCGGAATCCTTTTCGAGTATTACATCAAAGTCCATAAGACCACTAATACATTGTGTTTGGTTCTTAATAAAAAAGTTTGTTTTGTGGTTATTCATCTGTTGTCGCCTCGTCAATTATTACTTCTTCATTCGTTTCTTTTTCATTGAACTCGTTTTGTATTTCTTTGTCAGTGAATGTATCATCTTCTTCAATGTATTGTGTTTTCTCATCATCATATTTTTCGCGTAGTACTTTTTGGATTAATCTTGCTTTTTTCTTTCCAAGGTTTTCAACTTGTTGTAGTTCTTTTTCATCTGCATCAACTAGCGCTTTTATTGAACCAAATTTTATGAGCAAGGATTTTGCGAGTAGTGGCCCAACCATTGGGAGTCCTTCAACAATGTAACGTTGTTGTTCTGCAAGTGTTAATCCTTTTCTTCCAACGCGTAAACGAACTTCTTTGTCTTTTCCTTTTTGTTCGCGTTTTGCAATTGAGTACAAGTAAGTAGCTGTATCAAGAGAACTTTTTGTATTAATTATTGGTACTTGGTAATCTAGAGCAATTGAAGTGAGTGCTCCAATTATTGAGTTTTTGTGAATGTTTCGTAAAGTAAATAGTTCTTCCATATTGCCTTCTAGAATTATTAGTGGCTTTGTGTAATTTTGTCTTAATCCAATCATTTGTCCAAATAATCTTCCGTCAAGCATTGAGCTAAGAAAATCTTCGGTAGTTTTCCTTTCAACGCAAACATCTTTACTCAAAACATAATCTCCAATATCCAGAGTTTTCATAATTACTTTTACATCGTCGTGCGCAAATAGTTCTTTGTTTACGGTTGATGCTTGTTCTCGTGAGTCAACAAAAATAATTATTTTATCACTTTTCTCTGCACTAAATTCTCCGAGGAGTGTTTGTTGGGGGGATTTTGCTTGTGAGAGTATTGGTTCTTTGTCAGGCATGAATTCAGCGTTTTTCATTGTGTGCAGAGTTTCTTTCATCTTTTTTTCTTTTGAGCGGGCAGTCCAATAGTATGCTTCGTCTCTAGTATTTTTTGCCATTAAAACAATCATTTTTCCGTTTTCGTGTCTTCCTGTTCTTCCTCTTCTTTGGATTGTTCTTATTTCGCTTGGAACGGGTTCAAAGAATACAACTAAATCAACTGCGGGTATATCAAGTCCTTCTTCTGCAACACTGCTCGCAACTAACACATTGTGTTTGTTATCACGTAACTCTTGAAGTATTTCTTGTTGTATTTTTTGGCTCATTCCTTTTTCAGTTCCTTTTGTTGCTTGCCCGATAAATTTTGTTGGTTTAATTATTTCGCTTTCTTCTCCCTCTTTAAGGAACTCCGCAACTTCAAGTATTGAATCCCTATAATGGTTGAAAACAATTATTTTGCTTTCTGGTTTTTCTCTTAATTGTTTTAAAACAATTTTTTTGAGTTCAGCATACTTTGGGTGCTGAACTTTTGCTTCAAACAATTTGTGAGTAAGTAATATTGCAAGTTTTATGTCTTCATCAGCCATTATTTGTCTAGCAGCTTTACTTTTCCCACTACTTGCTTCGCTAGACATTTTCTCAAAGTAGTTTTGTAAAGCGCCAATTCCTTGGGTTTCAATTAGTTCTTCTGCGTGAGAAACTTTTAGGAGAGCAGCGCATTTACTTGCTGCAAAAAATAAACTTGGTTGGGAATTACCATGTGACATTATTCTTTTCCTGATACTAGATTGCATTTCGAGTAACTTGAACTTATTGTAGTATCTGCGGTTTTCTGTTTGTGCGAATCCAAGAGATTTTAGTGCTTTTAGTTGCTTGGATTGGAATTCTTCTAAGTGTTTTTTTATTGTTAAAAATTCTGCTGGAAGATCAACTTTTACCCAATCTATTTGGATTTCGTTTACATATGGTTTTACATCAGCATCATTTTGGTCTTTTATTTCAATATTTTTAATAGTTAGGTTTCTGCAAACATCTTGTATGTGTTCTTCTTCGCTTCCAGGGGAAGCAGTAAGTGCAAGCACTAAAGCAGAAGGATTTTGTTTTTGTAATTGTAAATTTACAAACACATAAGCATAATCTCCTACGGCTCTATGCGCTTCATCAAAAATAACTAATCCAAAATCCTTGAGGTTTAGGTTTCCTGTGAGTAAATCATTTTCAATTGTTTGTGGAGTAGCATTAATTACTCTTTTTTCTTTGTAAATCTCTTTTCTTTCCTTTACTTTAGTTGTTCCCGTAACTGAAACAACCTCTTCTTCAGGAATATTTAAGAATTTCTTAAAACTCGCTTCGTGTTGCACCGCTAATGGTTTTGTTGGTGCAAGGAAAAGAACTTTTTTTGTGGGGTTAGTAGAAATAATGTGTGCTGCAAGCATTACGCCAATAAGTGTTTTTCCTAGTGCGGTTGGCGCAACCACAAGAGTATTTCCTTTTTCAATAATTCTAGAAACAAGCACTTCTTGGTAAAGCCTAGCCTCAACCGTATTTGGTTTGATTAACTTGTGTGTAATAAATGACATAAATGAAAAATAATTATTTGTCAGTAAGTTATTTATCCTTAATTTGCTTGGTTTTTTGTTGGGTTAGGTGCAAATAGTTTTCTTTTGTAGTTACTAGTTTGCCTGTTTTTTCTTCAATCGCTTTTCTTGTGTTAAGTGCTATTGTTCCGCCTTCATTTGCGCTTTCTTTGCATTGGTTTAACCCTTGTGAGTCTTTTGCTTTAGTAATGTCGGTAGTTGCTTTTTCTCCAACCATTGTGAGAATTAGTTCCCAGTCATTCATGTGGTCTCTAAGGTTCTGATTCTTTTTTGGCAGGTCTTTGTATGCTTTGTATTCTTGAACTGTTTTTCCAAAAGTTGCTTTAGTAATTTCGTTTGTTAAAATTGCAAAATCTTTTTCTTGAGTAACTTGTCTTTGTTTCCATTCGTCAGTAAGTTCTTGTCTTACTGCAATTCCTCTTATTCTTTTATCTATCCAATCTTTGGGATAACCTTTTAGTTCATAATAATTTTTAATTCTATCTTGCCCAAGTTCTGGATTCTCTATTTCTTGTATCCTTTCATACCCAGTTTTTGCGAGCCATAACTTAAATGGTTCTGCTTTTGGTGAAGGAATTGACTGGATTATTCTAAATGCACCTTCTGTATTTGTACAATCAGTTTCTCTTAACTTGCCGTCTTCTGCAATTAATTTCAATTGTACGATAAAATCGTACGGTTGGTTACCCTCTTGCTCTAACTTAATTTTTAAATCAGACCAATATCTTTTTGGAACTGTGCTATCAGTTAATGCCTGCACTATATCAACAATTGAAAACCACCATTCTTCTTTATGCCAGGTTTTTCGTATTTGGTTTCCTTCAAAAACTATGAGTTTTTGAGACACAAAATCCCGAGATTTTGTTCCCTCGAACACTATCAATGCTTTGTCTTGTTCCATTATAACACACTATTATTGTTTATGCCAAACAGACTTTAAAAAAGCTCTTGAAGTAATTTGCCGGCGTTGATTGTGGTGGTAAATTAGTTTTTTACTATTCCTCCAAATTTATCAATTGGAACTATTGTGAGTCCTTGTCGTCTTAATTCAGCAAGTCTTTTTGGTGTGAGTTTTTGAATTTGTGTTGTTGGGTTTGTATCAAGTTCTAGTGATTGAATAATCATTCCTCTGTGTATTGGATCGTGTTCGCGTGTTTGTGCCAAATACTGTGCGATGTTGTGTCTTGCTTCGAGTGGGTCAAGTGTTGCTTCTCTTGTTGCATAAGAAACCCCAACAAGATTAGTTGTATCAAATTCATTTAATGGGGCTTTGCCTCTGTATATTCGAAATGAGTTTGGTGGTAGTTTTGTTTTGCCAAAAACATTTTCGCGTACTTTTCTTCGAAAGTATCCTATGTTTGAAAGCATTAGTGTTCCGAATGCTGTTCCATAAAGTGATGGGGTTTGGGTTGTTTCTCCAAACTCGCGCATTGCTCCGTTTTTGCTCATGCATTTTTTAAGTCCAAAAAAAAGAAATTCCTCAAAGAGTTTGCGAGTGCGTTCTTTTTCAGTTTGACTCATTTTGTTGTAAAATGTACTAAATAATCTTGCGACATCAAAATTGTGGTGGCTTGAGTAATGCCCGCCTTCTTTCCAACCGTATGGATATTCTCCTTCTCTCATTCTCCAAATAGTTTCAATTATTTTTCTTGGGTGGCTTATCTTTCCTCCAAGTTTTTTTATTCTTGCAACATTGTGAAAAGTCATTGAGAGGTCATCAAGTTTTACTACTTGTCCTCTTCGTTTTATCCACGTCCCCCATGCTCCTGTTTTGGGGTTCTGCCATTCTTTAAAAAATCTAAGAAACTCTTCTCTCCAACCTGGTGCAAAGTGGTGAAAATTTCTTGCGCTTTCATAAAAAATAGGCAGACTAGTGACTCCTACATTGAGTTCTTTTCGATTTCCAATATTGTAACTGTAAAGAATTTCATGTAAATATTTTTTTAGTCCTTGAGTGGTGCTTATTGAGTCAAGAAAGCGAAGTGGATATTTTGGTTGTACTCCTGCTCTGTTTAGTTGGCTAATTATATCAACCGTATTTGATACTTTTACCCAAAATGGTGCTCTTGTATCGGCCCATGCTCCTGTTTTTGGATTTTGTTGTGCAGCTAAATGAGTGACTCTCTCGATTTCATTTGCAAAAACTGGGACTCGAGTTAATCTTCTTGATTTGAGTGCTTGAACAAATTGGGTTCTCGTTTTTTTGGCTTGTGATTTAAATCTTTTTGCCGTTGCTTCTTTTCCAAGTTCACGCGCGCCTTGGGCTTGCCAATTATAGTGTTTTGCAGTGAGCGCAAGTTGTCCAACTCGAGAAGTATCGTCTACATGAAATCCTTGTCGCATAAGAGTGTTTTGTTTTCTAATTGCGCGGGTTGGAATAAAAGGCATTAGTTCACCTTCGCACCCTATCAATTGGAGTTCTTGTTTGTTTTTGTTTTAATTGTGCAGATTTTGGTAGAGGGGTGTTTTTTGTTGAACGATTAAGCAGATTTCTTGCATTCATTGCAACAAAGGGGTCAATTTGGGATATTCTTCTAAATAGATTTTCTCGTTGATATCTTGTTTTTTTAGAAGCCTCTCTTGCTACTCTTAGTATTGCATTTCTTCGAAAAGCAATTTGTGTTACGCGATTGCCTTGTGGACTTCGTTGCATTAAATCTAGTCTTGATTTTTGTCGTGCGCGAATAAATCCGCGTCTTGATAAAGTTCCTTTGTTTTTTGCAAGGATTCTTCCAAATTGTTTGACTCTTGCGTTTGGCATAAGTATAGTTATTTTTCACAATTATTAATTGTTTCTAAAAGCGATTTATCTTAGTTCGAATCCCATTTCTTTGATTAGTTTGGTTGTTTGTGAGTTAACATTTTCTTTTTCTTCGTCTTCAAAGAAGGTTAATCTTATAGTAATACTTTTTTTGTCAGCTGGGAACTTTGGTCCGCTATATTCATCTATTGCAATAAATTGGTGTTTTAGGGATTTAGTAAGTAAGTGGGCAATTGTTTCTTTGTTAGCATTTTTTGGGACAATAAAACTAAAGTCAAGTGTATTTGTTGAGAGATTTTTTTGTTTCCATGCATTCATTTCTTCTTTAGTTGTTGCTCTTAGTTTGTGTAAAGAAATTTTTGTTTCGTGTTGATTTTCTGCGAGTGTAAGTTCTCCGTGTTCAATTGATTTTATTTTGCCGTAGTGCATTGATTTTGTTAAAAGATTTTCAACTAAGAATTTTTTTCCAACATTTCTCTTTAGTGTGTCAAGCAAGTATTTTTGTGCAGCAACTATTCTGTCACTTTCTATTAAGAATAATTCTCCTTCTTTAAATTCTTGTGCGCTGTGGATGATTTTTTTTGCTAATGCTTTTGAATCATTTTTTAGACAAATATTCTCAAGTTCCTCTGCATTTTTAGTAAAAGCTCTTCTAACTTTTTCATTTAGTGGGTTTCCTAGTTGTATTTCTGAGTAAATTTGTGGGTTTTGAAGTACCACTCTTGCAATTAAACTTAGAAATAAAGAATAATTTGGCGAAGTTAGTGCTGAGGTTTTCTTCAAATCCACTTCTAAATCTTTTATTGTTGCCGCTGAAACAAATTGAGAGTAATGTGTTAGTCCTTGTACTATTGAAAGTAATTCATCGTGTTCTTTGATTGTTGTTTTTACTAAGCTTGCATTTTCTTTTTCAAAAACAAAAAGTATTTGTTTTAATTTATCTGATTTTGTTATTTCAATTACTGCTATGCTTTGTCCTGCAATCCCATTTACTCTTGGTCCGTGCATTGGGTGTAGGCTTGCTACTTGTAAACCAAGTTTTGCTACATTTGTAAGTTCTTTTTCAATGTGTGTTTTTACTGAGCAAAAATCAATTAGTAAACTGTCTTTTTTCATTTCTTTTGAAACTTTTTTTATTATTTCTGGAGCATCTTTATTTGGAACTGAAATTATTACGACATCAAAATTTTTTACCTCTTTTGTGTTTCCAATATATTCAAATCCATTCTCTTGGCACAACTTTTGTGCACTTTCTTCTGCCAAATCATTAATCCCTATTTCAAAACCGTGTTTTGCAAATAGGTTTGCGTAAAATGAGCCGAATGCTCCTGCTCCGCCAATTATTAGGATTCTCATGATTAAATCGGTCTCCAAACTCTTTTTTAACCCTGTTTGGCTTGGTAAGTGAAAAGCCAAGATTTATATTTGTTAAGGGTTTTATTCATGCAGTGAACTGAATTATGACTGAATTACCTTTGGCTGCTGTTGATAGAATTATTAGAAAAACTGCTGGCGTTAGAGTTAGTGAGAGTGCAGCAAAAGAACTAGCGGTTTACCTTGAAGA
The DNA here is from genome assembly GCA_041664905.1 of archaeon. Classification (GTDB taxonomy): domain Archaea; phylum Iainarchaeota; class Iainarchaeia; order Iainarchaeales; family JAAZKV01; genus JAAZKV01. The sequence continues at coordinate 10,787 of JBAYJX010000012.1, read as the reverse complement.
AGAAGGGATGAAGGTTGCTCAGCAAGCAGCAGTGCTTTCAAAGCATGCTGGAAGAAAAACTATTACTGATGAAGATATTAGGTTGGCTTTAAAGAAATAGCTATATTTAGTACCCGAATCTCCTTTCATATTCTTTGTGTGTCATCCATTCAAGGATTATACTTAGAATTATTACTTCGTCTCTTTCAATAGCATAGATTAGTCGCCACCCGTTTGGTAAGTTATGTTTCCAGCAATTGTCAATTCCATATTTTTGAGTGTATTCGCGAGGAATAAGTTTTTTTGGTATTTGGATTCCACAAAAACTATTTTTTTCAAGCTGTTCCAAGGTTTTGTTTAATGATTCAAATAATTCTTTTTCTTCAGTTCTTCCATCTTTTAGACTAAAAAAAGTTTGTTTGATTTTTTCGTCAGCAAATTTTATTTTTGAATTTATTTTCATTTTCCCAGCTTAGGTCAGTTCTTTCGAGATATTTTTTGACCAAAGAGGGGTTATAAATCCAAGCTATTTTTCGTTCACTGTCGAATGCAATTTTTCCAGAATATGTGAGATAGGCAATAATTGATTGGAAGGTTTGGTACATCATTTTTTTTGGTAAACTTTCCCAAAGCGCCCGTTTTCGATATTCGCCTGAATGTTGTTGAATTGAATCTTCGACCATTAGTACTGTGCCAAGTCGAGGATTTTTTTCTAAGACAAGAGTTGTTGTTTGTGCTCTAAGCATAAAAAAACCTGTTATATTAACTAATATAACAATGTTATTTAAGCTTATCGTGGGGCAAACTTGTCGAAACCTTTTTATTTGAGAAAAACCAATAGTTCATGCTTGATTGGTGGTTTTTTTGGTTATAAAGAAGTGGGACGGAAAGTTTGTTGAAGGGCGAGTAAAAGAGTATGATGGTTATATCGAGCTAAATTATAGACCAACTAGAGATGATTTGGTTTGTGAGTATTTGCTTGAACCGGCTAAAGGAATTACTCTCCAGAGTGCTGCGCAAAGAATTGCTTCTGAATCAAGTATTGGGACTTGGACAGATATTGGGACACTTGATAAAAAATTGTTTGATGAACTTTCTCCAAAAGTTTTTTACCTTGATAAAAAAAATAGTGTTGTAAAAATTGCTTATTCTAGTAAATTGTTTGAAGCGAGAAATATTCCTCAAATAATGAGTTCTGTTGCGGGGAATATTTTTGGTATGAGCGATGTTAAAAACCTCAGATTGTTGGACATAGAATTTCCAAGTTCCTTTATAGAAAAATATATGGGTCCTTATTATGGGGTTGAAGGAGTAAGAGCTATTTTTGGAATAAAACACAGGCCGTTTGTTGGAACAATTGTTAAACCAAAAATTGGTTTAGATGAAGTTCAGCATGCAAAAGTTGCTTATGATGCTTGGCTTGGCGGATGTGATTTTGTTAAAGATGATGAAAATCTTACTTCAATGAGTTTTAATAATTTTGATAAAAGAATAATTGAAACATTAAGAATGAGGGATAGGGCTGAGCGAGAAACTGGTGAACACAAAGCGTACCTTCCAAATGTTACTGCTCCTTATGGTGAAATGTTAAGGCGAGCAAAGCATGTTGTTAGAAGCGGCGGAGAATTTGTAATGGCTGATGTGTTAACAGTGGGTTGGTCTGGTTTGCAAGAATTAAGAGACCAAGATTTAAAAGTAGTTTTCCATGGTCATCGAGCAATGCATGCAGCATTCACTAGAAACCCTAAACACGGAATTAGTATGTTAGTAATTGCAAAGATTTGCCGTTTAATTGGAATTGATCAATTACACGTTGGTGGAGTAGTTGGTAAAATGTTTGAAGGAAAAGAAGAAGTAAGAATGGTTGGAGAAGCAATAGAACACCAAGTTGTTTCTGAAAAAATTTATCAACACTGTTTGCAACAAGATTGGCATAGCTTACGACCAATGCTAGCTGTTTGTTCTGGCGGGTTACACCCTGGAAAAGTTCATCACTTAGTTCAAGCAATGGGTAGAGAAGTAATAATTCAAGCAGGTGGGGGAATTCACGGCCACCCAAAAGGAACAATTGCAGGAGCACGCGCAATGCGACAAGCTGTTGACGCAGAAATGCAAGGGGTATCTGCTGTTGAATATGCAAAAACTCATTCAGAACTACGAGAAGCACTAGAAAAGTGGAAGAAATAATTAGATTAGTTTTTTCATGTTCCTGTTTTAATATTGTGCAACACCGCAACAAAACCCTACTTTTACTTAGCTTTATATATTTCGTTACTTATTCTTATTAGGCGATAATTTTGAATTCAAATCCTAAACGCACTATAAATGCACCTAACACAAATCCAGAAGATGTTTGGCTAATCAAATTATTTCAAAATTTTGAAATAATGCTTCCTGCAAAGAAAGATATTGATTGGTCTATTTCCTCAGAGTTTCATGTATATAGTAAATATTTAATTAAAGATATTGAAGATATACAAAAACGATTGGAACACCCAGATGATGATTACTTATACTATGTTTGTGGTCACATTTTTAACATCTTAGATTGGATAAAACTCATGGTTGAAGATGCAGGTTGCATCACGTTTTCTAGTGCTTGGGAAAAGTTGTTTGATGAAAAATTTGAGGATAAACATATTTTGCAGCACATCTATACTGATTGTTTTGAAAAATGGATTTCTAAAAAAAATGGGCAATATAAAATTGGAATGAACTTCTATAACATACTTGGAGGTAAATTGTATTATCGCGATCGTTTTGACAAATGGTTTGAAGTTGAGAAAACCACTGCTTTTGACCTTAAACCAAATAAAAAACACATCAATGATCTTGATATAATTAAACAATTGAATAAGCAATATAAAGAAACGCCGTATGATGCTTTACTAAAGCAATGGAAAAATAAAAATTATCGGGGGGTGTTGCCGAATACTTTTTTTCAGTTTAATCATGATATAACAACCCCTGAAAAGTATTTTGATTTTGCTTTGGCAAATATTAAAAAGTTATTAAAAAATCCTGTGTCACTTACAGAAATCCAACGTTGGAATAATGACGAAGTGATAGATGTTGAACACATAATGAAAATAGCAGTTTTTGTTTCAGATTTGGTTGCAAAGAGACGAAAAGAGGATAGTCATACTTTGTATCTTTTACGTGATAGTTTGATATTTCATGAAACGCACATGGCGATGGATATCTTAAATGGTAAAAACACATCTAGTGATCAAATACTTGTTGGTCGAAAATTACTCAGCAACAAAAAAGGGGTGTGGGGGTATTATGTTGTAACATTGACCTGCCTTTATGAGGCACAGTTACGTTATCCTGACGATTTTACACAATTTTATAATGAATATGCGCGCCTACTTGACAATTTTGTTTCTGTAAATTCAAAATTTGCTAAGATAATTGCCAATTTAAAAGATTACATAAAACAGCACATTCGAACCGATAAAAGAAAAATAGTTATTTTTGATATAGGTTTCCAAGGCTCTATAGCTCTTCTGACAAAATACGTAATTGATAGGTACCTTAGTCAAAATGGTAAGATTAAAACTGATATTGAGATTGGGGTTGGTGCTGAATGGTTAAAAGAGTTATTTGGGTATAGACATGATAGTAATTATTTTCCTTTACTAACTCATATTCAACTAATGAGTAGAAGTGATAAATTATATCATTATATAGAGGGGAGTCTTGCTTCGGGCAAGCTTAAAGTTAAAATGGGGGACAAGAAAACCCAACATGATGCCACAGTAGAACTAATCGTTGTCATGATGATTTTGAGGGTACTTCAAGATAAAAAGAAATAAAGAATATTTGAATTCTTTATTCTTAAGTTTGCATTATTTTCTTCATTTAAGGTGCTCTAGGTTTCCGCGAGTTTTAAAATACTCGTCCACGTTTTCAGCCTCTTCTTTCAATGCTTTCGCATATGCTTCGCCCAAAAACTTTTGCCTTAATATATATGGTTCTGGGCCGTTCCCTGTGCGAGAATATTGTTCAACAGCCTGTTCAAGCCTTCTTAAGGCTGCATTAACTTGCACGGTCGCACGAACAGCTAAATGCTGTCTGAATTCTTGTTTGAATTCTTGATTTTTTACGCCTGCAACTAATCCGCCTGCGTATCTACTAAACTGTTCGGGGGCAATAAAATCTCTTTTTATTAAAGAAAGTACTTCCTTTGGAGTTAGTGATTTGTGTATTGCCTCGCCACGCTTAATTGCCCTCTGAAAAACAGCTTCGCTTTCAAAAGTCTGTCTTGCCCCTTCCAACCCGAGTGCACCAATCTCAAATCGCCGTAAATCTTTATTGTGCCCGGCAGATTTTCCTTCTTTCACAACTGCTCGAACCTTACCAAATCTACTTGCTGTGACTTGACGAATTTTTATTCCTGCCATATTATTTCCCCCATATAAAATATATGTTATGCTAATTACAAATCTTTAGAAGTTATTAAATCTATCTGTTGTAGTGTGTTTTGCATAATTCTTGACTTAGGGCAGATGGGTGTTCAAATTAGTTTGAATTGAGCTTAGCTTCTATCTAAAACATTTAAATTATGTCTAAAATATGCCCTAGTCTTTTGTGCGTTTGCAGGATCTGTTGAAAATAAATGTCCGAGTGAATCTCTGGGTGCATAATCTGGTTTTACTCGACCTTGTGTATCAATAGAAATATCTGGAAATTCACGAGCAATTTGTTCAAGTTCTCTACTGCGCTGGGGGCCTAACCCTCCAGCTACTGCTAAACCAAGATTTGGAAGTTCGGATTTAATTAAACGAAGTAAGGGCAAAAGATTTTTACTATCCATTCCCTTGCCTTTGCCCATACTCATATCAAGTAAAACGTGTTCTACAGACTTACCATATTCGCGGAGTTGATTGACTATTCTTTGGGGGTCATTATTACACGCTGTCAGAGAAAATTTTCCTACTTGTAAAACAAGGGATATATCTGGGTGGCTTGCTCTGAAAGCTTTAAGTTCATCAGGTTTAGGCCAAGTAACATCTAGTTGAATTGCATTGAGTTTTTTTCCACCATACTTAACACACAATTCAAGATTCTTTAGAATGTTTGGTGCCTCTTGGGCTCCCCGTGGTCCCTTAGGTCCGTATAAGTCTGCGTAATGAATAGTATTCAATACGTTTGGATTATCAATAAAACCATTTGCTAGACAATCACTCTTTGGGAATGTTTGAGTTATTTCTTTTCGTACACTTGGGGGAACAGGTAAATCTGGATTTAAAACAATAGGGTGCGTCATAACCCCTATCATGAATTTCCTATTTGGGTTTGTATTGTGTTTTATAAAATCATGAAGCAAAGCAGTAGCAAGTCTTTTGTTTGGTACATCGCAAACACCAATATAGCTTGGACTTAGTTGTGCTGTTTTTTGTGCACTCAAGGGAATTGGTACGCCAGTTCTGGGGTTAATGCGGATTTTTCCTCTAGCTTCTAAGACTTGGAGTGCATTTGTATAAAGCGTTCTAAAAACAACTTGTCTATTTTTAGAACTTAGTTCTTTAATACCAAAGACACGCGAAATATGGTAATTATCAAGTAGCACATGTTGGATTAGTTTATTTCTTTGTCTTTGATTAACTTTTGGATTTTGTAAAGCATCTAACACTTTTTCAGGCAATCTTTTTTCAATTAACATCTTTGCAATTCTATCTGTCAAGCTAACAGTTGGGTTTCGAACTCTTCCTCTATTAAAATAACGCTTAGTTAACATTTGAGAATAACGGGTAGGTAACCCTCGATAAGTTATAGGTTTAGCCATTTATATTGCACATCCAATTCCAATTGTTTCATTTAACAAAACACACAAATATATAATTTAGGGCAATAGACCTATATAAAATTATTCTTGCAGCAACTTTGCTTCTAATCCCCCAAGTTTTATTGCTCAGAGTTCTTTATGCCTTTTATGAGTAAATTAACTTGGCTTGAACTATAAATAGTTTTGCAATTGTGAGTTTGTTTTTTAAGCTCTTTTGATTAGAATTTGTCATCTTGTGTGAGGTTGATTTTATGAAGGAGACTTTGAAGAATTTGGGTAAGGCTTTCATTGGGGAGAGTCAGGCAAGGAATCGGTATACTTTTTATTCGAAAGCTGCTTTGAAGGAAGGGTTTCCTCAAATTAGTGATATTTTTGCTGCTACTGCTGAGAATGAAAGAGAGCATGCTAAGCAACTACTCTTAATGATAAATGATTTAAGGGCAAAGGAGAAACTAAAACCAATTGAAGCAATTATGGTTGAGGCTGAAGTTGCTACTGCACTTGGGGACACTAAATCAAACCTGAAATCAGCTATTGCTGGTGAGCACCACGAGAATACAGAAATGTATCCTGAGTTTGCAAAAACTGCTGCTGATGAAGGGCTTATAGAAATTTCTAGTCGCTTAAAGTGTTTTGCTGTTGCTGAGAAGCATCACGAGGAAAGGTACTCGGCTTTACTTAAAGTAATTGAAGATGGTTCTGTTTGGAAGAAAGATGTTTCGGTTGCTTGGGTTTGTAGAGAATGTGGTTATGTTCACTTTGGAAACGAAGCTCCCAAGGCTTGTCCTTGTTGTAAGCATGAACAACAATTTTACCAAATCAAGTGCGAACAATATTAGAAATTTAATTATTGGGGGAAAGTTTCCCCCAACTATTTTTTTGATTAAAATTTTGTCATGGTTTGACTTGAATTGATTAAATTATTATGTTAAACAAAATTATTTGACCAGAGTTTGGATTAACAAAACAATTAGTTATGTTTGAAAAGTTTTGTTAACTTTTTTTATCAAAAATAGGCAAAAACAGATACTTCTAGTATGTATAATTAGGCATATTGTTGTTCAAACAAGCAATTTAATGTGTTTTGACCATTTTTATATTTTAGGGTACGTTTTGGTTAATACATAACAAAATTTGTCCTTTTGGGTGGTGCTGTGGTGAATTGGGCAAATTAAGGTTAATCTGCACCTAAAAACACTAAAATAAGCTATTATAACACTTTTTGATGTTAAAATATGTGTTTATTTACGTCACTCGTGTCAAATTGGCTATTTGAATCGTTTTAACGTACTTTGGGTAGTTCCACAATCAACGAATTGGGTAAAAAAAGCCCTATTTGGGCTTCTTTTGGCGTATAAACCGTTAGAAATCTATACATAAAAGGAAAGGTTTATAAATAAGTTCTGCAGGAATAGTAGTAATTGAAAATTATGCCTTTTTTGGCAGGGTGATTTGATGAAGTCTTTGATTGAAGGAGCAATGGGCAAAGCATCAGCAGTTGTTGATGACAAGCTAGAAGAATTTGGTACACCAAAAATAATGGTTATCGGGTGCGGAGGAGCAGGATGTAACGCGGTTAATCGTTTAGCTGCTATGGGTATATCTGGAGCACAATTAGTTGCTATTAACACTGATAAGCAACACTTAGCAATTGTTAACGATGAAATCACAAAGGTTTTAATCGGAAAAAGTGTTACTAGAGGTTTAGGGGCAGGCGGATATCCAGAAGTTGGAGCTAAAGCTGCTGAAGTTTCAAGAAACGCACTTGAAGAAGTAATGGCTGGAGTAGATATGTTATTCTTATCAGCTGGAATGGGGGGAGGAACTGGAACAGGTTCTGCTCCAATAGTTGCAGGAATAGCTAAAGAACAGGGTGCTATTGTAATCGCAATGGTTACTTATCCATTCGCTCTAGAAAAAGCAAGACTAATCAAAGCTGAAGAAGGTATTGATTCTTTGCAAAAAGTTTGTGATACTGTAGTTGTTATTGATAACAACCGTTTGGTTGAATTAGTTCCTAATTTGCCAATCCAGGATGCATTCAAAGTTGCTGATGAAGTAATAGCAAGAACTGTAAGAGGAATTACAGAAACGATTACACAACCTTCATTGATCAACTTAGATTATGCTGATGTTCGATCAATAATGTCAAACAAGGGTTTGTCAGTAATCGCAGTTGGTGAATCAAAGTCAGTTGACAAAGTTAACGAAGTTGTTGAAGACACTTTGAAGAACGCTTTGTTAGATATTGATATAGCTGGTGCAACAGGATGCTTAATTCACATCACTGGCGGACCTGACTTGACTTTGGGTGAAGCTAACGCTGTTGGTGAAATGCTAACAGAAAGAATAGATCCTAAAGCTGTAGTTATTTGGGGAGCAAGAGTAGATCCAACTTTCGAAAACAAAATCGAAGTAATCTGCATCTTCACAGGTGTACACAGTCCATACATAAAGTCATCACCAAGCAAATTCTCTGGTAGAGGAGATTCAAAAGAATCATCAAGAGGATATAGAGACAAAGACTTGGATTTAGATTTTATTAGGTAAAATCAACAAACACATAATGTAATAGGGGCGAGCAAAAAATGCTTTCCCCTATCACATCCCAAATTCTATTTTTTTAATTTAAACTTGACTTTTCAGAAAGAAATATAAGTAGGGTCGCTGATTCTAATTGTTATGGCGAGTCAAAGGGTTGAAAGGTATAGAGCCATAAAAGCGGCGCGTAGAAATTCTCAAAATAAGTATGGGTCAAGGGAAGCTCGACAAAGAACAGTTCTTAAGAGATATTTAAGTGAGATAAAATCAAAGAATCCAGCTTTCGCAAAATTTTTTCTCACACGATTAAAAGAACAACGTGCAACACTTGGTGAAAAAAGTGCGCTTGAGAAACAGTTTTTGAGATTAACTGCTTTGGCGGACCTAAAATCTAGTAGAAAGGGTATGAAATTTATCAAAACTAATTTTAAAACTTCGATTATTCCTGGAAGTGTTTCTTCAAATGAAATAGATGGTATTAAGCGAAAGCTTAAAGCGCATCTTAATTCAAAAAAGAGATTTAGGGCAGTTTATTTAAAAAGAAAATATCTTGCAGGGCAATTGCATAGCGGGCGCAATAGTGACAGGTCTGGGAGTTGGGGGGTATCATTTCGTGCAAATCTTTCAAAAGTAAGTTCTGCTTTTGGATTTGATTTAGCAAATGATTTATTGGAAAAAAGTAGGGGGAGAAAACTCAAAGTACTTGAGATAGGTGGGGGGATTGGGCTTACTGCGCATGAATTAAAAAAAGCTGTTCCAAATATGGCTCTTACTGTTACTGGACTTACGTGGCTGCCTGAATGGAAAAGTTATGATAATAGTAATAAAATAAATTGGAAAGTCGCGCATTCAAATAATCTTCGCAGAGTGGCAAAACCAAATAGTTTGGATTATATTTATTCCAATTTGGCCCTCTGTCATTCAGCTGATTTAGCGGGTGCTTTAAGGGAATCTGGGAGACTGTTAAAAATTGGTGGAAAACTGGTTTTTTCTGCAGAAGATGAGAGTCAAATAAATTTTATTCCCCAAGATATATTTGAAATACAAAAAGTCAATCAACTAAATATGCCAAATCCTGATAGCGCTCTGTTTAATATGGTTAGGCTTGTGACATTTGTTTTGATAAAAAAGAGTAAATTATCTGCATAGAGCATATGGCAGTTTGGTAAAATAAATAGTTTTCCCACAATCGCTTAAAATATTTTTTTTATTTGGGGCTGTTTTTTAGAAAGTTAGTTGTCGTATTTTAACTTAATCTTTTAAATAGCTGATTAAGAATTTTTTGATGATTAAGAAATTTTATGTGGATACTTGTATTTGGCGCGATTTGTTAGAGAATCGTAAGAGTGGGTTTCTCGCGTTGGGAGATTTAGCATTTGGCTTTTTGAGCAAGTGTCGTGATAACGGGTGTGCAATAATTGTTTCTTCATTTGTTATTGAAGAATTAAACTATTTTTTCCCTGCTTCAACAATAACTGATTTATTTGAGTCTTTTTTAAAGCAAATAGTGTTTGTTGAGCCTAGTGAAGAAGCAATTAACGAGGCCTCAATTCTTTCAAAAAAGACTTATGACACCCACTTGTCAGATATACTTCATGCGGTGGTTGCTAAAGAACAAAGTTGTGTGATGATTACGCGCGATAAACATTTTCATGTGCTTACAAATATTGTCAAGGTGTGTTTACCTGAAGAGGTTTTGTTTGATTAAGCTTGTATTTTTCCACATACTCTGCAAATAGTTTATTGCCAACAGTTTCCCTTACTTGTCTGTAATATTCATCGCTCATTTGAGTTTTTACAGATCCCTTGAGCTTTTTTAGCGCTTCAATTGCCTTGTCTTTTCTTCTTTCTTCTTCAAGCTTTAAGTGTTTTTCTCTGATTGCTTCTCTCAAAAAATCTGATTTTGTCGGGTAATGAAAGTCTTTCATATCTTTGGCCATTACAACAAGAAGAGGTTTTTCTAGCCTAACACTCAATAATTCAGCTCTATCCATGTAATACATTGTATGACAAAAGAAATTTAAATCTATTTGGGTTGCATTTTTAGAAAGTCAATCGTCTTATTGTGTCGCCGGCATGGCACTTTAGAATAAGTTATAAATAAACAAACCCAATTATTAGTGCGAAAAAAGCAATGTTAATAAACATTAACACCATATTAATAAGTATTAATACGGGGGTGTTTTGTATGGTTAAAGCGATTGTGGATATTTTGCCTCAAACAAACATGGTGCTGAATATAATTAAGGCAAAGAACGGGTTTTGCACTAAATCTCAAACGATTGATTTTGTGGTAAAGCAATACGAAGAAGACTTGTTAGAACCCGAGTTAAGACCTGAATACATTGACAAGATGCAAAAAATTGCTAAAGAAAAGCATGTGTTTGTTGGTACTATTAATAACTTCAAGAAGAGGTATAAGTAATGTATTCAATAATAATTAGTGCTTCTTTGGACAAGAAATTTCAAAAACTTG
>JBAYJX010000011.1:0-37881 GCA_041664905.1 archaeon | reverse complement strand
TATGGTGAAGATGTTAATATTACAAATGTTCACGTTGATGGAAATGTAACTCAGAGAAGTAATTATCTTTACGGTTGTGGGTATAATGATTGGCCTTCTATTGGAGGATTAATTGGGAAAGGGAGTGGTTTAATTACAAATTCTTCGTTTAATGGAATAGTTGGGAATAATGGTGCAAATTTAGGTGGGGCTTATGGTGGGCTAGCAGGAACATTCCTTGGACCAATAACAAATAGTAACACACAAGGGATTGTTTCTGGAGCTAATGCTTCTTACGATGGGTATGTTGGCGGGCTTGTTGGATATTATTCAAATTATTATAATTCTTACTCCACAGGAATAACAAATTCTTATTCTCAAATGGATGTTAATGGATTTTTTGCAGGTGGACTTGTTGGGGAACTTGTTTCAGGAACAATTACAACAAGTAATTATGTTGGAGAAATCACTTGTCCTAATTGGGGTTTATGCGGAGGACTAATTGGAAAAACAGGAAACCAAAATATTTTATCTTATTCAAATTATCCAAGAATAACAAGTTCTTATGCAGACTCAAATATTATTGGAGCTAATTCAGATGCAATTGGCGGGCTTGTTGGTTCGCATTATGGTTATTATTATAATTATTGGTGGGGTTATAATTGGGGAAATTTTTCAATTGCTGATTCTAACTTCTCAGGAAATATACAAGGTGGAAAAAATGTTGGGGGAATAATTGGATCTTTCCAAGGGCTTCAAACCTATATAGATGCAGCTCTTGATAATTTGAAAGTAACTGCAAATATTTCTGGAAGTCAAAGCGTTGGAGGGATTGCAGGAAGTATTCAAACAAGCCCATATTACATAACTAAAGATGCTCCTTGGTGGCCTGCATGGTTTAGATCAAGAGCAGACTATGGAATTTATAGTGAAAAATATTGGTATGAACTACTTACTACTGATACAAATGAACCCACATCAGTTTCTCCTTATCATACTGAGGGGTATGTTGGATCAACAATTAAGACACAAGGACTTGATTTTTCAGGAACTTTAAGTGCTACATCTAACTGGGTTAATATTGGTGGATTATTTGGGATTGGAAGTAATTTGTGGGTACATGAATCAAAGGCCGCTGGAACAATTAACAGATATGGTTCATGGATGAAGTCAGGAGGGCTTATAGGAGAACTGCACAATTCATATGTTACAACTTCTGCATCAAGCATTAACTTTACTGACAATAATTCTAGCGATAATGTAACTATTTCAGGAGGGCTTATGGGAGAAAGTTATTACTCTTATATTGGAAGTAGTTATTACTCAGGAGATTTAAATTACTCTTGGAATAATTCGCTTTGGGCAGCTTCTGCATTTGTAGCTAGAGCTTATTCATCTTATCTTACAGCGGTTTTATTTATCGGACAAAACAGTGGGAACAAAGAAATAAGACCAATTGCTTCTTGGACTAATCAATGCGCTAATGATTATTCTTGTTATGGAGTTTCTGTGGGAAATGTGTATTGGGATTCAACAAGAGTAAATATGCAAAATGATTTCTGTACTTATGCTCAACAAATAAGTTCACGCTGGACTAAATTGACTAGTGCTAGTTGTTACAGCATGTCTGCATTAACAACTGTTCAAGCAAAACAACAATCCTATTATCCTGGACTTACATTTACTCCAAGTTACTGGAGCATTTGTGAAGGAACGACTTACCCTTGGTTAAGTTGGGAAGGACGAAGCTGCTAAAATTATTTTTTAAAAAATAATTTAGTTAAAATTGAAGTTATTTTTTTTCAAGTGAAATTTATAAACGCTAAAGCTCTATTTCTATAATGAAAAAGAAGCGAAATGAACGCATTCTGTTTAGTTCGACAAATGCTCAAAGTACTACTGAGTATCTTGTAATGATTGCAGTTGTGTTGGTTCTTGCGTTGACTGTTGTAGTAGTCATATTTAACTCTACTTCTAAAAGTGATACTGATGTTATTTCTTCAGTCCGGTTAAGTATGAAATCTGGGGCAATAGGTTTTGCCGAACTTGCGGGTGATTTTAACGGAGATATGATTGGAGAATTGTTAAATAATACTGGACAACTTGTTTACATTGAAGTAATTTCTTTAGTTGGAAAAAATCGGGATTATGCCAGACATTATTCTGATATAAAAGTTGATTCTGGTGGAAGAGAAGTTTTTTTCCTTGATTCATTTCCTGAATGCAAGTGTACTGTTCCAGGAGCAACTCGCATTTGTGATTTTAATGTTCAATACCAAACAGAAAATGGGTTAGTAAAAAATTTTTCTCTTAAAGCAGTTGTTGATTGCGTAACTAAAATAAATTCTGGCGGAGCAGTTACTCCAGTTTGTAAATCCGAAAATTCGCCTTGCGCAATTGGTTCTGAGTGTTGCGGAAGAACATGTACACTTGGGTTATGTGCAGCTTATTCTGACACAACAACAAATCCTGATACTTCTACTGATACTGACCAACCCTGTGTTGAAAATTGTGATGAACTTCCTCCTGATGGAGAAAAACCGCCTACAGAGTTTTCTGAATGTATAACAAATTCAGATTGTGTAGATAATAGATCTTGTACTGTTGATACTTGTGTATTAGGAAATTGTATAAACAATGATACACTTTGTTCACCCGTAACAGTTTTACCAACAAATATAATTACAATTACGACTTGTGCCGAGCTAAGAGACTTAAATGGTTTAGATTTAAATTATGTTTTAGAAAATGATATTAATTGTGCTAGCATTTCTAATTTTGTTCCTATAGGGGACTCAAATACTCCATTTACCGGAATGTTTGATGGAAATAATCACACAATTTCAAATTTAAATATTGCTCCAATTTACTCGGGTTTTGTTGATGAAAATACAATTGTGGATAATTTTGGTTTGTTTGGCTCAATCTATGACGCACAAATTTCAAATATTAGTATTAGCGCATCGAGTGTGACGGGGAGTTATGCTGTTGGGATGGTTGCAGGAGACGCAAACAAATCAACTATTTCTAATTGTGTAATTGATGCAAATATAAAAGGAGTAAATTATGTTTCAGGAATATTTGGTTATTCAGAGGATTCAAATATTTCAAATTGTAGCGTTTTAGGAAATGTTTCCTCGGCATACTTTGCAAATGTTTTACCGGTGAACGAACCTTACTTTATTTACTATGCTGATGGGGCTCCAAAGTTTGCGGGCGCTGTAGCAGGATATTTTGTTGACGGAAATATTAGTGATGTTAATTCTTATATTACACTATTTGGAGTTTCACGAGTTGGGGGAGTGGCAGGTTCTTTTTTGAACAGTACTATCTCAAACAGTTATTCCTTTGCAACAGTTAATGGAATTCACTCAGTAGGTGGGTTTTTTGGTTTTACTTCTAATTCAGATATTAACTCAGTGCATTTTGATGGTAATGTTAAAGGGATAATAAAAGTTGGAGGAATTGCCGGGGTACAACTTAATGGAAGCGTTTCTTCTTCAACTTCTAATGTTGATATTATTGGAACAAAACAAGTTGCTCCTATTTCTGGAAAAATTATTGGGGGAACACTCGTTTCAACTTTTGCTACGGGAGTTGGTTATTTACAAATGAGTGATGATAATGTTAACAGTACTTCTTTAGAAAATTATTTGAATTCGCCAGTAAACGTTGATGAGTTGGCTAATTTTGAAACTTATTTGTCTTCTTCACAGTGCCCAAGTTGTACAACAAGTGTGGTGTTTGGGAATTTATCTTATTCAAACCCTAGGGTGATTATGGATTGTAATGATTTACAAAACATAAATCAAAACTTAGACGGAAATTATTATTTGGCACAAGACCTAAATTGTTCAGAAACTATTAGTTGGAATGGAGGAAATGGATTTGCCCCCGTTGGTCAATGTGGAACTAAAAATGTTTGTAACAAAGGAAATGCTCCTGATGAAAATTATACTCCTTTTACTGGGTCTTTGCGAGGAGAAGCAAAAATAACTGACATTAATTCTAACAGACCTGATTTGTATAACACGGGCGTATTTGGTTGTTCTACAAGTTCAGATATTATTCCAACACTTTTATCACCAACACTTATCTCTTCAACTTTTTTAGCATCAAACGTGTCCAACGGAATAGTTGCTTGTGATTATTCATCAATAGATCCAGAAACTCAAGCTATTGGAAGTTGGTGGAATTATGCATTTGGAAATACTCCTTGGTTTGTTTATAAGTGGTATTGGTCAGGTTATCCTTCTTGGTGGCAGTGGCCTGGTGCGGGTTATGCTTATTGGGATTGGGGTTACTGGAATAATTTTAGTTCATGGTATAGAGGATATGATTATGGATCAAATGTTTATTGTGGTGGATCATATTTACACACTGACGGCGCTTTGGGTACACTCACAAATCCAATAAAAATTTATGATTGCCAAGGACTACAAAGTATTGCAAATGATTTAGATGCAAATTATAAATTAGCCCAAGATATTGACTGTACTGGATTTAATTTTGTTCCAATTGGAACTGTTGGTTATTGTAATAGTGATGGGAATACTGGGGGAGTGGGGCAAATGACTTGTGCTTACATTGGTTCTACTTCTTGTCAAGCGGTTCCTTCTTGTTATACTGAATTTTGTACTCCGGATGATTGTGCTAATCCAGCCAATGTGTGGTGTTGGAGTGAAGGTTGTGCTTCTACTTGGAATACTGAAGCTCCTTTTGTTGGAAGCATTAATGGTGGAGGATACATAATACGTAATTTAGTGGTTGATAGAAATTATGTAAATAAGCAGCATTATATCGGAATGATTGGTTATGGAAAAAATGCAACACTGCGAAATTTGAAGTTTGTTGGAGCGTCTGTAACAGGTTCTCCTTCTAATTTACCCGGAACAGGTGGGTTTGAGTCTATGCCTTCTTTTGGAGTTGGGGTTGTTGCTGGGGGTTGTCAAGGTTGTTCTGTTATTAATGTTAGTGTTGATGGGTCAGTTGTTTTATCTCTGTCAAGTAATTATTTTGGTGCTGCTGCAGGTTTAATTATGGGGTATAGTAATGCTTCGGCTTATTATAATTTATTTTCTAGTGGTTCGGTTACTCTTTCTGAAACGGCTGGTGCTAGTGCTTCTACTCCTGAGAGCGGTGCTGGTGGTTTGATTGGTGCATCAAGAAATGAAAGTATTACTCGTGCTGGTTCAACTGCAGATGTTTCCTATACTATGACTAGTACTAATGATTGGCTTCAAGGGTATGTTGGAGGATTAATTGGAACTGCTTATAGTTCTAATTTGTATAGGGGTTATCATGTTGGGGATGTTACTGGTTCTGTTTCTGGTTGTTCTCTTGATGGAGATTATGCATATGGTTGTATGTTTGCTGGTGGAATAATGGGTGGGAGGTATGATACTTCGGATTATCCTCCGGGTGGGCTTGTGAGTACTTCTTATAATATAGGAAATGTTACTGGGGATTTAGCAGGTGCGCTTGCAGGGAGTGGTTCTGTTACTTATTCTTATGCGGATGGAAATGTTATTGGGGGTTTTGGTGCGGCTACTACGAGTGGGGCTTTGTATGGTTATGGTGCTCAGTATGTTTATACGCGGGTTACTGTTACTGCTCCAAGAAAAGCGGGGGTTTCTCCGATAAGGTGTCAGCCTGCTTGTAGTGGTTCTCATTATATTTATTGGGATAGTGGTTTGTTTTCTAATCCGGATTTGTGTCCTGCTGGTTGTGGAGGACAGGATTATAATGGAGAAGGATATATGTTGACGAGTTCACAGCTTAGAGATAAGGCTGTTATGCCTAGTGCTTTTAGTTCTGGTGAGTTTTGTATGTGTTCTGGTGATTATCCTCGTTTGGCTTGGGAGACTGGGGTTGATCCTACTTGTGATTGTGCGAAACCTATTACTAATTGTACTGATTTACAAAATATGAATCAGTTTCCTAAAGCAAAATTTTATTTGGTAGATAACCTTGATTGTGATAATTTTAATTGGAATAACAATAATGTTTTTGTTCCTGTCGGAGATTACGCTGCTCCATTTATGGGAGATTTTAATGGTAATGGAAAAACTATTAGCAATTTAAGAATTGGAAAAACTCCAAACAACGAATATGCCGGAAGTCCTTTTACTGGATTATTTGGAATTGTAGTTGGTGCTAAGATACATGATTTAACAATTCACTTCGCTGATATTAATGTTCCTTATTACAGAATTGGGGGAGCCGTAGTTGGGTACGGTGAAGATGTTAACATTACAAATGTTCACGTAGATGGAAATGTATACCAAACAAATAAATCTTTGTATGGTTGTGGGTATAATGATTGGCCTTCTATTGGAGGATTAGTTGGAAAAGGGAGTGGTTTAATTACAAATTCTTCGTTTAATGGAATGGTTTGGGATAGAGGGACAAATTTAGGTGGGGCTTATGGTGGGCTTGCAGGAATATTTTTGGGGCCAATAATAAATAGTAACACACAAGGATACGTTTCAAGCCCAATTAATTATGCCGGAGGACTTGTTGGATATTATTCAAATTATTATAATACATACACTTCAGGAATAACAAATTCTTATTCTCTGATGGATGTTAATGGAACTACTGCCGGAGGACTTGTTGGGGAACTTGTTTCGGGAACAATTTCTAATAGTTATTATGTTGGAGAAATTACTTGTGCTAGTTGGGGTTCATGCGGAGGACTAATTGGAAAAACAGGAAACCAAAATTATTTATCTTATTCAAATTATCCAAGAATAACAAGTTCTTATGCTGACTCAAATATTTTAGGAAACAACTCAAGTTCAATTGGCGGACTTGTTGGTTCACATTATGGGTACTATTCTTGGAATTATGGTTGGGATTGGGGAAATTTTAAAATAACCGATTCAAACTTTTCTGGAACTATACAAGGGGCTGAAGATGCAGGTGGAATAATTGGAACATACCAAGCAAAGCACTCAACAGAAGCAATGACTAATTTGAAAGTAAATGCAAATATTAGTGGGACTCGTAATGTTGGTGGAATTGCAGGGGACCTCAGGACAAGTCCATATGTACTAATTAAAGATGCTCCTTGGTGGCCTAGCGGATTTAGATTAAATTCAAATTACTCACTTTACAGTAATAAATATTGGTACTCTTTACTTGAGAATGATGAAAATGAATCTATAAACATATCAACTTATCATGTTGAGGGATATAATGCCGGAACAATTCAAGTTAGTGGACTTGAGTTTACAGGTAATTTAAGTACTACTTTAAATTATTGGGCAAATGTTGGAGGATTATTCGGGTTTGCAAGCAATTTAAGTGCGAGTGAATCAAAATCAAGTGGAACAATTAATCGTTCAAGATCATACATTAATTCAGGGGGGCTTTTTGGGGAATTAAAAAACTCTTACATTAATTTATGTGCATCAAGCATAAATTTTACTGACAATAATTCTGAAAAAAACAATAATCTTAGTGGGGGGTTTGTTGGCAAAATAAATAATTCAGCTATTGGTCAAAGTTATTACTCGGGAGATTTAAATTATTCTAAAAGCGATGCGCTTTGGGCAGCAGGAGCATTTGCAGGAATCTCAACATACTCTTCTGTTTCTGCTTCTTTATTTGTTGGCCAGAATAGTGGGGGACAACAAGTAAGACCAATAGGGGTTTGGTTTAGTACTTGCGGAGATTATGAGTGCTACTCAACATCAGTATACACAATATATTGGGATTCTTCACAAATAAATATTCAAAATGATTACTGTGCTTATGCTCAACAAAAAAATTCTCGGTGGTACAGAATGACAAGCAGTGAATGTTATGGAATGTCAGCACTAACAACAGTTGCTGCAAAGCAACAAGCAAGTTACTCTGCATTAGCATTTACTCCTAGTTACTGGAGCATTTGCGAAGGTGTTAGTTACCCTTGGTTAAGTTGGGAAGGGCAAACCTGCTAAAGCAAATATTTTGTTAAAAAGAATAAATATTAATTATTTTAGTTTTATTTAATTAGTTATTTTATTTGAAATTCTCTTCATAATCAAAACCCAAACTCTTGAGTTTATCTCTCGTGCGCATATATGTTGATATATTTACCGAATCGGGGTGTTTTAGTAACCTTCTCCTCGCTTCTAAAAAATCACTTCTTGCTAATTTCAATGCAGGAATCATTCCCTTTCTTGATTGAGTCATTCTTGTAATTGCATCTTTGTCCGCAGCAAGAATTTCTCTTACTTGGCTAACTTCTGGGTTTTGCAAAGCCTTTAGTCTATTTTTAATCCAAACTTTTCTTGTGTGACTTGATTCTCCTCCAGCTACAGAACCCATTTTAGCAGTTCTGCCAGCAGTTTTACCTCTAAGTTGTTGAGTTGCACGACTTATTAAATTTCTTTTTGCTGAAGGCATAATAAAGAACAACATTTGGAGTTAATAATTCTTTTGGGAAAGAAATTTAGAGACTATGGAGTTATTTCCGCGCAATTGTATTTGCCAGCTTCCGATTGAGCGTGCCGGAAGATGCTGACATCCTTTCTTGCGAAAGGATTAGAAACTAGGGAATTATTTCTGCACAATTATATTTTAAAAATTGCAAATCTTTTTTATTAATTTTTTTGGATTTAATTAGTTCTTCAACTTGCGGAGAAATTCTTTTCATTTCACTGATTAGGTATCGCGTTGTGTTACAAATCTCAATAACCCCGTTTTTTGGCCACAAAGGATTAAGATTAGAGTAAAGACATCTCCCTCCGCACAAATCATAATCGCCACAATTTGTACAAGGTTTACCAACACTTAATTTGAAAGGAAGATTTTTTGGGTTAGATGTTTTAATATCTCCAAGATAATAATCTTTTATTCCACTCATTATTGGGCAAGCGGAAATTTTTCCATTAGGGAGAATTGTAAAGTTACCAACTCCCGAACCGCACCTCAAATAATACTTGGTTTTATTTAACAAAGAATCCATTATTCCCATAAATGGATACAACCTAAGAACAGTTCCTTTTTTCATTTCAGAAATCCAGTACTCTGCAAGTTTTGAAATGTCCTTGTTGTATTGTTCACTCCATTCTAAAAAATTTCTTTTCTTATAATCATGCCACATATTAGCATCAAGTTGCCAGTGAACCGAAGAAAACCTAAAGCCCTCTAGATTTTTTGGTTCTAGTAATTCCATAATATCTTCAAAAAAACTAGTTGGTTCTTCAATTGCCATTCTTGCAATAATTTCTCCCTTAAACCCATTTCTTCTAATGAGCTTTAAATTTTCTGTAACTTTTTCCCAAGTAGTTTCTCCTCTATTTTTATTAGTAATTTCTTTTCCCCCATCAATAGAAACAAGGATGGTGTGAAATCTATTTACATATTTTTTTGGAAGTGTGTGTAAAAGCGTAGCATTTGTTTGAATTAAAAAATTCTTTACAGTTTTGTATTTGTGTTGAGCATCCATTGTTTGCTTTATAAAATCAATATTGAGAAGCGGTTCTCCGCCATAAAAAATAATTGAAACCGGCTTATCCTTATCTTTTTTTAAAAAAGAATTTAGTTCGCTTTGAGAATACTTTGGTGTACTTGGAACAGGCTCAAACTTTAATTTACTCTCCGGTTCAGAAAAAGCTTTCTCTCCGCAATAAGCACAACACAAATTGCACTCAGGAGTAGTTATTATGTGATAAATCATAAACTAAACTTAATTGAAAAAGAATAAAAACTAGCTTTACACAGTTTTTGTAAAGTCAATTCCTTTAGTGTATTTTTCTAAACCCTGATTGTTGTCCATCTTTTCTTTTGCCGCGGTTTTAATATATTGAAGAACTCTTTGTTTTCTAAAAAATAGTGGTGCATGAGTTGCTACTCCTGGTCCACCAATACAACCGCCCTTACAAAAAAGAATATCATAGAAAACTTTGTTTGAGCGATTGCTAAAAAGTTTTTGTATACAATCAACTCCATCACAAGAAACAACATCTTTTTTTTCTAGTATGTCTTGATAGTGCAAAGTTCCGCAAAGTCCCCCCGCAAGAGGATAGATTTTTGTGTAATCATTGTAAAAAGAATCAAACTTGTGAGAAATATTTTCTGCTTTTGGTTTTTCTTTTGCAATAATTTGCTTCATTTCAGAGAAAGTTACTACTCCCTCAATTAGTTTCTTCCCTTTTTTATCAACTAGTTCTCTGGCTTCAAGTTTTTTTGCAAAACAAGGGGCAAGAAAAACAATTTTGTGCTTTGGAAAGTTCTTTCTCACAACTTTGCTCATTGCGCCCATTGGGGAATCAAAAGGGAGTAAGTATTTTTTTAACTGGGGAAACTTATTTTTTATTAACTCAACGCTAGCCGGACAAACACTTGAAATAAATCTGTCTTGAAAATTCTTGTCCGTCTTTTTTCCATTTCTTTCATACTTTGAATAATGTTCATGAATATACTTATGATATTGGGTGTTAATTATTTTAGCTCCAAAAGTAAGTTCAGTAACTTTATCAAAACCCAGAGCCTTCAGACTTGGAACAAATTTTTTGTAATCAAAATCAACAACAAAAGCAGGAGCACTCATCAAAACTAGTTTAGTTCCCTTCTTTTCTTTTGACTCTTTTAGGAGAGCAAGCACTTTGAGTTGGTCCTCATTATAAGCAAAGCCAAAAAAGTTAGGCAAACCAAAATCCATACTACTAGTAGAATTTTGGAGTATTTATTTGTTGCACAGGTTGTTTCATTTAGGGGGTTTGGCATTTTGTTTCAGCTTTACCCTTGTCCAAATATCGCGTGCATAAGCGGGGTAAGGTGTGACGTTATGAGTTAGTACCGTGGTTATTCCGGCTTTTCTAAATGTTTGTCTGTATTGCCTTAATTGTCTTCTATACCCTTCGGGGGAGGATCCAGGCACAAGGAAACCCTGAATTGCAGGTAATGCTCCTGCGACTTGGACTTTTTTTATTCCTGCAATTCGCTTGATTTTTTTTGCTATTGCCACGCGCCAATTTTCGCCAAGCTGTGTTGATAAAAGTTCGAGTTGATTTTGTTTGTTTTTTATTCCTTGAATATTATTAATTACAAGTTTTATATTGTCTCCTTCAGCTTGAACATAAAACCCGACTGTAGCTAGTCTTTCTTGTTTGTCAGGACTCCAAATTGTAAATTGAATTGGGCATTCGGGGTGGCGTAAACCAGAAAGTGCATAAAAAAATTTTCCTAGTTTTCTTTTTTTTGGATTCTTTGCAAAGTGTTCATAAAGCTGATTAGTCATTACCGCCCCTTTTAATTTGTCTTCCAACGGAAGGTCTTTTGGATATTGCTTAATGGCTAGTTCGTAGGTAATATGTTCATTGGGGGATCTTAGAATTTTTAGAGCTTCTTCACGGTAATCAATGACCATTAGATATAATAGTGTTTAAGGAAAATAAAAGCTTTCCTTAAAACAAAGGTGCTGTTGTTCTGGCTATTTTCTTTCTTTTAACACAAAAACCTTGTCGTTTGGTCGAACTCTGTCCAAGACTTTTATTCCAACTAAATCTCCTTGGTGCGCAGCGGAGAGCTTTTTGTGATGAGCTTCCATTGAATCAAGAGTTTGCTCAATAAAAGTAGTTGTCCCTTCAATAATTAATTTATCGCCAAGTTTAATTGAATCAAATAACTTTATTTCAGCCACCATTGGTTTAACATAATACTTTGTTACAACACCAACATTTACTCTTTTCTGGGTTTGAAAACTTCCTTGTCCCTTAGCAATATCTTTTCCATTAGGAACAGTAAAAAAGAATCCTTCAGAAAAACCTCTGTTATAAACTTTTTCAAGTTCGACGTTCCAAGAACTAATTTTTTCAGTAGAAAAAGTTTTGTTTGCGACAGAATCAATAGCTTCTCTATAACACTTAGTAGTAGTGGCAACGTAATCAGTTGGTTTTGTTCTTCCCTCAATTTTAATTGAATCAACCCCGCTAGCAATTATTTTATCCAAAAACTGGATTGTTTTCATGTCTTTTGCAGAAAGTATGGTTGTTCCATCCAAGTAAACTTCTTTTTTTTCAAAGTTAGGTGCATCTCCATCCAAGAAATAAGCTCTTCGGCAAGGCTGTAAGCATTCTCCGCGGTTAGCACTTCTTCCAAATGCTTCGTGACTCAAAAAGCATCTTCCTGAAACAGAAATACACATTGCTCCGTGAACAAAACACTCAACTTCAATTCCCAATTTTATAGCTTTTTTCTTAACCGCAGTAATTTGTTTTAAATTTAGTTCTCGGGCAAGAATAACTCTTTTTACTCCAAGTGTAGCGTATTCTTTTAATGCAAGAGAATTGCTTACACTTGCTTGAGTACTTAAAAATATTTTTAATTTATGTTTTTTTGCAATTGAGAGAACCCCTAAATCGGAAAGAATAATTGCATCAACCTTGGCTTTTTTAGCAGAGGAAAGAATCTTGTCCACTGCAACTAATTCTTCTTCAAAAATAATTGTGTTAAGCGCTAAATATCCTTTAACTTTGTTTTTGTGCAAATACTCCATTAATTTTTTTAATTCATTAATAGAAAAATTTGTTCCAAGATCTCGCATATTGTATCCTTTAATCCCAAAGTAAACCGCGTTAGCTCCATTATTTACTGTTGCAATAGTGCAAGGAAAATCTCCTACACCAACTAATAATTCGGGTTTTTTTAGGCTCATTTAATCACAAAGTAAAAATTATTTTGATTTGAAGTATTTTTAAATAGAATGAAGGGAGATATTAACATGTCAAAGATTTATTTTTCACTAAGGGAAGTAAACGAATTTGTAAAAAAAATTCGTGAAAATGTGGATAGGTTAAGTGAACTAAATGAACAATTATCTTTACTGGATAATACAAAAATAGAGTTTGATGATGATTCAATGGAAAACTTTTTGCTTGAAGTTGAACTAAATAAGAACTTTCATGAAAAAAATGTGGAAATGTATTCTCTATTAGGGGATTTAATTAGAAAAGGTTGTGTTATAAGGGATTTAGATAAAGGGGAAATCGATTTTTATTCAAAACTTGAGAACAAAGAGATACTTTTTTGCTGGAGAATAAACGAAGAAACCGTTTCTTTTTGGCACTATCCAGACGAAGACCTCTCTAAACGCAAGCCCGTAAAGGAAATAGAGGATGCTTATATGGAAAAACTCAACAAAATGAAGTAAAGCTAGAGGCTTTTGATTTTTTGGGTTTAACATCAACGCTTTTAAAGGTTTCTAATTCTATTTTCTTTAACTTGCGATGTTTTAGTCGTTAGTGGCGTTAAGATTTATGCTTGGTTTTGCTTGGAATGATATTTCATTTTCTTGCGAACAGCACGTATAATATAATATTTTGCCTGGTGGTATGTTGGCTGATGAAAAAAGACACTATTTAGTTGCGGAGCACGTCTTAATTAAAAAAGAAAAAGTTGCTGAATTAATGGCTGAACTTGGGGTAAAAAAAGATGCTTTGCCAAGAATCGACAAAACTGATGCAGCAATAAAACTATTACAACCAGAAAAAGGCGATGTTGTAAAAATAATTAGAGATTCAATGACAGCAGGTCAAGCAGTTTATTATAGACGAGTAATATAAAAATTATTTTACATTAGTCCAGCCGAAAGGCTGATTTAAGTAGTTTTGGAGAAAGGGTGAGTAGGATGTCTTGGGAACTAATTGATTCTTATTTTAAAAGTAAAAGCATAGCACAAATGGAAATAGACTCTTTTAACCAATTTGTGGATTTAAAATTACAAGATATTGTAAAAGAAAACGCATCAATTGTTCCAAAAATTGAAGAAGTTAGAATTGAATTATCTGATATTGAAATTGATAAACCAAAAATAATTGAAGCTGATGGTTCACCAAGAGAAGAATTTTCTCCAATGGAAGCAAGACTAAGAAATAGAACATATGCAGGACCTATTTACTTGACTATGAGACTTTATAGAAGAGATGTTGAACAAGACGCAAGAAGAACTTATATTGGAGACTTGCCAATAATGACAAAATCAAATTTATGCTGGTTAAATGGAAAAAGCCCTGAAGAATTAGTTGAAATGGGTGAAGATCCAAAAGATTTTGGCGGGTACTTTATTATTAACGGAAGCGAAAAAGCATTAATGACACAAGAAGTACTAGCTTCAGACAGAGTACTTATTTCTGAAGGAGAAAAAGGAGTTGTTGCAGAAGTTATCTCTACTAGAGGGGCTTTCAAAGGAAGAGTAAGATTATTACGAAGTCCTGAAGGATTACTCTACGCATCATTCCCAACAAGTCCAAAGAAATTACCATTATTCTCATTATTCAAAGCACTTGGATTAAAATCAAAAAAAGATATTTTTGATGCATTCCCTGAAGAAAAAGAAATACAAAATGATTTGCTACTAAACTGGGAAGAATGCGAAATAAATACTGAAGAAGAGGCCCTGGATAAGATTGGTAAATTCGTTGCACCTGGGCAAGTAATTGATTATAGATTAAGAAGAGCAAGAGAAGTAATAGATGGGTTCTTACTACC
Organism: archaeon; assembly: GCA_041664905.1. Taxonomy (GTDB): domain Archaea; phylum Iainarchaeota; class Iainarchaeia; order Iainarchaeales; family JAAZKV01; genus JAAZKV01. The sequence goes on along the minus strand of JBAYJX010000011.1, from coordinate 23,421 downwards.
ACACATTGGTCAAGATGAACCAGCTAGACTTGCAAAAGCATATTACTTATCAATGATGGCAACAAAAGCCGTTGAAAAAGCCTACAAGTTAAGAGGCAAAGATGATAAAGATCACTACGCAAACAAAAGACTTGAATTAAGTGGAAAATTAATGGAACACTTATTCAGATACTCATTCAAATACTTTGTAAAAGATATTAGATTCCAAATTGATAGAACAGTTACAAGAAGAAGAAAATTAAATATTTCAACAATCGTTAGACCAGGCGCAGTAAGCGAGAGAATAAAATTCGCAATGAGCACAGGAAACTGGATTGGAAGAAGTACTGGTGTAGCAAAGTTCATGGATAGAGTAAATTACTTAGCTCCATTAACAGATATGAGAAAAGTAAAATCACAATTATCAAAAACAAGAGAATTATACGAAGCACGTGATGTACACGGAACACACTGGGGAAGACTATGCCCAGTTGAAACACCTGATGGACCACAGTGTGGGTTAGTAAAAAACCTTGCATTAATGGCAGAAGTAACAACAGAAGCATTAGAAAATCCAGTAGAAGATTACTTGCACAAGCAAGGAGTAAGACTAAAGAAATTATAAAAAAAGAAAAATAAAAGAAATAATATTTGTGGATTGAAAAAGAGTGGTGAGAAAATGGCAGCAATAGCAAAGGTTTACATCAACGGAAGATTAATCGGGTTTCACGAAAAACCCCTAGAGCTTACGGAAACTATAATTAACTCTAGAAGAGACAACAAGCTTCCTAAACAAATGAACGTTGCTTTCCACAAAGACACAAATGAAATTTATATTAACACTGATGCTGGAAGATTACAAAGACCAGTAATTGTAGTAAGAAACGGAAAAAGCACTTACACTCCAGAAATTACAAAACAAGTAAAAGAAGGAAAATTATCTTTCGTACAATTAATGGAAATGGGTGTAATAGAATACCTTGATTCTGAAGAAGAAGAGAATGCCTTAGTTGCACAAAGCGAAGAAGAAATAACAAAAAATCACACACATTTAGAAATTGACGGAGCAGCAACACTAAGTACAATTACTTCACTTGTTCCCTACATTAACCACAACATGGCAGGAAAAGCATTGCACGGAGCAAAAATGTTCAAACAAGCAATGGGAATTGGGGCAATTAATTACAAAATGAGACACGACACAGAAGGATACTTATTATACTACCCAGAAAAAAACTTGGTAAAAACAAAAACAATGGATCTTTTAGAATTAGATTCTAGACCACAATCACAAAATTTTGTAGTTGCAATCATGCCTTACTACGGATTCAACACAATGGATGCAATAATTTTGAACAAAGGTGCAATTGATAGAGGCTTAGCAAGAGCTGCATACTTTAGAAATTACGAAACAATAGAACAACGTTACCCTGGTGGACAAAGAGATAAATTCGAAACACCAACAGAAGAAAAAGTAGGTTTCGTTGAAGAAGAGAATTACAAAAAACTTGGTGCTGACGGAATAATACAACTTGAACAATACGTTGCAGAAGAAGAAGCAATTATAGGAAAAACTTCTCCCCCACGTTTCTTTGAAGAAATGACTGACTTTGGTGTTGATGAAGAAAAAAGAAGAGATGCATCAATGACTGTTAGAAAAGGAAAGCCAGGTTTTGTTGATACAATAATGATGACTGAAGCAGAAGATGGAAGTAGACTTGTAAAAGTAAAAGTAAGAACTCCTCTTATCCCTGCAGTTGGAGATAAAATTGCTTCAAGACACGGACAGAAAGGAGTAGTGTCAGCAATAATACCTGAAGAAGATATGCCATTTACAATTGATGGAATAAAACCAGATTTGATAATTAATCCACACTCAATTCCATCAAGAATGACTATGGGGCACTTATTAGAAATGTTAGGTGGAAAAGCCGGTGCAGCAGCAGGACAAATAGTTGATGGGACACCATTTAGTTCAACTCCATTAGTGGAGCTTGAAGCCATGTTAAGAAAACACGGATTTAGAGGAGACGGAATGGAAGTCTTCTACGATGGAATAACAGGAAAAAGACTTGAAGGAGAAATATTTACTGGGGTAATTGCAACACAAAAGTTGTACCACGTTGTAACAAACAAATTACAAGCAAGAGCAAGAGGGCCAGTACAAGTACTAACAAGACAGCCAACCGAAGGAAAAGAAAAAGAAGGCGGACTAAGATTCGGAGAAATGGAAGGCGAAACCTTGGTAGGACACGGAGCAGCAATGCTACTACACGAAAAATTATTAGAAGACTCTGATAAAACAGTAGAACTTGTTTGTGAAAAGTGCGGAGTAATAGCAGTAAGCGATGAAATAAGACACAAAAGATACTGCCCAATCTGCAAGAGCACAGCAGTATACCCTGTAGAAATGTCTTACGGATTCAAACTATTAATCGAAGAATTAAAAGCACTAGGAATATTAGCAAAACTAAATCTTGTTGACAAGGTTTAGTTAAATTATTTTTAAGGTAGCAAAGAATTGAAGGTGTGGAATATGATAATGAAAAAAATCGGAAGCGTAGAATTCAACTTCATCAATCCAGAACTTGTAAGAAAAATGAGTTCTATTGAAATCAAGACTCCTGAAACATACGATAAAGACGGCTACCCAATGGAAGGAGGATTAATGGACCCACACCTAGGTGTAATTAATCCAGGAATTAAATGTAAAACATGCGGACAAACAATGAAAAATTGTTCAGGACACTTCGGGCACTTAGAACTAGAAAGACCAGTAGTACACTCAGAATTTGGAAGAAGATTAGAACTATTAATGAATTGTACTTGTAAAGATTGTGGGCACTTACTTGTTTCTGACGATCAGATAAAAAAATTACAAGATGCTTCAGCAAATAAAGTTGTTGATTACACAAAAAGAATTTTATTAAAAGCAAAAAATGCAAAAAAATGCCCAAACTGTAATGCAGTAACACAAAAAACAGTTCTTGATAAACCAACAAACTTCTACTATAATAAGGAAAGAATTTACCCTGCAGCAATAAGAGAATGGGTAGAAAAAATTCCTGATGACCACTTAAAACTTTTAGGATATGATACAACAAGAGTAAGACCACAATGGTTTGTACTAACGGTATTACAAATTCCTCCAATAACAATAAGACCAAGTATTACACTTGAAAGCGGAATAAAATCCGAAGATGATTTAACACACAAATTAGTTGATATAATTAGAATCAATAATAGATTGAAAGATAACTTGGAAGCTGGTGCTCCTCAATTAATTATTGAAGATTTGTGGGACTTACTACAATACCACACAACAACTTACTTTGATAACAACACAGCAGGAGTTCCTCCGGCAAAACACAGATCTGGTAGACCTCTAAGAACAATTATACAAAGATTAAAAGGAAAAAAAGGAAGATTCCGTTACAACTTAACAGGAAAAAGAGTTAACCACGCAGCTCGATCAATCATAGTTCCTGATCCATACATTGATATTTCAGAACTTGGAGTTCCAGAAGAAGCAGCAAAAGAACTAACTGTTCCTGAATTTATTACAGAATGGAATTTAGAAACAATGAAAAAACAAATCGAAAAATCTGATAAACCGGTTTACGTAATAAGACCAAACGGAACAAGAAGAAAAGTTACTCCGGAAAACAAAGAAGAAATTTCAAAAGAACTTGATATTGGATACAGAATAGAAAGAAATATTGAAAACGGAGATATTGTTCTATTCAATAGACAACCATCATTACATAGAATATCGATGATGGCACACAGAGCTAGAATAATGCCCGGAAAAGTATTCAGAATAAACCCAATTGCTTGTAACCCCTATGGTGCGGACTTTGATGGGGATGAAATGAACTGCCACGTTCCACAAACAGAAGAAGGAAAAGCAGAAGCAAAGAAACTAATGCTTGTAAGAGACCAAATAATTTCTCCAAGATACGGTGCACCAGTAATAGCACCAAAGGAAGATGGAGTATCAGGTTGCTTCACACTAACAATGCCACAAACAGCTTTTCCAAAAGAAGAAGCAATGACACTATTATACGATATTGGGGTAACAGAATTACCAAAACCAGATCATGGAAAAATGTATTCGGGAAGATTAATTTTCTCACAAATACTTCCAAAAGACTTGAACTTGGAGTTTGAATCATACACCGGAAAAGTATTCAAAGAAGCAGGATATACACAGCAAGATTCTGAGTTAATTGGAAAAATAATGGAGAAAGTAAAAATTGTTGACGGTCAACTAGTAAGCGGAGTAATAGATTCTGCTGCATTAAGTGAAGGAAAAGGAAAGTTAGTTGACACAATGGCAAGAGAATACCCGAGTACTGTAATTGAAGACTTTTATAGAGGGGTAAACAGAATAACTTCCTACGTTCTAACCGAAAAAGGAATGACAGCATCACTAGCAGAATATGAAGTAAGTGAAGAAATTGAAGATTTAAAGAAAAAAGTAATCTCTGAAGCAATGAAAAAAGGAGAAGCGCTTGTTGAAGCATACGAAAAAGGAAGTTTAGAAGTAATTCCTGGAAGAACAACAAGTGAGTCATTTGAGTTATATATGGTAAGACTATCTTCAGAAGCAAAGGATAAGGTTGAGAAAGCAATAATGAAGGAAAAACTTCACTATGTTATTGGCGAAGAAATGATACTAAACACAATTTCCATGATATTAGCAAAATCAAGAGGAAGTTCTGTTAACCTAATGAATATTGCTGGATTCTGGGGACAGGCATCTGTTCGTGAAGGAAGACCAAAAAAAGGTTACGCAAAGAGATTAATCACATCAAATGAAAAAGGAGATGTTGGGTTACTTGCAGGTGGATTCATTAGAAGCAACTTCCTTGATGGAATGAATGCAAAAGAATATTTTTACCACTCAATGGGTGGAAGACAAGGAGAAGTTGATACAGGTGTATCAACAAAAGTATCCGGATACTTGTACAGAAGACTTGCAAATTCACTAAAGGATTTGTTAGCAGCTCCTGATGGTACAGTAAGAACAGCAGCAAATATGTTAGTTCAATACCAATACGGAGAGGACGGAGTATTCCCTAAGAATACAAAAGGCGGAATCGCAATAGATGTAAAAGAAGAATACAAAAAACTTAAAGACAAAGGAGCACTATAAAGCGCTCCATTATTCTTAGATTAGCTACGCGAGGGATTAAGTATGGTTGAAGAAATTGAAGAAGTTGTTGAAGAAGTACACGAAGCAGAAGATGCTGAAGAAGAACAAACCGAAGAAGAAGTAGAAGAAAGTGAAACAGAAGAAGAAAAGACAGAATCCCACGTAGAAAAAGAAGCAGAAGTAACTGAAGTAAAAGTAGCTAAGAAAAAAAGAAAAGTTGCAGACATTGACGAAGGACTTGAGTCTGACGAAGAAGAAGTTGTCGGAGAAAAAGTTTACGAAGAAAAAGAAAGAAACTGGGAACAAGTTGCTTTACCTAAAAAATTCTTAGACGAAATAGTTGCAGTTTCAGAAGTATACAACTTATCAAAAGAAAAAGCAGGGATACTTGCTGATGCAGTGCTTGCAAAATACAATTCTATTATAGTTGAACCTGGAGAAGCTGTAGGAATAGTTGCAGCACAATCATTAGGAGAACCAGGAACACAGTTAACACTAAGAACAAAGCACTTTGCTGGAGCTGCCGAAGTATCTGTTGGTTCAGGAATACAAAGAGTTGAAGAAATTGTTGACGGACGAAGTAAAGCAAAATACCCAACAATGACAATTTACTTGAAAAGCGAACTTAAAAAAGATAAAGAAAAAGTTGACAAATTTGCAAAATCATTAATTGATGTGAGAGTAAAAGATGTTGTAAAAATAAATGAAGAACTTGAGAGTATGAAAATTGCTGTAGAAGTACAAACTGATAAGACTAAAGCGCTTGGACTAAAAGTTGATGACATCGCAGAAATGCTAAAAAAAGGATTAAAGGATTTCAAATCAATTTACAGAGACAACACAGTTCACTTTTCAATTGAAAAGAAAAACGAGTACCTTAAGATTAGAAAAGAAATGCTAAAACTCTTAGATGAAAAAGTTCACGGAGTAAAAGGAATAGAAAAAACCCTAATCGTAAAAGAAGGGGACGAATACGTAATCAAAACAAGCGGAAGCAACTTAAAATCAGTTTTAAAATTAGAAGAAATTGATTCAGAAAGAGTATTCACAAACGATATAATTGAAACATCAAAAGTTTTGGGAATAGAGGCAGGAAGAATAATGATTGTACAAGAACTAAAGAAAGTACTTGATGACAACGGAATCAAAGTAGATGTTAGACACATTATGTTACTAGCTGACCTAATGACTTTCTCGGGAGAAATCAAGGGAATAGTAAGAACAGGAATAACAAAAGGAAAAGCATCTCCATTCGCAAGAGCTGCATTCGAAGAAACAACAAAGCACTTACTTGACGCAGCATTCAAAGGAGAAAAAGAGAACTTAACAGGAGTAGTAGAAAACATAATTGTTGGACAGCCAATAAAGGTCGGAACAGGAATTGTAGAACTACTAGTAAAGTAAAGGCTTCAAAAGAAAAAAGCTTTTACTTTTCTTTTTTTAAATTCACTTATTGTAGTAACAATATTTTGTTCGACAAGTGTACGTTATTTGGCTATTTTTATCATAAGGTATAAATAGGCTTAAGTCTAATATACCTAGGATAATTTTCATGAAACCTACCAGTTATATTTTAGAATTAGAAAATTTAAACAAAACTTTTGACAATAATTTCGAAGTTATTAAGGACATAAACTTGAAAGTCAGACAAGGCGAATTTATTTGTTTTATTGGGCCCTCGGGTTGTGGAAAAACAGTTCTTCTATATACGATTGCGGGTTTTTTATCGCCTTCATCAGGTAAGATATTTGTGAAAAATACGGAAGTTAATTCTATTGGGGTAGACCGTATTATGGTATTCCAAGACCATATGCTTTTCCCATGGAAAACTGTATTTGAAAATATTTTGTTTGGTTTAGCTAACAGTAATTTAAACAAAAGCGAAAAAATAATCTTGGCTGAAAACTATTTGAGTCTAGTTGATCTTTCAGATTTTAGAGATTGGCCCATACATAAACTATCTGGAGGAATGAAGCAGCGAGTAGCTTTTGCGAGAGCTCTGGTAGCAAATCCTGAAATATTACTTATGGATGAACCATTTTCGTCATTGGATTCCATTGCTAGGCGTCATTTAAGGAAAAATTTAATTAAAATATGGCAAAAAACAAAAAAAACAATACTATTTGTGACACACAGTATAAATGAGGCTGTGTATATGGCGGATACAATTTATGTAATGAGCTCTAGACCCACAACTATTAAGAAATCTTATTCTGTTAAACTTTCGCGCCCGCGCGATATGTCTGATCCAAGATTTACTAAAATACTTAGGAAAGTGGAAGATGCTGTTCAAATAGAGTTTAATCTTTGCCAAAATCAGGCGGACTCACAATTAAATATTAATAAAATGATATTAAATGGTGAATAAAGTGAAATTGAATCAGCCAAATATAACTTTAGTTGTCTTAGGAATACTTTTGATTAGTATTATTGTGATAAGTACATATTGGGGAATGTCATATTTTGAATCCCAAATGAAAGAAAATACTAATTCTTTGCCTAAAGTCATCATTGGTTTTCCAATTCAATCTCTAGATGCAGCCCCTTTAATGATAGCTTACGAAAAGGGTTATTTTTTTAGTCAAGGAATTGATGTGCAGTTAGTACATTTACAGTCTTCAGAAGGAGCATTAGCCGTTGGTAGTGGTAAAGTAGATATAGATATAACTGGTGCAGTACGTCTTTTTGGGCCAATAGAGAAAGGTGTTCCCGTAAAGATGTTATCAATAATGGGTGACATGTCATCACATTTATTTATACGCCCTAGCTCAAACATTATAACCCTTAAAGATTTAGAAGGCAAAAGAGTTTCAATTGGTCCTGCAGGATCTGGAGGAACAAGGTTAAAATTCATGTATATCCTAAAAAAGGAGGGAGTGGATTTTAATAAAATTGAATTTATAGATCTTGAAAAAATGTATTTGCCAATGGCTTTGATGGATAAAAATACAATTGATGCTGCACTAATAGATGAACCTGCTTATGTTGATAAAGCGAAAGAGCAAGGTGCAATTGTCCTGCCCTATTGGTATGAAAAGAATTATCAAAAAATGCCAACCGGGTCATCAGTAGCAGTCAACACTAATTTTTTGAAAGACAACGAAGATAGCGTTGCTAAATTTTATAAAGCACTGATTCAGGCACACCAATATCTTAAAAGTAATCCTACTGAATCTGCTTCTATTGTAACTGACTATCTTAAGGTAAACACAAATGGTGCAATGAACATAAAACCAGAGGAGTTTTTGAAAGAATTAAATGAAGGGGCTGTAAGATATATACTTTGGCAAGATCCAACCCCAATAGCAGAGCTTGCCCTAATCAATTATGAAATGGGTCTTTCTAAACGTGTTTTGTCATTAGATGATTTGTATGACTTGAGGTTTAAGAGTTTGTTGGAATCGGCGCAAAGTGAAATTTATGGCTCAACAACAAATTAAAGACCTAGTCCTGGCAGCTTTTCCATTTATTTTTTTGCTTCTTTTATGGGTCGTAGTGGTTTATTTCAATTGGATACCTTATTGGTTTTTACCCTCCCCCTTAAAAGTGGTCATGACATTTATTGAATTACTAAATGATGGCACAATATTAAAAATAATAATTGATACAAGCATAAATCTTATTCCTCCGTATTTGTTTGCAGTTGTAGTGTCAGTTGTGTTTGGAATATTAATTGGATCAAATGCAACTGCCAGAAAAATATTTTTCCCCTTTATTTCAACTCTTTATCCCATTCCTTCATTGGCTTGGTTGCCATTTATTATTATTATATTCGGTTTTACTATACAGTCAATATGGGTTTTGTTATTTACCTCCAGTTTTTTAAAAATGATTTATAATATGATATCGGGGGTGCGTAATGTTAATCCGATTTGGATATTGGTTGCCAAAAATTTAGGGTTAAATAAATGGCAGATTATATATAAAGTAATTATACCTGGCGCGTTGCCAAATATTCTTACAGGGATGCGAATAGGGTTTGGGGCAATCTGGAGATCGGTAATAGGTGCAGAAATGCTTGTGACTGGGGCAGGTGGGCTAGGAAAATTTATTTGGACTGCCCAATGGACATATAGCTTTGATAAAGTTTTGGTTGGTATTTTATTGATTGCTATTATTGGATTAACAATAGAGTTTATTGTTTTCAAAAAACTAGAATATATTACCTTGGAAAAATGGGGGGTTGTAAACTCTGAAACATAAATTAGGTTTTGTGTTGGCTGATTTGCGGAGGATATTATAAGATAGGTTTTTTTAACCTAGTCATTCTTGACAGAAAATGTTTGTGCTAAAAGCATCCTTTTTAAATCCTCTTAATTCAAATTATTTTAGTTAATTCCTTGAGAAGCCAATAAGGCGGAGTAAGGTAATATTACTCTTTCTTAATGTGCTTTTTTAGGATTTTTTTAGAGAACTTGGTGATGAAAAATGGTTGTAGATACAAACAAAGAAATTAGAAGAGCAGTTGATACAGGCAAAGTATCTTTTGGATACAAAGAAGCAAAAAAGAAACTATTAGCCGGAGAAGGCGAAATGGTTATTGTTAGTGCAAATATGCCAAAGAACGAAAGAGAAACAATAAAACAAATAGCTAACATTGAAAGCAAAAAATTCTTTGAATACCCAGCAAACGGAATGGTTCTAGGAAGCGTATGCGGAAAACCATTTGTAATATCAACAATGCTAATTCTTGAAGAAGGAAAAAGCAAAGTATTGGAGATACAATAAATTTATTTTACGCGGACTTCTTTTTTGGGGTTCGCAAATCTATTTTTTTGGTGAAACAAAATGAAACTAACAATGGAAACAATAATGTTAATGCAAGCGCTAGAAAAAGTAACTGGCGTATCGGCAAAAGATTGTATTGTTGAAGGCCAATTAGTTTCATACTTAGTTCCTGACGGAATGGTTGGAAAAGCAATAGGTGCAAAAGCAGTAAATGTAAAAATGCTCGAACAAAGACTGGGCAAAAAAGTTGAAATTGTTTCATACACAGAAAAACCCGAAGAAGTATTTGCAAAAGCAATGGAAGTAAATCTTAACAACGTAAAAACAAACGGAAACAAACTCATAATAAATCTTGACGGCGCGGCAAAAGAAAATGTTTACAAAAAGAACTCTCGCTTACGAAGAGTAAAAGAACTAATCTCGCGAAACTTTAATTTAGAATTAGTGATAAACTAAACTTAATACTGTTTTTAGTTTTGTTTATCTTTTTATTTAATCACTTCTTTTATCAAAAATTTTGTAAACAAATTAAAGTCCTCTTTAGCGCCGGCAACAATTGCTTTCTCATAAGCGCTTTTTCTTTTGCTTGAGATATTAACAAAACCAAATCCTTTTTGTTCTAGAATATAGTTCATTAAAAGTAAAGCGAGCGTAGTGCCGTACTTCTCAAATGGTTTTAAATTCAAAAACTTTGAGTGGAATTTTGCAGCAAATTCAACTGGGTGAATTAAATCATCTTTTTCTTTGTACCAAACCGAGAGGGCGTGCAAAATATTTTTTGATTCTTCACTAATTTGTGCATTGGTGTTGCCGTTCAATAGGGAATACATTTTGTGAATTTTGGTTTCAGTAATTGGTTCGTTTTTTTTTAATTCCAAGTCATAATAACGAAAACAACTTTGAAAGTTTTTGAGTGTGGGTATTTCTTCGTTTAACCTTAGTTTGGTGAGTGGTTTGAAAAACAATTCCCTTTCTTTTTTCTTTAAATCTTTTTTTCGTTTCCCACTAAGTTTAGCAAGTTTTTTTGCGCGGGCGTTTTTGCTAATTTCAATAATACTTGCTGTGCGATTTTTGATGAATTCTGTTAAGGGTGGAACAAGCACAACGTGTTCTTTTGCAAGGCACTTTCGCTTAAGCATTTCCTCTGCAAGAAATAGTTCATCGTTTGAAGGGGAAAGCGAACCTAAGTAAACGCTTTCTTTAGTAAGTTTGTCTTTGTAATGGAATGCTTCTTCTAAGTAGTAATACTTTTTTTGTTTTACTATTCTTTTACACAAATAACTCATAAAAATCACTTCTTTTGGGCTTATGTTGCGGCAAGTACTGCTTGTGGTGATAACTCAAAGTAAGTTTTGCCTCTAGTATTTATAAAGGTTTCTTTTTAGGAATTAAAGTATTGGTGAGCCAGGAAATACTTGGTTAGTAGTAATAGGTTAGATTTACGAGTTGATACGATGGGTAATGGAGAATTTGCAGGAAAAAGCATGGAAAACAAGAGAATAAAGTGGAGAAAGAAAGATAATAGGTGCATTAAGAAAGGAAGAGCATCAAACAATATTACTAAAGATTTGCTTGAAGGCGCACCACAAGGAAAAGGAATTGTTCTTGAAAAAAGAGGGGTTGAAGCAAAACAGCCAAACTCAGGAATTAGAAAATGTGTAAGAGTTCAACTTATTAAAAACGGAAAAGAGTTAACTGCTCTCGCACCATACGACGGCGCAATAAAATTCATTGATGAACACGATGAAGTAATTGTTGAAGGACTTGGTGGAGCACAAAACGGTCCTAAAGGAGATCTTTGGGGTGTAAAGTACAGAGTTACACACGTAAACGGAATAAGTCTTGAAATGTTAAGAACTGGAAAGAAAGAAAAGACTAAGAGATAAAATTGATTTGGGGATGACGAGATGGAAGAAAAAATTGATGCAAAAGTTGAAATGCCAAAAGCAGTACACACTGCACCAGAAGCAAAAGTACAACCTAAAGAAACAAAAGCACCGGTTACTGATAAAGCAAAAAAAGAAGTTGCAAAAACTGCTGCACCTGTTGCTGTTGTTGAAGAAGCAAAACCAATTTTTGTTAGAAAAAAATCTCAATTCTCAGAATACAAATTATTCAACAAATGGTCATTCGCAGATGTTATTGTGTCTGATTTGAGTTTAATCAGATACGTAAATCTTGATCCGATGGTAATGCCACATTCATTTGGAAGAAAAACAAGAGGAAGATTTGAAAAAGCAAATTTAAACATTGTTGAAAGACTAACAAACAAAATAATGCGTTCAGGTCAAGGAAAAAGAAAATTGTCAGGAAAATTTATTAGAGGAAGAGGTTCTTGTGGAAAGAAACTAGAAGCAATGAAAATAGTTGAAAAAGCATTTGATATAATTGAAAAACAATCAAAACAAAATCCAATTCAAGTTTATGTTAAAGCAATTGAAAACTCAGCACCTAGAGAAGATGTAACAAGAGTAAAAAAAGGTGGAGTAGCATACACTTTGGCAGTTGATTTAGCTCCATTAAAAAGACTTGATGAAGCAGTAAAGAACTTAGCTTTAGGTGGATTCGGCGGATCTTTTAATAAAAAAGTTAGTGCAGAACAAGCGTTAGCTGACGAAATAATTGCTGCTGCAAACAACGACTTAAAAAGCACTTCAATAAAGAGAAAAGATGAAGTTGAAAGAATAGCAAAAGCATCAAGATAAATTTGTTGCTGGCAAGAATTTTTTACAAAGTTCTTGCATTATTATTTTTATTTCGCACTCCCATTTTGGGAGTTGTGAACATAATTTTTTTAGGTGGTTAAATGGGCAGAACTGAAGCAATGGTTGAAGTAGTAGAAGAATTAATGTCAAAGAGAGAAAACATCAGAAACATAGGGACAGTTGCCCACATTGATCACGGTAAAACAACTCTATCAGATTCTTTAATTGCTGCTGCAGGACTAATTAACTCAGCACTTGCCGGCGAAATGCAAATGATGGATTATGAAGACCAAGAACAGGACAGAGGAATTACAATTAACGCTGCTAACATTTCACTAGGATTTGATTGGAAAAACCAAAAATACTTAGTAAACTTAATTGACACACCTGGACACGTTGACTTTACAGGAGAAGTAATAAGAGCAATGAGAGCCGTTGACGGAGTAATACTATTAGTTGATGCTGTTGAAGGAGTAATGCCACAAACAGAAACAGTAATTAGACAAGCATTGAGAGAATATGTTAGACCAGTTTTATTCATTAACAAGGTTGATCGAATAATTAAGGAATTAAATGCAACAGAACAACAAATGCAAGAAAAATTTATCAAAGTAATTGCAAAAGTAAATACCTTAATTGAAAGAAATGCGCCTGAACAATTCAAACAAGAATGGCAAGTAAGCATACAAAAAGGAACAGTTGGATTCGGTTCTGCAAAGAAAAAGTGGGGAGTAAGTGCCGCTTACATGCAAAAATCTGGAATTAATTTTAAACAAGTATATGAATATTTGAAAAATGATAAACAAGACGAGCTTGCAAAACTATCTCCAGTACACGAAGTTGTACTACAAATGGTAATAGAACACTTACCAAATCCAATCAAAGCCCAAGGATACAGAATTAAAAAAATCTGGGACGGAGACATGGAAAGCGAAATTGCAAAATCAATGAAAACCTGCAACCAATCAGGATCAATCTCAATGGTTGTAACAGATGTATCAGTTGACTTACACGCAGGAGATGTTGCAACAGGAAGAGTATACTCAGGAACATTACACCCTGGTGACATGGTAAATTTACTTGGAGCACACAGAGAAGTAAAAGTACAAAAAGTTGGAGTATACATGGGAAATGAATTTATAACAGTTTCAAAAGCAGAAGCAGGAAACATTGCAGCAATAGTTGGAACAAAAGATGTATACGCTGGTGAAACAGTTGCAACAATAAAAGACATGAAACCATTTGAAAGTTTCATGAGTAATGCTGAACCAGTAATGACTGTTTCAATAGAAGCAAAAAATCCAAAAGATTTGCCAAAACTAATTGAAGCACTACACAAACTCTCAAAAGAAGATCCTAACTTACGAACAACAATAAACCAAGAAACAGGAGAACACTTGCTTAGTGGAATGGGAGAACTACACTTAGAAGTAAACACATACAGAATAGTAAACAATGCTAAAATCGAAATACAAACATCAGCACCAATTGTAGTTTACCACGAAGGAATAGCAACTGAAAGTGAAACACTTGAAGCAAAATCACCAAACAAACACAACAAATTCAAGTTAAAAGTTTCACCAATGCCTGCTGAAATATATGCAAAATTAGCAGACAAACCATTTAGTGGAAAAGTAAAATTCAAGAATGCTGAATCAATTGCAAAAATGCAAGAATACGGATTTAGTACTGATGATTCTAAAAAAGTTTGGGCAATAGAAGGAACAAGCGGGCTAATTGACCGAACAAGAGGAATAACAGCACTACACGAAATTAGAGAACTTGTAGTACAAGCATTCAAAGATGCAATGACAGAAGGACCACTAGCAAAAGAAAAATGTCAAGGGATATTAGTTGAATTAGAAGATGCAACACTCCACGAAGACTCAATCCACAGAGGTCCCGCACAAATATTACCTTGTATGACAAGAGGAATATACGCATGCATGTTACAAGCAGGAACAAGTTTGTTTGAACCAAAACAATTACTAACAGTAACAGTACCAGAAGACCAAATGGGTTCAGCATCAAGAGAACTAGGCGGAAGAAGAGTACAAATAACAGAAATGCGACAAGAAGGAGACTCTTCAATTATAATTGGAAAAGCACCAGTAAAAGAATTAATTGGATTCTCTTCAGCTATGAGAGGCGCAACACAAGGAAGAGCAGTATGGACCGCAGAGTACTACGGATACGAACTCCTACCACGCGAACTCCAATTACCAACAGTAAAAGAAATCCGAAAAAGAAAAGGAATGCCAGAAGAAATCAAAACATGGCAATTCTTCTTGGATTAAATTCCAAAAACTACTTTATTCGAGCAAAATGGGTAATTGCCCATTTTGTAAGAATTATTTTAACTTTTTCTTAATAGCTTTGGCTTAAATACTACGTTGGATAAAAGTTAATTATGGCTATTGTGAGTAAACTGGCTAATCTATTAAAACCAAAAGGAAATAGGGCAAAAAGACCCGTGCGTTTTTTCTCAAGAATAGCACGCAGTGTAGAAGCTAAAGGAAATAGTGTTTATAAACTAGATTTTGGATTTACTCAAAAAGGGGCAAGAAGAAAAGGATTTGTCTTGAAAAGAACAAGGTTTTATGAAGGGAGTTCTGTAGAAGATTGGAAGCAAATCCATCAAAAACTTCGTGAATTAAGAATTCCCACTTCCCCAATATTCGAAGTAACTCCTACAAAAAAAGCAAATGAAGTAACAATAAAACAAAAAGATTATACAATGGGGGGAAGACTAATTACTGCTGATGCTTGGCGAATACACATAAGCCCAGGAACTGAAAATGCATTTATGGGGATTGTAAGAGATATTGCACTAATGCATAAAAACGGGATTTCTTTTTCCCCACAACAAAGTCTAACAGCACCATGGATAATTTACAGACGAGCAGATGGAAAAATTGATCGCGCAATAGTTGATTTTGGAACAATTCGCATGACGGCTCCGCGTTCATCAATTGAAACAAATTTTGAAACAATGCTTCCTTGGTTTAGGGGAATGAATGGAAAAATTACTGATCGTGCACTTAAAGTGTATTTTCAAGCAAATCCTGACTCCAAACTAAAATTAGAGGCTGCAAAATTTTTTAGAAAAACTATTGAATAATTAAATTATTACGTTTATTATAAATTCAAATTTATTTTTAATAATTTGAAATTGCTTTGAGTTGTTTTTTTTATGTTTCGTAAAATGGTAAAAAAACTTTCTCCACTACAGAGAACCCAATTTTGGGCGGATTTTGATGCCGGGAAAAAGGATTACAAAGAAGTTGTGTCTGGAAATAGAACTGGTGTAAGGAAAAAACCAAGACCGATTATTTTTGATTTAACAAGAGCTAGAAGTATGCGACCTGTTGCTGTTACTCCTACAGTTGCGGGAACTGTTAGAGGCTTTGGAGATTATGCGCGGTTTAGAAGATTTATTGAAAAGGTGCGTGCGGTAAATAAATTAGTTCCACAAAAAAATACTTTCTTTGACTTTGTTCCAATGCAAATACTCGCAATTGATAGAAAAAATTTAAGAATTTTAGAAAGAGTTTACCCTGCGCCCTCAATTAATGACATACGTGCATCTTTACCTGAAAGAAAAGCAATAAAAAAAGGTTTGGTTTATGAAGGACAATCATTAGTTCCTTATTCAAGGTATGACCAATTTTTTCAAAGAAAAGTGGATGCTTACAAAAAACCAGTTGATTGGAACAAAGTAGATTTGGCAATTGAAAAAGCTTACGAAGAGTTAGTTAGAGAGATTACGTTAGGGAGAAAAATATTAATTGATTTTGATCCAACAAATATTCTCGTAATTGATTTTGATTTTGCAAGAATGAGACCAACGTTGTGTTTAGTTGATCACGGTGGAAGCTTTCCCACAAGATAAGAAATAAATCTCTTTTCAAAAAGGCTATTTTTAACCTTAAAAAAACCAGAAAACCAACCCCATGCTTTTAAAAGCTTTCTAGGAAGGATTTTGTTAATGCGTGGCCTAGTGAACGGCTTAAAATCGCTTTGGAACGCGCGAATAACCAAAATATTAGCGATTTGGAGGAATAAATATGGCTGAAAAAGATTTAATCAACGTTGTGTTTATTGGGCACGTTGATCATGGTAAATCAACTACGGTTGGTAGATTACTTTATGATGGAGGAGCACTTAGCGAACAAGAATATAGAAAACTTGAAGAAGAAGCTAAGTCAAGAGGAAAAGGAACATTCGTATTCGCGTACGTAATGGATAACCTAAAAGAAGAAAGAGAAAGAGGAATTACTATCGATGTTTCTTATAAGAAATTCGAAGCAAAAAACCACACTTTCACAATTATCGATGCTCCTGGACACAAAGACTTTGTAAAAAACATGATAACAGGAACATCACAAGCTGATGTAGCTGTGTTAGTTGTTGCTGCAAAAGACGGTATACAACCACAGACAAGAGAACACGCATTCCTTGCACAAGTAATGGGAATCAAGCAAATCGTTGTTGCATTAAACAAAATGGATGAAGTTAACTACGATGAAGCAAGATTCAAAGTTTTGAAAGACGAAGTAACTAAATTATTAACAGGAAGCGGATACAAGGCTGACAACATAAAAGTTGTTCCAATCTCATCATGGAGAGGGGATAACGTTGTAAAGAAAACTGAGAATATGAAATGGTATGCTGGAAAAACATTACTAGAAACTCTAGATGATTTACAAGCACCACCATCACCAGTTGATAAGCCATTAAGAATCCCATTACAGGATGTATACAACATTAAAGGTGTTGGAGCAATCCCTGTTGGAAGAATTGAAACTGGAACAGTTAAAGCAGGAGACAAAGTAATTGTAATGCCTTCAGGAAAAACAGGGGAAGTAAAATCTGTTGAAGAGCACCACACACAATTAACTGTTGGAAAGCCTGGAAACAATATTGGGTTCGCAATTAGAGGACTAAGCGCAGAAGACATGTCAAGAGGAGATGTAGTTGGATCAGTAACAAGTCCACCAACTGTAGCTAAGTCATTCGTTGCACAAATCGTTGTGTTAAACCACCCAACAGCAATACCTGTAGGGTACACACCAGTGTTCCACGTACACACAATCCAAATGTCAATGACTTTGACTGAATTAAGAAAAAGAATGGATCCTAAGACTGGAGCAACAGTTGAAGAAAATCCAAAGTTCTTGAAGACTGGGGACGCAGCAATCGTAAAGATTGTTCCAATGAAACCAGTTTGTATAGAAAAATTCTCTGAATTCCCACAAATGGGTAGATTCGCAATCAGAGATATGGGACAAACAGTTGCAGCAGGAGTTGTACTAGAAGTAGAAAAAGCATAAATAACAACTCCAGCTTAAGCTGGAAATAAAAATTAAAAACGGGAATCGGAGTTATTTCCGATTTCCGTCCTATTATATTAAAAAGCAAAAATTGCTTTTTAATAGCTATCAAAAGATAATGTCTTTTGATATTATATTTAATGGAGAAGAGGGTGTTTTGATGCAGACAGCAAGAATAAAATTGAGTAGTACTAGTTTTGAAACGTTAGAGGACATATGCAACAAGATAATAGATGTTGCGGACAGAACAGGCGCAAAGCACTCTGGAAAAATTCCTTTACCTACTAAAAAACTTTGTATTCCTACTAGAAAAGGGCCATGTGGAGGAGGAACAGAATCCTACGAACAATGGCAAATGAGAATCCACAAAAGAATAATTGATATCCAAGCCGACGAACGAACACTAAAAAGAGTAATGAGAGTAGAAATACCAGAAACTGTTCAGCTTGAAATTGATTTGAAGGGATAAAACTAGTTTTCTATAGTGCCGCAAGGCACTATCAATTCTTTCGCGCACCTTAGTTAAGGTGCGTATGAAATACCAGAAACTGTTCAGCTTGAAATTGATTTGAAGGGATAAAACTAGTTTTTTGAAGATTTGAAGGAGTTTTTCTTCAAATCAAAGTTATTTTTTCTTTTAGTTAAGTATATATCTTTTTTTAATCTAAAGATTAGCATGGTCAAAGTTAATTTCCATGCGCATACCACTGCTTCTGATGGAAAATTATCTGCTGAGCAGGTAATTGAAGAAGCAATAAAAGATAAAATTGATTTCCTTTGCATTACTGACCATTATCCGGCACCCGAAAATTTAGACCCTTATGGAAAAGATTTTTTTAAAGAGGGGCACTTTGAGAACTTAACAAAGCTGAAAGAAAAATACAAAGAAAAAATAAATATTTCAATCGGCGTTGAGTTTGACTGGATTAATGGATTCGATGAGTGGTACAAAAAAGAAATCTCAAAAAAACCATACGATTTTCTAATCGGCTCGGTTCATGCATTGTTTACAAAAGACAATACTTTGTCAGGGTTTTGGGACAAAAAAGAAGATCTCAAAAAATTCATAGAAAAAATTGGTGGTTCAAAAAAGTATGTTAAAGAATATTATGTGCAAGTACGCAATATGGTAAAATCGAATTTATTTGACTGCGTTGGGCATTTAGATATTATTAAAATTAATAATCAAAACAATTCTTTATTTTCGGAAACTGATGAATGGTACAAAAAAGAAATATTAAAAACTCTTGATTTAATCGCCAAAGAGAAAATGGCAATAGAAGTAAATTCACGCGGGCTAGTAAAAGGAGATGAGCAATACCCTAGCAAATTTATTTTAATTGAAGCAAGAAAAAGAAACATTCCTCTAACAGTAGGAACAGATTTTCATGCTGCTGGTGAAAACGAACCCTATTTGGGGCAACTATATAAAATAGCAAAAGAAGCAGGATACGCCGAAATATGTATATTTAAAAAAAGGAAACAAATAGAAGTTCCCTTAGATTAAAGGGCGAATTTTTGCTAATTAAGTATAAAAATACCAAAACCCATTAATTACTCTATGGAAAGCAAGCTAATGGATATTGCGATTAAGGAAGCTACAAAAGGTATGCGAAAAGGGGAGGGTGGTCCTTTTGGAGCAATAATTGTTAAAAACGGAAAAATAATTGCGTGTGCGCATAACACTGTTCTAAAATCAAAAGATCCAACAGCTCATGCAGAAGTAAATGCAATAAGAAAAGCTAGTAAAAAATTAAAACGATTTGATTTATCTGATTGTGAAATATATACTTCTTGCGAACCATGTCCTATGTGCTTTAGTGCAATTCACTGGGCAAGAATTCCTAAAATTTATTATGCGGCAACTATTAGTGACGCAAAAAAAGCAGGGTTTAATGAACTAGAAATAAGTTCAGAAAAAATGAAAAGTGAGGGGAAAAGCAAAGTTCAATTAATTAAAGTAAATTCGTGTAGTTCTTGCACTGCTCCGTTTAATGAATTTGTTAAAAAAAATGGAAAAAGATATTGATTTTTTAATGGTGAAACAAAAATGGATTTTTTTATTGACGGGTTTGGAGTAATTGGGCTTGTTATTTTGCTTGTCGCATTTATACTAAATGTGCGAAAAAGAACAAGACACCGAGTATTTCTTTACAACTCTTTACAATTTGTCGGAGCGAGTATTTTGTGTCTCTATGCATTTGTAACCAACTCGATGGTATTTACCATACTTGAAGGAGTGTGGGCATTAATCGCAGTATATTTTATTTATGAATTTTCTTATGAAGAAAAATTAAAACACAAAAAATAAAAAATAAAATAGTTTTGTTTAATTAAAAATTTGGTGAAAAGAATGTTTGAGCACTTTGAACACAAAGCTGATATTGGGATACGTGGAAAAGGAAGCACTATTGAACATGCTTTTGAAGAGGCTGCAAAAGCCTTAACACAAATTATGGCTAGTGTTGAGTGTGTTGAACCAAAAAAAGCGCACACTTTTGAAGTAAAAGCAACTGATAGGGGCGCGTTATTAGTTTCGTTTCTAAATGAACTACTTTTTTTAAAAGATACAAAAAAAATGCTTTACTCAAAATTTAGGACTAAAATAACTTCACATAAAAATTCTAGTGGGGAAGAAACATTTGTTTTGAAAGCAACAGTTTTTGGTGAAAAAATTGACTCAAAAAAACATTCTCTTAAAGTAGATCCTAAAGCTGCAACTTACTCTGAACTATTAGTTGAAAAAAAAGGCAATGAGTGGATTGCACAATGTATAATTGATGTTTAACAATTATAACAAAAACCTTTGCTTGGGGTAATATTTAGTAGTGGTGCTAATGGAAATAAAAAAACTAAAAAATTACGTTTACGAACTTGATAAAACGGGCTTAATGAATATTGCTCCGCGAATTTATGCTAATGATGAAATAATAAGCACGCTTCGCGAAGAAGAGAAAAACAAAAATAGTTCACTTAAGCAACTAGAAAATGTCTCAACTCTTCCTGGGCTAGTTGGTGCGGTTTGTCTTGCAGATGTTCACCCAGGTTATGGTGCCCCAATAGGCACTACAACCGCTTCAGACTTAAATGAAGGAGTAATTACTTTTGCTGCAACAGGTTTTGATATTAATTGTGGAATTCACTCTTTAATTGTTCCTTTAACGTCAAAAGAAATTCAATCAAAAAAGAAAGAACTTGCTGAACAACTGTTCAAAGATGTTCCTGCGGGTGTTGGGATTGGCGGAAAACTTGAACTAAACAAATCTGAAATGGATAATGTTTTAGAAAAAGGGGCAGCTTATGCTGTTACAAAAGGGTTTGGGAAGAAAAAAGATTTAGAGTTCATGGAAGAAAACGGTTGCATAAAAGGGGCAGACCCAAAAAGTGTTTCTGATAAAGCAAAAGAAAGAGCAGTTGATCAAATTGGAACACTGGGGTCAGGAAACCATTATTGTGAAGTGCAAGAGATTGAAAAAATTTTTGATTGTGCGGCTGCAAAAGCATTTGGTTTAGATGCAGGGGAAACTTTTGTAAGTATTCATTGTGGTTCGCGTGCATTAGGTCACCAAATAGGGAATGATTACTTGCCAATTTTAGATAGTGCGGTAAAAAAATACAAAATAAATATTCCTGAAAGAGCACTAGTGTGTGCACCAATAGAAAGTGAAGAAGGTCAAAAATATTTTAGTGCAATAAAAGCCGGAACAAACGCGGCATTTGCAAATAGGTTTGTAATTGGGACTCTTGTGAAAAGAACTTTCGCAAAAATATTTGGAATAAATGAAAATAGTATTAAAACATTTTATGATATTGGCCACAATACTGCTAAAATAGAAAAACATTTTTGTGCTGGAGAGAAACAAGATTTGTTAATTCAAAGAAAAGGATCAACAAGAGGGTTTGGGCCAAATAATTTAGATGTTCCTTTGTTATATAGAAAGCTCGGGCAACCTGTAATAGTTGGGGGGAGTATGGGGACAAATTCATTTATTTTAAAAGGAACCGATAAAGCAATGAAAGAAACATTTGGCTCAACAATTCATGGTGCGGGAAGAAGCATGTCAAGAACACAAGCGTTGACTGGTCAAAGCGGCGAAGATTTGCTAAAAGATTTGGCTGCAAAAGGGATTCTGGTTAAAGCAAGGTCAGTAAAAGGGCTTAGCGAAGAGGCCCCTAGCGCATACAAGGATATTTTGGGTGTGGTTGAAGTAATGCACAAAGCAGGAATATCTACAAAAGTTGCTAAACTAAAACCAATTATTTGTATAAAAGGATAAATTTACAAAATTTTTTGACTTTTTTTACTTTCCTGGAGCTAAAGTAAACTATTTAAACTCTAAATTCCTTCCTAGTTCAATTTTACTTTGAGGTGATTTAAAATGGCAGTTACGGTAAGTGTAAAACCAGATGTGAAGGTTAGTAGATTAGAAGTAATCATTAGAATTCCTATGTGTATAATTTTAGGAATAATACTATACATTATGAGTATAATAGTTGGAATTCTGTGGGTAATAAACATAATAACTAGTTTGATTCTGGCAAAAAGAGTTGCTGCAGGATTCACAGCAAAAGTAATTGAGTGGATGACAAAAATAATGGCTTATTTGTACCTAGTTACAGATGAAAGACCGCCATTCCTACCATCATTCTAAAAGTAACATTGGATGGAACGCTTTATTCCTGGCGAGAAGTTAGGTTAATAAGGCGTTCTTAGTTTATTTTTTATGGTGAAATAAAATGAATTTTGATTTTGGGAAAATATTGAATTTTGCTTTTTTTGATTGGTTTAAACAAAAAGGGGCAGTAAAATATTTAGCTGCTTATTTTATTGTGTTAGCTGCTTTAACTTTGGGTACGAATTATTTAATTTCTATTTTAGCTTCACCATTAGTGGGTTCGGTTACTTGGGATGAAACAACTTTAAATGCATTTATTTATTTGATGGGAAGTGTTTTGACAATTTCAATTGTTTTGGGGGTTATACTGTCCGCAATTGCGTATGTTTTAATTGGGAAAGCACTTAAAGCCAAAGGAAGAAATTACGAAAAACTTACTGCTGAAAAATGGGTTAAATTTATTGTTTTAGGTTTAGCTGAAATTATTGCCTCTGTGTTTTCAGTGTACAAATTAAAATTATTGCTTATTCCTGTGGGGGCAATTATTACTGGTTTAATCTCAATAGTGTTATTGACATTTTTTGAATCAGGGAATTGGGTTGTTGGGGTTATTGGGATTTTATTATTACTAATCTCACTATTACTTTCTTTTGTGTATTGTGTTATAATAATTCATAATGCTTATAGATTAATTTTGTCTCCTGCAATATTTGTTGAGGGCAAAAGTGTTACACAAGCATTGAGATTGTCTTGGGAAACAACTCGGGGAAATGTATTGAATATTTTTGTTTTAATTATTATAGTTGGAGTTACTGCTGCTGTGCTTGGGTGGATTGTATCTATTCCTGCTTCTCTTAACCAGGGTGCTGCACTTATTGGTGCTGCGGAGAACTCAAATACTT
>JBAYJX010000010.1:0-38267 GCA_041664905.1 archaeon | reverse complement strand
AGGCTTTTTCATAATAAAAACCTTGCTTGTAAAGTGTATCTAAAACGTGTTATTTATAGTTTTGTGAGGTCAGTAATTAATAAATACCTCAAATTCTCTTTAATTCTTCATGAACTTGCGTGCACAAACAACTATTGAAATGCTCTTGATTTTAGCAATCTCTATTCTGGCTCTTGGGATAATTTATTCGCTTTATGGTCAGCAACTTGATACTTCTTTTAGAGTTAAAGAGTATTCTTCCGCTAAAAGTACTCTTGATAAAGTAGTAAATACCGCAAATTCGCTTTATGCTTCTGGAGCTGGGTCAAAAGCTAAAATATTGATTGATCTTCCTTATTCGCTTGATATGAGTGGTTCTTACATTGATGGCAAAATGCTTGTTTTTAGGCTTTCTAATGGGAATGACATTTTTGCCTTGTCTGATGTTAATATTATTGGGGATTGGAAAAAAATAAATGGGTCTTATTCTACTGGCGGATATTATATGAATTTGTTGTTTGATGGAAATGTTGTTTTGCTTTCTTATGATGATTTTCAATTAAGTACTCAAAGTATTTATGCTTCTGCAAAACAAGGTTCTGTTGTTTTGAAAAATTTTAATATTAGGAATAATTCTTCAAATACTGCTTACTTTTGGGTTTCAACCTCTTTTTCTCATTCTGCTGCAAGTATTTCAATTGATCCAAATGATGTTTATTTTTCTCTTTTAGCTGGGGAAACTAGAACAGTTGATTTTAACATTGCTTTGGCAGATTATTCCTCGGGGAATTATGCGGGACTAATAACTGTAATTGGGCAAGTGAATGATGGTGTATCAGATTCAAATGTTACAAAACAAGTAGTTGTTTCTGTTGAGTCTTTTCTTAGAGTTGAATCAATGCAGATTTTTCCTAAATTAGTTTCAATTAGCATGAATCCAAATACAAGTACTTTGAGGGGATTTAATATTTGTAATTTAAGCAACTCTGATTTTTCTTCAATTACTTGGTCAAGGGACTCAAATTCAAACGGGAATATGCTTACTTGGTTTAATTGGGAACCAAAGGATTATTCAAATAGCATCATAACTGCAGTCAATAGTGGTTCGTGCGTGGATTTTAATTTGACTTTCACTGTTCCGCTTGGAGCTGATATAAAAACTTATGATGCAAATATTATTGCAACCTATGGGGATGGAAACACTACTACTTCTTATTTTTACATTTCTGTAACAAATTAGTTAATGTTTTGTTGGAACTGGTTTTTAGTTTTAGTTGGAATAGTTGGTCTAAAACAGGTTTTTTGACTAGGTCAATACGATTTTAAATCCAAATTGCTTAAAATATAGCATTTAGTAAGAGTGGTTTTTTTGTTTGTTTTAAAAAATTCAAGGCGAAGAGTTCGTGCTCAAACTTCAATCGAAACGTTGATAATTCTCGCAATAGGGTTGTTTCTTTTGGCTGTAATGACTTCTTTAGTATATGATCAAATAAACTCTGCTTATGTTCGTGAGCAACAAAAAGTTGGTTTGAGTACAATTAATTTGTTGGCCAAAGAGATTGATGATACTTATTTTTTAGGGAGTGGTACAGTTAAAGAAATTGTTCTTGCAATGCCCGATCTTATTGATTTAAACAAATCTTATATTAGGGATAGATCTATTGTTCTTAGTGTTGCTGAAACTGATTTAGTTGCTTCAACAAAAATTAATGTCAGGGGTACTTGGCCTAACATATCTGGGGAGTATAGTTTTGTAATAACTGCTTTTGGGGATTTTGTTGCTGTTTCTGTTCAGCCTTTAAGTTTTTCTCGTGCAAAGGTAAGCGAGAGTGTGTTACAAAATAGTTCTTTGAATTTTGATATTAATGTAACAAATGTTTCTGATATTAATCATTCTTATAATTTGTCAACAATTTTTCCTTCAGATTCTTCTACTGGTGCCACTTTAACTTCAACATCACTTGGTTTGATTGATTTTTCTGTGGGCGAGAAAGTTTTGATTCCTTTTTCAGTAGTTTGTGAAAAAGACTCTTTTGGTTCATATTCGGGGCAAATAATTTTTGCGGCAACTACTATTGCGGACTCAAATTTATCTATTCCTGTTAACATTATTTGTTCTTCAACTCAATCAAAGTTAATGATTTTTCCTAAAATTAAAAACGTTACTGTTGCTCAAGGCGGGTTAGTGAATACAAGTGTTCTTTTATGTAATACTACTTTTAAAGATCTTAATTCATTAACAGTTTCAATTTCAGGGGCTTCTTCTTCTTTTGTTGGGGCTTCTTTTTTGAGTGGTGTTCCTGCTGCTTCTTGTTCAAACTTAGCCTTGTCTATTGTTGGTCCCGTAGTGCCCGGAGAATACTTGGGTGTTATTAAAATTACTTCAGCAAATGAGTCTTCATCTAGTGACTTAAATATTTCTGTAGTGTGATGAGTTTTGGTAGGTAAGTTAGGTGTTATTAAGTTAAGCGAATAGTAATTGTATTTGAGTTGGTTTTGGTGTATTGTATGGGAAAATTTTGTGTAAAAATTAAAGAGTTTTATTTTTTTTCCAAAAAAGGTCAAATAAGTATGGAGTTTATGGTAACTACTTTGCTTATTTTAGGGGTATTTGTTTTTGGGTTAAGTATTTTCCAGCAAAGGAGTGATTTGAATATTAGTTCTTCTGCAAAGTGGTTCTCTCATGAAACAGCTTCAAGGATTGCAAGAAACATTAACAATGTGTATTTGCTTGATGATAATTCGCTTTTGACTGATTCTATTTATTGGGCTGATAAGGGTATGAGTATTTCTCTTTCGGGTAGAAATGTTACTGTTGTTACGAGTGATTTTTCTGCCGATGCGGCGTTAGTCACAAATAGGGTTGTTTGGAATGTAAGTGATTTTAATGGATTAATTTATTTCAGAAAAATAAATGGTTCTGTAGTGGTAGGATATTCTTGATGGTGATCTTTGTGCAAAAATTTAATTCTAAAGGACAATTTTTTTCTCCCGATTTAACTATTGCGGTTGGAGTTTTTATTTTTGGGCTTGCCTTGTTTCTTAATGCGAGTAACTCGATTTTTTTGCAATCCGATTTACTTGATGCGAGAAAAGAAGCTGATGAAGTAGCGCATAGAGCACTAAACAGTTTAGTGCTTTCTTCCGGCAGTCCATCGAATTGGCAGGATTTTACTTTAAGTGACATAAATTCGTTTGGACTTGCAAAATCCCCTAATTTTATTGATGTTTCAAAAATATCTGCGCTTATACTGGATTTGAATTCTGATGTAACCTATTCTTCAACAAAAACAAAGTTGGGGATGGCTCCTTATGATTTTTATTTTAGATTTTTGGATGAAGGGGTTTTAATGAATGTAGATGGGCTTGATCTAGTGGGCGGGAGAGTTGCAATTGATCCTAAAGTAAAATTAACTTATCAAAGAATTGTTTATGTTAATGGTCATTCTGCAGTATTTGAGGCAATTGTTTCGCTAAGTAAATGATTTTTATGAAAAATAATTTTAAAGGAAAAGATTTTATGGGACAAGGTAAACAAAAAGGGTTTTTGATAACGGTGGATGCTTTTTTGAGTGTTACTTTGATTTTGCTAATCATAATCCTTTCTTTTTTTTATTTATCAAAAGTTACTTTAGATTCTTGGGATAAAGTTGATTTGATTAGTTTGGTTTTTGATGAAGCTAGTGTGCTTGAAAAGAGTTTGGCGATTGAGAACTCAATATTACAGTCTTCTTCAGAAAATATTCTCGATTACTTAAATAACACTCCTAGTGGGGTTTGTTTTGAGGTTACTGTTTTTTCTTCTACTCTTGTCCCAGAGGTTCATGCTTTGAAAAATGGGTGTGTTGGTAGGGCTGATGATGTTGTGTCTTATGAACGGACAGTAGCTGTACGAAATTTGAGTAGTGTTACATTTTATATTTTTCGTGTTGAAGGGTGGTTGAAGTGAATAAAAAAGTTAAAATTAGCTCTTCGTTTAAACAAAATAAATCTTCTAATAAAGGGATTTTTTCTAAAAAGGGTTTTTTGTTTACTATTTCAGTTATATTTTTTGCCACAACTTTGTTGTTATATTCTCAATCTTATTTGTCTGTAACAAGTATTTCTGAGAAGAACATTATAATCTCAGCAAAACCATTTAATTCTCTAGCTCTTGTGGATGATTTGGCTTTTGATGTTGGGAGAATTTTGGGTATTAATGTTGATATTAATTCAGCTGAATCAACTCGAGTTAATCTTGTTGGCCAAATATCTTCGACTCCTGACACACTAGATGCTATTTTGGGTTATGATTCTTTTTTGAATAATTCCTTTTTTGCAAGAGTTGGTGGGAGTAAATCAATTGATTTTTCGGGTTTGCTTGATGGGGAAAGTGAATTATTCTTTGGAAATGAACTCGAAGCAGATTATTTGTATTCTTCTTCTATTGTGATTTATCCTAAACAGAATGCAACTATGAAGTCGATTGATTTGAATATTATTACTTCTGGGGTTCATTCTGCTTATTCTTTTTCTCCTTCTGTTGGTGGACAAGAAATACAATTAAATTTAAAGTATTATGATGATGGTAATGCGTTTGTGATTACTTCAGTTATTGATGCTAATTCGTTATCTACTTTGACAGTTACTTATGCTGGTGCAAATACAGTAATATCAATAGGTCAATTGATTGCTGGTGGGGCAAGTAGGAATTCGGTAATTAAAATAGTTGCTAGGCCATCTCAGAGAATAACCTATGAATTGGGTGTAGATTACTTTAAGTTTAATCCTTATCCTGTGTTTTGGAATATTGTTTTAAGGAATCAGCAGGGGGGAGTTGATTCTAATTCTTACCTTACTCTTATGAGATAATTAGCTAGTTTCACTTAATTGATTAGTTGTTTTGAAATAAAATTTAGGGGTTTATAATTATTAAAATAATTTAGATTCTTTTCTTCTTTTGTTATATCAAAAGACATTAATTTGGAAACTTTTTTTAATGTCTTTTGATAGCTATCAAAGGACAAAAATAAAGAAACATTTTTTGTCCTTTTGATATTAATTAAAAAAATAATATTGAAGACACGAAATTTTCGCGTCTTCAAAAAAAGAGATTTTAACAAGATCCTACTATATCGGCACTTGCGTTTTGTACTTTGCCTGCTATCAAGCTTCCGTTATAGTCAATATGTACTCCGCTCTTTGCATATGCATACTTTGATCCGGATGTACATGTTTTAGCGAAAGTTCTTGTTATTGTTCCGCCTGGTGATACACCTGTTTGACCGCTAGAGTTAGTATCTGCTCCAATTGTCATAGTTTCAAAGTCAAGTGCTTCTGAAGAATTGTTTCTTAATATTACAGTTAGTGTTGTTGCACTGTTTGTCCAATCAACTAATCCCCATGGCTCTGCTGACTTCCAAGCAGTCTTTGCTGTGGATTCGGGTATTCCGCTTCCTTGATTCATAACTTGGAGTAATAATCCTACAACTACTAGTGCGATTACAACTACAATTGCTATGATTACCAAGTATTCGATTGTACCTTGTCCTCTTTGTGTCATCATTGAAAAACCTCCTTTTAAGTTTAATATGCTAATAACAATAATTATCTAGTATATAAACCCTTCTTCAAAAGAGTTTTTTTTAAATTTTTATTGGAGTGCTCCTCCTAAAAGGCCTCCAATTGCACTTACAAATATTGTAAATAATACTATGGCTATTATAGCCATTATTGGGGCAAATTTTAGTCCTTCTTTTATTTTTCCCCCTCCAAGTATTCCCATGAATACACTTGCGAGTGTAGCATTTGTTATTAGTATAAAGTAGGCAATGGTTTTCATAAATTCTGGGGTTATGCTAATTGCACTTCCTCCAATTCCTGATTGTTTCATTATGTCGTCGCTACTTACTCCAGTCATCCCTGCAGTTTTGAGTTGGATTCCTGAGAGTACGTTTAGGAATTCAACACTTACGGCCAAGAGCATTGGTGAAGCTACTATTACAACAAATAATATAAATAAAGAGTACATTTTTGTTGAAGTTATGAGTTCTTTTCTTAATTGATTTGTTTGTTTTATATCTGATGCAGTTGTTTCAATTAATTGGGCTAAGTGTCCTCCTGACTTTAGTGCTTGTGCAAAGAATTTTGTTGTGTCTGATAGTACTTTTGAATCAATTCGCTTTCCCATGTCATGCAGGGCTTCAGAAAAAGACTGTATTCCTAAGCTTTTTTGTGTTGCGATTTTGATTTCTTCACTTAGTGGACCAAATTCTGGTCTTACTGCTGAACGAAATGCGTAGAATGGTGCCATTCCACTTTTTAGGTTGTTTCCAACTAGGAATAAGAAATCTGGTAAAATATTTTCAACCATTTTTTTTCTTCCATCAATAACATACCCTATGTGAAGGTAAAACAAAATTACTCCAATTATAAATCCGAGTAATCCAAAACAAAACATTAGAAGTATTCTTGTTGGAGTTTCAAAGTATATTTCCCATCCAAGCAAAACATTTAGTAATGGAAAAAGACTGAATGGGACCAAGAAGCCTATTATTCCTAGTAGTGTGCAAACAAATACTCTAATTCCCACCCATTTTCGAGGATCATCTTTTGATCCTGCATAAGTAAGTGCGGTTTTAATTTTTCCATCTATAAACTTTTTTGGAATAACTATTGAAAACATTTGGGTTATTACTTCAAACATTTACTTCACAACCTTTGGAACTTTTGAACGTACAAGTAAAATCATAGCTGCTTGAATTGAGATTGACAGTACTACAATTAGGATAACTGCTTCGGTGCCTATTCCTGAACCGCCTATGGATGAAGCAATTACCAAAAAAGTTATTCCTAGTGATGGCATTGCGGCTGCAATTATTAAGTATATTAGTGTCCAAAGGTTTAGTTCTGCCGAATAAGTTTTGATTGCATCTACTTGTTGGGATATGAGGGCTTCTACTTGTGAGTTAAGTGCGTTTACTATTGAGCCTCCGCTTCTTAGAGTTGTTATTATTTGCCAGGCTGTTTTCTTGAGGACTTCTGATTTTGTTCTGAATGCAAGTTTTTCAATTGCTTCAGTTTCGCTCATTCCTGAGTTAACATCTCTTACTACTAAACTAAATTCGGTTGATACTTGGCCATAATTTGATTTTGCAATTGATTTCATTGATTCAAATAAACTTATTCCTGAACTTAGTTGGATTAGCATTGTTCTTAATGCAAATAATAATTCTGAATCAACCATTCCTGCGAGTTGTAGTGCGGCAAGTTTTGGATAAATTAAGTGGAAGAATAACATTGCTAAAAAAGAACCTGCTCCTGCAATAAACATTAGTGTTATTGTGGTTGCTCCGATTGATTTTGTTAGTATTGTTCCAAAAGCAAGTCCTACAAAAAGAAACATTATCCCATAAAGAGAAGCGGATATTAGCGAGGCAAGGCAATATCTGTCCGGATCAACATTAATTTCAGCTTTTTGTAAATCATATTTTAATGAAAAAATTACTTTTGAAAGAAATCTTCCTAAGAAAAGGTATTTTTCACTAAAGTGTGTTGCTTTTTCTAGCGAAAAGAGCATCATTAAAGGTGTTTGTTGTTTTTCCATTTTTCTCACTTTAAAATAATTCACATTGCTGTACCTTGGTTTTGAGCGGGTGCGTTAGTTTCATCTTTTTGGGTTTGTAAGAGTGCTCGTACCTCTTCTACAGTTGCATTTTCTCTTGCAAGTTTTTTTACTTTTACAGGGTCTGAATAAAATAATTTTACTATAAACCCTATTTCATCCACTTCGTTTAAATCAATTCTTTTTAACCATTCAAGTATTTCTTGTCTTTGTTGTATTTCATTGTAAATATCATCTTCTGTCATTCCTGTGTGCATGTTTAGTAATGTAATTAGTTTTGTTGGTTTGTTTAGTTTTTCCCACGCATCAGTTCTTGGTATCCACTTGTACACTGTGTTAATTTGTAGCCCTTGTCCTGTACTTGTTTGTTCAATTTCAGCAATTTCATAGGTTCTTCTTTTGTTTGTTTTTCTATCACGGTATTGTACAACAATTAAATCAATTAGTTCAATTTGCATTAATGGAATATTTATTGGGGGTTCAGCTAGTCTTCTTAGAACCTGGTAACCTGAGTTTGCGTGGAGTGTTGAGTAAATACTGTGTCCGGTTTCAATTGCTTCCATTAGTACTTCTGCTTCTTTTTTTCTTCTAATTTCTCCCACAATTATTCTATCCGGTCTCATTCTTAGTGAGGTTACCATTAGGTCTAGCATTGTTACTTCTCCTAGTCCTTCGGGATTAGGACTTCTTGTTACCATTGGTACCCAGTTCCATTCAAGGTATTTTGGTAAAATTATTTCTCTTACATCTTCAATTGAAATTATTCTGTGGTAAGTTGGTACAAGAGCAAGGAGTGAATTTAGTGCAGAAGTTTTTCCACTTGCTGTTCCCCCTGCTATTAAAATATTTAATTCGTATTGCATTGCAAGCCAAAGCATTGCGGCCATTTCTGAGTTCATTGTGTGGGCTTTTCCAACAAAATCAACAATTGTCCAAGGTTTTCTTGCAAATCTTCTTATTGTAATAGTGTTTCCTTCTGAAGAGATGGGGAAGAGTGTGGAATTTACTCTGTCTCCTGATAATAAGTGTGCATCAAGTATCGGGCTTAGGGTTGTTATTTCTCTTCCAACTTTTCTTCCGATTTGTGATGCAAAATTATTTATTTCATCTTCGCTTCCTGGTAGGAGGTTTGTTTTTAGCCAACCGTGTATTCGGTGATAAACAGTTATTGGGGTTTTTGCTGAATTAATTCCTACTTCTTCAAGCATATCATCTCCCATTAAAATTTCAATATCTCCTAAACCGTACATTTCGTGCAGTAGTACTCCTGAGAGCATGTTGAGTAAATCAACTTTTGCGGTAGGAAAATATTTTAGTAAGTGAGAGTTAAGTTCAAAGAAAAATCTTTCTTTTAGTTTTTTAGATTTTTTTGGGTCAATTATTTCTTCAAGTTCAATCGGCATTGTTTCTGCCACTTCGCTTTTTATTGATTCGAGAAATTTTTTAGTATATTTTCCAATTGATGGCATTTGGATTGCATACACTGGTCTTGCTTCTTCTGGAGCAAGTATTATTAGTATTTGGGCTGGAACAAAATCAACTTCTATTTTGTATGTTTCAAGTACTTCTCCGTTTGGAATATTGCTTAGTTTTGTTGGAGTGGGGTTTTTTAGTATTAGAATTGGTTTTTTTGTCAAGCTTGTTGGGTATTCTATTTCAAGTATTCCTTCGGATTCAAACATTTTTGCTATTTGTTCAATTGTGTTTATTTGTACTCCTAAAAGTTGGCTTATTTCGCCCATATCTAGTTTTTTGTATTTTTCAAGTAACTCAAAAATTTCATCAATAGGAGTTTTTAATGAATTTAGTTTTGCTTCAAGTTCTTTCTTTTTTTGAAGAATTAATTTTTGTTTTGCAAAGTGGCTTTCGCTTGTTTGTGCATCTTCATCTTCTTTAAAGTCAGTTTCAATTGGTTCTTCAGTATTTTCTTCGCTTTCCCAATTAAATTTTCCAATATTCTCTTTTTCGGGGGTTGTTACTGGTGTTTGTTCTTTTTGCACAATAACTGGGTTTTTTTCTGCTGAGTTTTGTAATGAAATAGTTCTTGCATTTGAGTCAGTTTTTTCTTCCATTTTTTCAGGGGTATAAGAGGGTTTAATCGGAATTGTGGTTGAAATTGATTCTTTTGCAAGATTTTCTTTAACTTGTGAAGTTTTTAGTTCCATTAATTTATCAAAAGCACTAGTTGGGGTAGTTTGAATTTTTTGAAGAGTAGGTTGTGTTGGAGCTGTTTGAGGGGTTTCTGGTTTTTGTAACAGATGTGTAAGATCCGTTGGTATTTGATAGTCTTGGTTGCCCGAAAGTTCTTTTACATTAGTAACTTGGGTAAAAATTCTTTGTTCCTCTTTAAACATTTCTAAATCTTTTTTGAGTTGATTGTTATTATTTTGACTAGTTGGGGGGTTTTCTTTCTTTTCTGGAGGAGTTGGGAAATTATTTGACTCGTTGCCAGTGGCTAAACGTTTTAATTCATCTAAATCTTTCTTATTTTCTTCTCCGCGGAAAGCAAAAATTGGCATCAAGTTCACGTCTCCCAGTTAAGAATCCTTTAGCCAATAATTAGTTCTTTCTTATTTATAAGCGTGTTGAATATTGAAAAACTTACTAGCTTTCTTTGCAAAATTAGTTAATTTTATTAGAAAATTAGTACTTTTGTTGTAAAGTTAGTACTTTTGTTCCAAAATTAGTAATTTTGTCGGGGTTGCTTTAGGTTTAATAATAAGTTAGGCTCTTTTAGTTTGCATGTCTGATAATGTGTTATTTTCTGATGAAGAAAAAAAGGCTTTTGCCAGCGTTATTTCAACCGAAGAAGGGGTTTTGAATAATATTTCAAAACAAGAAGTTAAATTTGATGCTTTTAATGCTTTGATAGGATCCGAAAGAATTTTGACTGAAATTAAATCAAAACTTCCTTTAAGTATTGTGGGTCAGGTTTTAGTGAATTGTGACCCCTCAAATTCTCAAGAAGTTTTAATAGCTTTAACTAAGTTTGTTCTTGAATCAAAAAAAGTTCCAGTTCTTGTTTTGATGAATTATAATTACAAAACAATTTCCACTGTTTTGAAAGAATCCAAAATAACCGAGGGATTTGTTATAATTGATACTGTTTCAAAGAGTATTGCGTCTGTTGAAGATAAAGAAAATCTTATTTTTATTGATTCGCTAAGAAATTTAACCCAGCTCCAAATTAGAATGCTTAATGTGGTTGAAAAGAATCCTAATTGTACTTTTATTTTTGATTCCCTTGCAATGCTCCGGCTTTATCACAATGAAGAAGTTGCTTTCAAATTCATTTACTCCCTAACCAAGCTTTTGCACAAAAACAACTCAAGTGGTTTCTATATTTCTGGTAAAAAAAGTTTTGCTTCAAAACTAGCTCAATTCTTTGACGAATCAATTGACTTAAAGAAGTTCTTGCAATAAAGATTAAGTTCTATTTTTTGGCAAAGTTGTTTGTTCTGCAAGGATTAAATACTTGTTTTTTCTAATACTATAATGATTTACGCTCCTAGAAAATTAGTTTACCCGTTTTTTGTGGTTATTTTTCTGATAGCTTTTTTGAGTGTATTGTATTTGGTTGCTTTGTCTCAATCTATTGAAGTAAATAATCCTTCTGTTTCTATTTTGGGTTCTGATGTTGTTGTAAAGATGAACCTTAAGAACAAATCAATGCATGCTGTTGATGAGATTAAGGTTGTAGTTAAAAGTAATAGTGAGGAAAGATCTTTTTACATTAAAGGTGGATCTTTGCAGTCTTCTTCTCTTGATGCTGGGGAATCATATGATTTTGTTGCATTAATGCCTTTAACGGAGAATACAAAATATACTGTTAATGTTTCTGCTCCTTTTAATAAACCGATTTCAATTGATTTTGCTCTTGAAGAATCAACTATTGATCCTGTTAAGGCGGAAGTATCTATTCCTTCTGAAATTAAATTAAATGAAAAGATTGATTATGTGGTTAAGTTTTGTAATGTATCCGGAACTGATTTGCCTGAAGTTATTTGGCTTGAAAGGGCTGAAGAAGGAGTGTTTAAGGAAGTTTTCTTTGAGAGAAGTATTGCATTAAAAGTTTCTGAGTGTAAATCAATTCATTCAATTTTAACTCCCGCAAAATTGGGCCAAGTTACTATCGGGTTTACTATGACTATTGGTTCTATCGAGAAAAAATCTTCCAAGATTTTAAATGTTGTTGAATAAAATTGGGTGAATAATTAACTAGGAAAATAGAATTAAATACTTGGTTTGTTCTTATTGAAGTGGTATTGATGGCTAAAAACGAATCTATTATTGAAGTTATTCAAAAAATGGTTCAAGAAGGTCAGCCTAGAGAAAAAATTCTTGTTACTTTGCATGAACTTGGGGTTACCGATGAGCAATCCCAAAAACTATTGTTGATTGCGGAAGCAGATACTTTTACTTTGCTTAAAAAAGAAATTAATAATATGGTTAGAGAGGGAATGGTTTCCCAGAAAGGCGAGTTTGAAGGATTAATCAGGGAAAATTTAAGCCAGATTGAGAATGAGGAAAAAGTTGTTGCGGGAGATATTGCTCGTAGAGAACTAAAAGAAGTAAAAGATGACATGTTGTCTGAATCAAAGGGTTTTGAAGAAAGAATAAACAAAGTTATTTCTGATTCACAAAAAACTGTTTCCATGGTTAAAGTTGCTTTGGATTCTTTAAACAATAGACTTGCTCAGATGGAACTTGATGTTGAGCAATTAAAGGTTCACAAGTTTAGAAAAAAATCTATGTTTTTTTCTTATGCTATGCTCACGCTAGGGGCAATTATTTTGTGCCTTGCTTTGTATTTGCTTTTCACTAACTTTACTCGACTTGATATTGCGCAAATAATAATGATTTGTGTTCTTATTTTAGCAAGTGTTACTTTGATGTTTGCTTCAATAATTGGCTAAATTCTTATTTTTAATCAAAAAAGCCACTTTTTTAATTCTTTAAAGAAAGGGGTTGTTTTTTTAATCTTTTCTAAAAATCGTCATTTTTTTGATATTCAGTGCCTTTTTAAGTGTTTTCTTGAGGGTTTTATTTAATAACGAATTAAGGTTAGGGGAGGGGATAAAAAATGGCTGAAAAAGACAAGAAATTGATTGATAGTGATGAAGAAGATGTTGATGAAACTGACGAAGAAACTGCCCTAGAAACCCAAACTAATGAGTCTGGCACTGATTTAGACGAAAAAGAGGCTGCTAGTGATGAAACTGAAGTTGAAAGTGCACAAGTAAGTGACGATAAATTACCTTTCCCACGCGCTACGATTACTAAATTAATTAGAAAAAATGTTTCAAAAGGAAAGCAAATCAAAGGTACAGTTAAGGATGAAATGAATCTTTGGGTTGCCACAATGGTTGAGCGAATAGCAAAGAAAATGAACTCTCAACCCTATACTTTTGTTAATTATGATATGCTAAAAGATGCTGTTGCACCTTACGAAGATATTCAAGGGATAAATAAGCAAAGAGAGCAATTAGTTGGTAAAATTAATTTAATCAAAGATGAGTGCGATAAAGTAATTTTTCAAATTGATGTTGAAATAAAATCAAAATCAGTTTCACTAAAACTTGAAAGCGAAGATTTGCCTTTTCCAAAAGCAACTATTACAAACAAATTAAGAAAATACTTGGGCGAAGGTAAAACAATTAAGGGCCCCGTAAAAAAAGGCTTAAATGTTTGGATGGGTAATATAGTTGAAAGAGTTTCAAAGAAAATGGATTCATACACCTACCCTTACATTGATCGCTCAATGTTTAAAGAAGCAATAGAACCCTACGAAGCTGTTGGGGAAATTGAACTAGAAAAAGAAAGAATAATTCAGCAAATGGAATCAATGAAAACTGCTTGCGATTTACTTGTAATGGAAATTGAAAGAAAGTTTAAGTTGTAAAAAGCTTGGGCCAAAAGTAATCCAAACTCAATATTGTTTTTATGCAGGAAAAATATCAGTTTAGGGTTGCCCAAAAAGCCCTGATTAAAGATGGTAAAAAATTTCTTATTATTAAACGTAGTCCAAAAGCAGAGGTTTTTCCTGAACATTGGGACTTGCCTGGCGGAAAACTTGAGCATGGCGAAGATTATGTTGAGGGGTTAAAAAGAGAAGCGCTTGAAGAAACCGGCTTAACTATTAAAATTGGAAAGCCCTTTTCTATTTATGTTGAAACAACTAAAGCTTTTGCTTACGTTGTTGTTTTTGAGTGCAATCTTGAAAGCGGAAAGGTTTTGCTCAGCAGCGAACACACTGAGTTTAAGTGGGCAACAAAAGAAGAAATTCTTTTGATGAAAGTTGAGCCTTACTTACGTAATGCTCTCGCAAAAATTTAATTTTTTTTATAAAAAGTTTCTTCACAAAGTTAAGTTTAGTTTTTCTCTTACTCTTTGTGCTAGTGCTCCGTTTGGATTGAAAAATAGCATTGCATCTACTTGTCCAATGTTTTTTGTGTGATTGTTTTCTTTTATTGTTGATTTTTCAAAGTCAATTATTACGGGGGTGTATTTCGCCTCGCCACTTTTGTCAACCCCTCTTTTAATTAAAATATTTTTTCCAACTTGGAGTTGGTTGTGGCTTAAGTGTACTTTCTCAAGCGCATAAAGTTGTCTATAAAGTTCTTTTACACAATCATAAAGCTCTTGTGCTGTAACTTCGCTTTTGAATTCATCTGATAACACCCAATCAAATAATTTTTGTCCGCGTATGTGCTCCATTATAACATAATTTTCTTCAAAATTAACTTCTTCTACTTTTGGCCCAACTCCAACAGAGTTTGCTAGGGAAAGCATTTTCCCTTCTCTGTTTGCTAAATCTTTTCGCGGAGATTTTTCCCTAACTTCTTTTAACACAAAAACTTTTCCGCGAGAGTTTTTTATAAGCCAAATAAAAGAGCTCCAACCTTTTGCAATTTGAGTAATTCTAGTGAATTTCATGACCTATTTTTGATTCGCTGGTTTTAAGGAGTAATGCTTCGGCAAACTCGTTCCATAACCTATAAAAAGCTTTTTTTCCAAGTTTTTGTTATTAATAACCTGTTTTTTTATAGGTGAACTTATTCTGGAATTGGAGGGATATAAATGGCTGATCAAGAACAACAAAATGCGTTTATGGGTGAGGGTACAAAGAGAACTCGCGGGCGAGATGCTCAGAGAATGAATATTTTAATAGCTAGAGCTGTGGCTCAAGCAGTTAAATCAACTTTGGGTCCGAAGGGAATGGACAAAATGATTGTTGATGATATGGGTGAAGTAACTATCTCTAATGATGGTGCAACTATTTTAACAGAAATGGCTATTGAGCACCCTGTTGGAAAAATGATGGTTGATGTTGCTAAGACTCAAGATGAAGAAGTTGGTGACGGTACAACTACTGCAGTAATTTTAGCAGGAACTTTTTTAGAAAAAGCTGAAAAGCTTTTGGATGATTCAATCCACCCTAGTATTATTGTTAATGGGTACATGATGGCTGCTACTAAAGCAAAAGAATTTTATAGAGAAACAGCTGATGATGTAAAACCTGATGATAAAAAAACATTAAGAATTATTGCTCTAACTTCAATTACTGGTAAATCAGCTGAATCTGCTGAAGAACTAGCTGATTTAGTTGTTGATGCTGTAACTAGTGTTGTTGATAATGAAGGAACAAAAATGATAATTAATGAAGACAACATTAAATTAGAAAAAAAGAATGGTGGCTCATTAAAGGACACTCAACTAATTAGTGGTATTGTTATTGACAAAGAAATTGTTCACACTGGTATGCCAAGAAGTGTTACAAATGCAAAAATAGCTTTGCTTGATTTGGCTCTTGAAGTAAGAGAACCTGAAAGCGACGCTAAAATAGAAATTAATACTCCTGAACAATTACAAGCATTCATTGATACTGAAGAAAAACAGTTGAAGGGAATGGTTGAATCAGTTAAGAAAGCTGGTGCAAATGTTGTTATTACTCAAAAAGGAATTGATGACCTTGCTCAGCATTATTTAGCTAAAGAAGGAATTATTGCTGTTAGAAGAGTAAAGAAATCTGATATGGATGCTTTAGCACGAGCAACTGGTGCGAGTGTAGTAACAAGCATGAAAGAACTTTCTAGCAAAGATTTAGGATTTGCAGGAAAAGTTTTAGAGAAAAAAGTTGCTGGGGACCCAATGGTTTTCGTTGAGCAATGCAAAAATCCTAAGAGTGTTTCAATTTTAATTAGAGGCGGAACACAGCATGTTGTTGATGAAGCAGAGAGAGCTTTAGTTGATGCAATTGGCTCCGTTTCTAGCGCAATTGAAATGGGAAAAGTTTTGGTTGGAGCAGGTTCATGCGAAGCTGAAGTTGCAGTAAAACTAAGAGATTATGCTAAAACAATTGGCGGTAGAGAACAATTAGCAATTGAAGCTTTCGCTGAAAGTTTGGAAGTAATTCCTAGAACTTTAGCAGAAACAGCCGGAATGGATCCGATTGATGCATTAGTTACTCTAAGAAGTGCTCACTCAAAGAAAGATGGTAAGTACTTTGGAGTAAATGTTTTCAAAGGAAGAGTTGAGGACATGAAGAATGCGCGTTGCCTTGAACCATTGCAAGTAAAAACACAAGCAATTGATTCGGCTAGCGAAGTTGCTGAAATGATTCTAAGAATTGATGACATAATTTTGGGTTCATCAAAAGGAAAAATGCCCCAAATGCCTCCTGGCGGAATGGGCGGCGGAATGGACATGTAGTTGAATAAGTTCTAATTTAGTTGTGGGTAATCGCCCACAACTTTTATTTTTTTGTATCTATTTAGTCTTTTATTCACATTTTTTTCGATACCAATCTTTTTATTCCCTTTCTTTATTTATAAGTCATGGCAAAACCAAAATTGTTCATTATTACAGGTACTTCGGGCGCGGGTAAAACCACTATTTCTAATGCAATTGTTTCAAAGGTAAAAAATATTACTAAAGTAATTACTTGTACTACTCGACCAATGAGAAAAGGAGAAAAAGACGGAGTGGATTATAGGTTTTTTACTAAAGAAAAATTTGAGAGTTTTATTAGAAAAGATATGCTTGTAGAGTACGCAAAAGTGTATGACAATTATTATGGTTCGCTTCGTTCTGATGTTGAAGATGCGATGGAATCCAAAAAAAGTGTTTTGCTTTCTGTTAATGTTGCTGGTGCACTCACGTTTAGTGCAAAGTTTCGCGGAGCAATAACTATTTTTATTAAAACTCCTACTTTAGAAATTTTAAGGCAAAGATTGGAAGCGCGTGGAAAAAATACTCCTGAAGAAATCAACAAGCGAATTGAACTTGCTCGGGAAGAACTTACTTTTGAAAAAAGATACACTCATATTGTAGTTAACGATAAACTAAAAGATGCAATTGATGAAGTAAAACAAATAGTTCTTTCTGCAGTTAAAGACTAATTTTTCTTCAACTATCTAGTTTAAAATATTTAGGTTATTACTAATTGTCATGGTTGACTTCTTTTCTAGTGCAATAGATGCTTCTCTTGCTGCTCTTGTGGCTATGGTTTCGGCAGGTTTTTCTGCTTTACCAAGTGTTTTTTCTGCAATTATTCTAATAGTTGTTGGGTATATTGTTGGTTGGATTGTAAAACAAGTAGTAGTTCGTTTACTCAAATCAGCTCACTTTGATGACTTTATGTCAGAACAACACTTGGGCGAATCAATTTGGAACAAAAAACTTTCTAACCTTGCAGGAAGCATTGTAAAGTGGTATGTTTTTTTTGTTTTTCTAAAACAAGCTGTGGAACTTGTGCAACTCGCAACAATTAATGAGGTTTTGGGTTTTTGGATTAATTTTGCTTTACTAATAATTGCGGCACTAGTAGTAATAATAACTGGGTTAATTGTTGCAAGATATGTTAGAAATGTAATCGAGTTATCACAGAGTTCTATTAGAAAAATTGCGGGGCTAGTTGTAGAAGTAACTATTGTTTACATTTCAGTTGTAATGGGAATAAGGATTATTGGTCTTCCCACAGGAATGCTTGAGTCGGCTTTTCTAATTGCTTTCGCAGGATTTATTTTGGCTCTAAGCGTTGCAATTGGTTTGAGTTTTGGGCTTGCTCTAAAAGATGAAGCAAAGATAATTGTAAAAGAAGTTAAGAAGAGAAACTAAAGTTTTCAAGATTTGCCTTGGCTAATCTTTTTCCCCGTCCAAGCGCTTCATTTTTAAATTCTTTTAAATCCTCATTTCTAGTAGTGTTTTGGTTATGGATTGTGTTTTTTCGGGTAAAGGGTGGTTGGCCATACAACCCGCTGTTTTCTAATTTTAGTTTATTTGACCTCCAAGCCCAAGTTTTTAATTGTTCTTTTTCAAGTCTTAACTTAGTAACTGGGGGTATTTAGGGGCGGTTAGCTCAGCTGGTTAGAGCATTAGTCTTATACACTAGGGGTCAAGGGTTCAAATCCCTTACTGCCCACTCCCAATAAAAAGAATTTGAAAATGATGATTTTTATGAGTTCAACAATTTCTCCATTCAATCGTACGGAAGAAGATAGTATTCGTGCCTACTGGAAGGAAAACAAAATTGTAGAGAAAGTTCATGCTAAAGAAAGTTCTGCTTCTGCTAAAGGTAAATTCTATTTTATGGATGGTCCTCCTTACGCAACTGGTCACATTCACATGGGGACTGGGTTAAATAAAATAATGAAGGATTGTGCAATTCGTTCTCAAAGAATGCAAGGAAAAAAGATTTTTGCAAGACCTGGTTTTGATACGCATGGTTTGCCTATTGAAAATAAGGTTGAAAAGAAACTTGGTTTTAATACAAAAAAAGACATTGAGGAATATGGTGTAGAAAATTTTGTAAAAGAGTGTAGGAAGTTTGCAACAGAGTTTGTTGACACGATGGGTGTTGAATTTGATAATCTTGCCGATTGGATGGATTACTCAAATCCTTATCTTACTTTGAGTAATGAGTATATTGAAGCGATTTGGTTTGCTTTCAAAAAAGCTGATGAAAAGAATTTATTGTATTTGGGAAAATACCCTGTTCATGTTTGTCCTCACTGTGCAACAGCAGTTGCGTACAATGAAATTGAGTACACAAAAATTGGGGAAACTTCTATTTTTGTTAAATTAAAAGTAAATGATTCTGGAAAAAATAAATTGTTTAAACAAAGTTCCTCTCCTGAAAATACTTTTTTGTTAGTTTGGACTACTACTCCTTGGACACTTCCAGCAAACACTGGGGTAATGGTTCATCCGAAGTATGAATATGCGTTTGTAAAACTTGGTAGTGGTGAAGTTTGGATTATTGCTAAAGAAAAAGTTAATGATGTGATGAGTAAAGCCGAAAGCAGTTTTACAATTGAAAAAGTTGTTACTGGTGCTGAGCTTGAAGGGATGACTTATGATGCATTATTTCCAAATGTAATAAAAGATAATAAAGTAAAAGAAAAAGGATTTAGAGTAATTCTTTCTGATAGATATGTTAACCTTGAAGATGGTTCGGGTTTAGTTCACACTGCTCCAGGCCATGGTAAAGAAGATTTTGATGCTGGAACAAAAGCAGGCTTACCAGTAATTAGTCCAGTAAATTTGGATGGTACTTTTACTAGTGACGTTGATGGTTTTAGTGGTAAAGCAGCTAGAGGTAGTAATGAAGAAATAATTACTCTTCTTGAGAGCAAAAATTTGCTTCCCTTGAAAATGAAATATGCGCATGATTATCCTATGTGTTGGAGATGTAATTCTCCGCTCTTGATGATTTCTGTTCCTCAGTGGTTCATAAAAGTTTCAGAAATCAGAAGCCAAATGCTTTCTTCTAATGAAACTGTTAATTGGGTTCCTACTTGGATGAAAGATCGAATGAAGAATTGGCTAGAAAATTTAAGTGATTGGCCTGTTTCAAGAGCAAGATATTGGGGAACTCCGCTTCCAATTTGGCTTTGTGATTGTGGAGAAAAAAAAGTAATTGGTTCAATTAGAGAATTAAAAAAAGAAAGTGGATTAAAAGAAGATATTGAATTACACAAACCTTACATTGATGCTGTAACTATTCCTTGTAAGTGTGGTAAAGAAATGCATAGGGTTAGTGAAGTGCTTGATGTTTGGTTTGATAGTGGTGTATCTAGTTGGGCAAATTTAGGTTATCCTGCTAATGATAAATTATTCCGAGAATTTTGGCCAGCTGACTTAAATATTGAAATGACTGAACAGGTTCGTGGTTGGTGGAATTCACAAGCAATTCTCTCAACTATTTGTTTTGATAAATTTCCGTTCAAATCCATTTCTGTTCATGGGATGGTACTTGATTTAGGAAAGAAAAAAATGTCTAAGAGTAAAGGCGGAGTTGCTCCTGAGGATGTAATTGCTGAA
This sequence comes from archaeon, assembly GCA_041664905.1. GTDB lineage: Archaea > Iainarchaeota > Iainarchaeia > Iainarchaeales > JAAZKV01 > JAAZKV01. Next base: position 18,361 of record JBAYJX010000010.1, on the reverse strand, counting down.
TATAATAGAGATTATTTACGAACTTATTTATTGCTTCAAAGTAAGGGAACTGATTTTAAGTTTGATGAGAAAGGAGTTGGGGATTTAAATAATTTCTTTAACACTTTAACAAACTCTTTGAATTATGCTAGGCTTTATATGAAAATTGATTTGGGCAAAAAGCCTGCTACAAAAAAACTTAAAGGTGAAGATGCTTGGATAATGAGTAAACTTGAGAAGCTTTCTCTTGATGCACTTAGTGCATACAACGGTTATGAGTTTTCAAGTGCAGTTAATGCAATTATGGATTTTGTTGATAAGGATTTTTCAAGAACTTATTTACAGTTAATAAGAACAAGAATTGGTACTGATTCGCAAACAGAAATTGATGAAGTTGTTTCTTATACAATAAATGTGTTGCTTAGACTTTTCGCCCCAATCGCTCCACATTCATGCGAATATTATTTCAAAAACTTTAATGGTGAAAAGATTTCAGAAAGTGTTCACTTGCTTGATTTTGTAGAAGTGAAGGATTATAGAAATGAAGAACTTGAGGGAGAATTTGAGTTAGTTAATTTTGCTGCACAAGCCGCACTTGCTCTTCGTTCAGAACAAAAGTTAAGAGTAAGATGGTTACTTGAAGAATTAGTTGTTGAATCGGAACAAAAATTAAGTTCAATGTCTAGTGCTTTGGCAAAAATGGTTAATGTAAAGAAAGTTACTTCTCTTGCGAGTGGGAAAAGTGTTGGTGAAGGATTTGTAATGAAGGATTTTGGAAAAGGGAAAGTGTATCTAAAAATTGTTGCTTCGCAAGAATTAAAAGAAAATTGGGAATTTAGTGAACTTGCTCGTTTGATTCAAGATGGGCGAAAGAAAGCTGGTTTAAATCCTGGACAAAAAGTAACTTTAGAATTAAGTACTGATGATTTAGAATTTATTGCTAAACACAAAGAAAAACTTGAAGAAAAAACTTCTACTAACTTAAAAGTAGTTTCTGGTATTAAAATGGAAAAACTTGTAGAAAGATCTTTTGGATTTGAAATAAAACAATAGTTTTTAAGTTAGTAAATTCACGCCTATTCTTTTCTTAAGGGATAAAAAATATTATTTCTTGCAAATGCAAGAAATGAAAATTAAAAAAATTTGCTTAAAGTGCAACGTGGAATATTGTTGCTTTGAGTATTAGTGCTAGTATAATTACAATTACTATTACTGCAACAATAAAATAAGGACTTAGTTTTGGACTCTTTGAGTCTGCATCAAAGAAACGCATTATTCCAATTGCTGAACTAGGACCTCCTCCAGCATCTGAGGGCTTGCTTTTTATGAATTTTACCATTAAACCACCATTTTTATATATGATTAAAGATTACTTATTACACATTATGGCACTTGAGTGTTTATAAAGTTTTGGAAATGAGTGATTTTGAATGTTTGAGAAAGACCAGTTTGATGTTATAGTAAAAATTGTCGGTTTAATTATTTTACTTTTTATTATATTATTTATTTTAACTTGGTCTGGTTTAGTTGGTTGTAAAACAATTTCTCCTTATTGGTGCGATGCTTATGATGTGATTAATGGGGGTGGGCCAAGAGTATTAATTGTTTATGGGGACGTTGGTTTAGGTGACCCTGATAAACTAAAAATGTATTTACAAGATCCGCGGTATGTTGGGGCTAATACTGTTGATGCTCAATCAATTGACAGAATTTCTTTAGGAAATTTAAAAAAATATAAATTAGTAATTGTTGAGAAAGCCAGGGTACTTACTGCTGAGAATTTGCAAATGTTTGAAGATTATGTAATTAAATCCGGTGGAAGACTTGTTTGGGTAGGGGACTCTGGGGTGGAAAGGCCCGAAGGCGAAACAGCTCAACTTGCTGATACAAATACTGGAAAATTATTAATTAGTAATCCTTGGGTTAGAATAATTGAAACTGATGAAGAATACAAAATAGTTGGGTTTGATGAATTCCTTGGGTTAAGGTATGTGAATAATTATTGTTCAGAAATTGATTGTAAAACAGATTTTTTTAATGCGGGTACAATTGAATCAGAAGTAACTGGGGACCATCCACTAATTTTTGGAACAGCTCCAGTACTTAATTTGAAAATAAAAAAAGAAAGGGATTTTGCAATCGTAAAACAAATATCTAATTCAGCTGTAAGTAACATTGTTCTAAATCTTAATTTTGGCGGAAACTTAACCGGTAAAACAAATAAACTCGGAAAAAATGTTCCGTTTATTGCTACCTCAAATATTGGTGCTGGAGGAGCAGAAAGAGTAGCATACTACGCTTATCCTCCTGAATGGTTTTTAGAAGACAATAATTATTTCTATTACATAAAAAATATGTACTTTGGAATGCTTGGAAGATAACTAGTGAATTTTATTAGTTTTGATTCAATGGGGTTTTGGGATTAGTTAAGTTTATTAATTCAAAAAGTATTAGTTTTCAAGTGGAAATGGTTGAATGGAAACCATTAAAAATAGTGAAAAACAATATTATATTAACCAATTAATTAGGTTAAGTGAAAAAAGAGAGGGTGTTGTAAAATGTATGATGAAGGAGCTGACGCAGCTGGTGCAGCACCAGCGTTGGGTAGCGCAATGAAAAAGTATAATTTAGAAGGATTAATTCCTTTGATTCTATTAGTAATCATTGGTGTTGCTTCTTTGAACTATTTTGGAATAGTAGATGTGCCTTTTCTTCCAAAAGGAAGTGCAAGAGTACAGGTTTTACTTATTGGGGAACCATCTTTAGGTGAAAGAGTAGCTTTAGATAATTTATCCGGGTTTTTAACTTATAGGACAAGAGCAGCTGATTCATTCGGAAATGCTTCAAGCGAAGAACTATATCAATATGATATAATTATGCTTGATCAGAGTATGTCAACAGATAAGAGTGTTACTGTAGCACTTGGCGATGCAATTCAAAAATATGTTGCTAAGGGCGGTAAATTAATTGTTGTAATGAATTCAGGGATATATCAAAGCGTTGGATTTAATGGATACACAGCAAGCGATGTTGTTGGTTGGAAAGCAACTTTTGGCAAATTAATTCCTGCTGAATGTACTGCTTCACATGATGGAATTCCGGCATGTAAAGAAGGTCAAGAACAAAGTATTGTTGGTAGAGTATGGCAACAAGATTATGAGCACCCTATAATGCAGGGAATTGAAACAGCTCCTCCAATTGGAGACGCTCCTCAAGCACTAAGAACTTTAGCAATTCAAGCTGATGCTGGTGCAAAAACAATTGCTTATATCAAAGCAGAAAATACTCCTCAAACATATCCGGCAATTTTAGAGAAGAAGAACTTCCCAATGGGAACAGTAATCTACTTTAACTATGATCCTGGTATGACTCCTGGAATATTAAAGAACACAATATATTATTTGAAATAAATAGTAAAGTTAGGGCAAGGGGAAACCTTTGCTCTTCCCTCTCTTTTTAATTTTTTTTATTAGTGCTTTTGACTTCCTCGATGGGTTTATAAATTATTTTTGTTTCCATTTACTTAGAGAAATTTCCGGAGGAATCATTTAATGGCTGAAAAAAAAGAAACAAAATCAAAGATTACTAAAGAAGTAGAAAAAGAAGAAATTGACAAAACAACTCAAACACCTGCTAACTCTACTGGGAGCTTTGTTTATATTGGAAAAAAAGGGGCAATGGCGTATGTTTTAGCTGTTGTAACTCAATTTGGGATGGGCTCAAAAGAAGTTATTGTTAAGGCAAGAGGAAAATCAATTTCTCGAGCGGTTGATGTTGCTGAAATTGTTAGAAATGGTGAACCAACAATTAAAGTTGATCGAATAGGAATAGCTACTGAAGAAGTTGTTACTCTTGAAGGAAGACCATTAAAGATTTCTTCAATTGAAATAGTTTTGAAAAAGTAAATTCTAGTGTTGTTGCGAAATTCACTAATTTGGGTTTCGCAAAAATTATTTTTTTCATCTAATTTTATTATTGTGCTATTTATTTCTTCCAGCATTGTGGATCTGGCGCAAAGCTATTTCCTCTCATTGCATATGCAACAGCAGGACAACCTCTGCAATAATTTAAGAGTTCGCACTTTCTGCACTTTTCGAGTTTATCAATTTCTCTTACACTTTGTAGTTCTTTTGATTTTAAGAAAATGTCATAAAAACTTTCTTGGGGTACTTTTCCAACTTTAATTGGCATTCTTCTGCAAGGGACAACTGTTCCATCGGAAAGAATTGTCATGTGTCGTATTCCCATTCCGCATCCTTCTCTAACAAGTTTTTCTCCTTTTTTTGGTTTGAAAGTACCTTTTTCATAAAATAGTAGTGTCCAAAGGTTTTCTTTTGTTCCGTAACTTGTTTTTGATTTTTTTGATATTTTTCTGTATGTGTCGAATACTTTTAAGAGGAATTTATTATATTCGTTAGCAGTAAATAAATATTCTTTCATTTTTGCAGCGCTTCCAATTGGGACCATTCTTGCAAAATCAAAGTCATCAACTTTGTTGTTTAATATTTTTATTAATGGAATTAGTTCTTTTGCATTTTTTTTGCTTACTGTGAACATGCACCCTGTTTGTATTCCGTGTTTTTTAAGTACTGCAAGTGCTCGTAAGCTCTCTTTAAAACTCCCGACTTGTCTTTCTTCATCATGGGTTTTTTCTAGTCCATCAATACTAATTTGGAAACTAACTATTTTTAGTTTTTTTAATTTCTTTGCCATTTCATCATTAATCAAGTAAGGGTTTCCAATTATTTGTACTGGGATTTTTCTTTTCTTGCATTCTTCCAGTATTTTAAAAAAATCATTTCTAATTAGTGGATCTCCGCCTGAAAAGTTTATTGCTGGTTTTGAACCTAATTTTTTGTTTGTTTCGCAAAAGTCATCCAAGACTTTTATGCAGTCCTCAAAAGATAATTCATTTTTTTTCTCTGATTCATAAGTTGGTGAATCATACATGTAGCAGTGTTTGCAGTGTTGTTCGCAATCAGCTGTAACGTGCCATTGAAGTACTAGTCTTGTAATGGTTATCACCGATTAGTTTGTGAAAAATTTATTTTTTAAGAATTTTTTTAATTATTCTGGCCAAGGGTTATTGCCAGGAGGCTTTGTGTATGGTACTCCATCGCAGTCACTGTCAAGTCGATTGCTCATCTTATCATTTATTGTCCAATGCGCAAATCTTTGTAATATTTTTTCAACCATAATAATCACTTATATTATTGTGCAAACCTTCTTTTAAGAATTTCTTTTGGGGGTAAGGAATAAATACTTCTTTTTATGTAATACAAGTGGATTTTTTAGGGTTTGGAAAGTTAAGTTTTCCCTTTTTAGTGGTTGCTTATTCTTTATCATAAAGGTTTATATATATCATGATACTATCATGATAGTACATGACTAATCATGATAACTTGTATGATGCTCAGAAGCTGCTGTCTGACCTTAACGCGGTGAAGCGTATTTCTCCAGAGTTCAGTGACTTGAGCGTTGATATTCAAGAAATCATGAAAGAGTCATCAAATCCTGCATTTCTAGCGGCGTTGCTTTTCAAACTAACCAAAGAAAGAGAAACAACTAACCAAATACTAGCAAAACTTGAAGCAAAATTCGCTAGAATTGAAGAATTATTACTTAAATCCTCCTCTAACCCCAACAAAAATGAGGTAAAAATCCTCTCAGAGCCAGACCAGCACATCATGCAACAAATTGATGAAACTGGAATGGTTTCTGCGCAGGATATACAAATTAGACTTGCCTACAAGAAATCAAACGCTGCAAGTCAGCGTCTAAATAACCTAGTAAGAGAAGGCCACTTGAAAAGTGTTCGCTCCGGAAAAAAAGTCTTATTCATGCGCCCAACCCCAACCCCAAGCATGATTGGAAATGTTCCTCAGCAATAACTATCAAGTGACCTTTCCCTCTTTGCTAGAAACTGGTTTTGGTTGGGAGAAGTAGTTATTAGATTTATTTTGTAACATTTCTTACAATTTTGGTGATGCTTTATCTGGTAATAGCATTAGCACAATTTTATTCCCTTTAAATCCCACTACAAGCAGATCATCCAAATCATAACCTGTTTTTGTATAAACATCAAAAAGTTCGTGGGCAAAAAAATCTGTAGCCCTTTGGTTATATGCGCGCCACCATTTTTGTTCATCTTTCTTTCTTAAATTATTCCAAAATACTCTTGAGTTTTCGTGTCCCATAAAATCTTTAAGTAGGGTTGCTGCAGTCGGAAGATATACTTTTGGCATTGCAAGAATATCCTTGCCAATGGGGTATGCAGTTGGCGGAACAAATACAAATGAGGGGTATCGTTCACTTTTATTAAGTGCTTTGGCGGTATTTTTTGCCCAAGCAATTATTTCTTTTGCCGTTCCTTCATGAACTCTTTTGAGCACAAGTTCTGTTGTGTGTCTTCCTTTTTTCATTTTTGGATAATTTCTAGAAATATTCATTTGTCTTACTCGTGCTCCAGGGTGATCTGCCGTTTCCCACAAGAACTTAAGTCTCAGGGCATCAAGTATTGCTTGTGGGTGATTTTTTCTATGATCAATGTTTTCCATTTGGCCCAACAATGGGGGGGTAAGTACGCCTGCTTTTTTATATGCTCGAAGCTTTCTTACAAGTTTTTTTGGGAGTCTTTTTGTTGGCATATTGTTTATCTTATTATTATTCAGTTTGTGTTTCTTCTATTTATTACTTCTTCATAGAATTATTTTTAAAATAAGTCAACTAAGGGCATGAAAATAAATTTTTCTTTTTGGTATCCTAAGAATAGCATGTTTGCATTGTGAATTCCTGTTCGTTGCACAGCCTTTCGTGCCGCAGCTTGAAATTGTTCTTGACTAACTCCATGCTTTACAATTAATTTTTTTATAAATTCTTTTCCTCGGGGAGTTTGTGCTGCCGAATCGGATTTGTCACCCACAATTTCTTCTATGCTTGGTGCAGTAGTTTTTGCCATTGCAATTAATTCGCCATGTAATGGGTAAGCAATTGGCGAAAGAATTGAATAAGTTTTTTCATTACGAAATTTAGTGTTGTGTTTAGTAACGGCTCTTTTTATTTTTGCAAGAACAGTTTTTGCGTCGTTGCTGTGCACTCTTTTTATTATTAATTTGGTTTTTGGAAAACTTCTTGAAACATTCATTTCCCTGACTCTAAATCCCATAAATCCAGTTATTGCCGGAGGTTTTTCTGGATTAATTCTGTGATCAGCATTTTTCATTTGACCTAGTGTTGTGGTTCCAAGAATTCCTTGTTTTGCATAGTGTCGGAGTTTTTGTACGAGTTTTCTGGGTAGTCTTTTTGTTGGCATGTATTTCACTTTGTTAGTAATCAGTTTGTGTTTCTCCTATTTATTACTTTTTAGGCGGGTAATTGCAAAAGTTTCTTCGCGTAATTATTAAATACTTCAAAATCCCTCTTCCTAGTATGCAAGAAGATTTTACTAAAGCTCCAGCAGTGCTGGGCAGAGATTTGAATGACTTGGAAAAATATGGTGCACAGGGGGCAGCGTATTTAGGAAAAGTTGTAATGTCTTCTGGAGAGCGACCAGTTTTAGGAAGAAAAGTTTTGATTGATGTCGCTCGTCCTCACTTAATGCTTATTTGTGGAAAACGTGGAGGTGGCAAAAGCTATACATTATCCGTAATAATGGAAGAATTTGCTCGACTTGATCCTGCGATTAAAGCGAGAGTTAGTGCGGTTACTATTGATACTGTTGGTATTTTTTGGGGGTTAAAACTTCCTGCCGGGCAAGCGGATAAGGCAGAGCTTGATTCTTGGGAACTTGGTGCGGAGAAAACTGATGTGAAAGTTCTTGTTCCAAAAGGACAATTAGCTTTTTATCAAGAAAAAGGTTTGCCAATTGATGGAGCTTTTACTTTAAAATGTTCAGAACTCGAAGAAACAGAATGGATGGCGCTTTTTCATTTGTCGTGGAGAGATCCTGAAGGAATTTTAATTTCTCGTGCTGTTCAAAAAGTTAGAGATAAGATTGGAACTTATTATGGGATTGATGATATTATTTCAGCAGTTAATTCTGATGAAGAAGCTGAAAAAAATATTAAACAAGCGGTGACTTCAAGACTTCAAATGGTTAAATCTTGGAACTTAATTGAAAAAGAGGGGACGAAGATTTCTGAACTCGCTACTCCTGGGATGATTACTGTTGTTGATGTTTCATCTTATCGTCAAACGGTTGGTGCTGAGGGAGTAAAAGATGTTGTTGTTGCTTTAATTGGGAAAAAATTGTTTGAACAAAGAATGTTGTTTAGAAAAGAAGAAGAAATTAGATTAATAAAAGAAAATAAGCGTTCTAGTAAAATGCCTCTTGTTTGGTTAATGATTGATGAAGCTCACATGTTCATGCCAAAAGATGAAGCAAATATTGCTTTACCGATTTTACTTGAGTGGGTTAGAGTTGGTAGACAACCTGGTTTAGGTTTAATTCTTGCTACTCAAAGACCTGAAAAAATTCATCCCGATGCAATTAGTCAATGCGATTTATTTATTTCGCACAGAATGACTTCTCAACCAGATATTGCTGCGGTTGGAGCATTAAGACCATCGTACATGCACTCTGATTTGGATAAGTTGTACGCTGAAATGCCAAAACAAAAAGGTTATGCATTAGTAATTGATGATAACACTGAAAGAGTTTGGATGATAAAAGTTCGACCAAGATTTTCTTGGGACTCAAGTGTAACTGCGAGTGCGTTCTTGGTTTAATCATTAGTTTTGGTGAGTGTAATGGTTATACGATATTCTGGGCGAAAATTGTGCAGAAATGAAAAGAGAACACAGCAACGTATTAGAATTAGTCAAACTGTCGGCTTTAAACCTGCGCTGACTCCAAAACAAATTGTTGCTAGAATGAATTATGCCCAATTAAAAAATAGATTTACTATTTATGCACACTTGCCAGAAGATGAATTAAGAGCAATCGCTGAAAAAGAACTTGGGAAACCGTAACTTATTTAATAAAAAAATAACTAAATTAAGTAATTATTATTTTGTTCTTTGTAAATTTGGCAATCTTTGTATTATGAGTACATGGGTTGGTTTTGGGCCTTCAACTTCCACATTAGTAAATGGGAATACTTCTGCTCTAAAGTTTCTTTTCTTAAATGATTTTATTAGGTTTTGTAAAAACCTTTCTGTTTTTTCGGGGTTCATTTCTGTAGATTGTCCATTTGCAAATTTTGCTTTAAAAGCAACCATTAGTACTCCATTGGGTTTTAGTGAGTATGCAAATTTTTCCAAATTATCTTTTGCTAAATATATTCCGCGAAAATTAGTTGCATTAAAATAGATTGATCCAAAAAGAGAAATTATTAAATCCATCTTTTTTTTAGGAACAAATAGTTCTGCAGGGCCTGTAACTACTTTGAAACCGCTTGCTCTTGCTCGTTCTTCAAGAACAGAGTTTTTTGCCATTGTTAGCGCAGTTGCATTTACTTTTATTCCTGAAGCTTTGGTTTGTTCAACAATTTTTGCCAAGCCTATTCCTTCGCCAGCTCCGTCTTCTAGTATTTCTAAGGTAGAACTTTTTTTTCTTGGCAAATTTCTTAATAATATTTCAACAAGTCCTATTCTACTGGGGGATTTAAAAAATTGTGCAAGTGCGGGTGCAAAAATTGGATTGTAATGGTCTTTCAAACTTCTTTTCATAGGCCACCCAAAACCGTTCCCTTGGATTGTTGCTATGTCTCGACCATGCAAGTCTTCAACATAAGTTCTCCACCGAGTAGGGCTTTGTTGAATCTTAGATTTTATTATTGCAACAAAATGAGCAGGGCCTTTTGGCTTTTTTATTGTAACATTACCGTGCACACTTTCACCAAATAATAAACACATTTTGAGAATTTATTGTTATTGGTTATGACTTAAGAGAATAAAATAAATGCACGGGGACGGGATCGAACCGTCGAACGCACTAAGCGGCAGGGTCCTAAACCCTGTGGGTTTGACCGCTCCCCAACCCGTGCAAAACTAATTTTCCTAGCATTTTATGCGAGGTAAGTCAATAATATATTTCACTGTGAGACCTTTTATAAAAGTTGCTAAATCCTTTTTTTCTAGAATTTTTCATACTCCAAAAAAGGCTAATTAAACCCAAACTCTTTTTCCCGCGTAAGTGTTATATACAAGTTTAGCGCAATTAACAATTGGGTTGGACTGTTTTATTTTCTGCTTTTGTGCAGTAGGTCCATGTATGGGTGGTTGGTATGACTTTAGCTAAACTTGAAGGAGATTTGTTAAAAGTTAGGGATGACTTGACAAGAGCCAAACAGGCTAATGTTGGGTTTGAAAAGATTTTACAAGAAATGAGTATTCTAAAGAGTAGGAGTATTGCGAATCCTGCTACTAAGGAACAAATTGTTAGCGAACTTAAGAATAAAGAAATTCTTGATTTGTTTGCTAGTGTTGAAACGGATTTTGAAGATTTAAGACAACAAATGGCAAAGCAAAGTATTGAGAAAGAAAGTATTCTTGATTTCATTGAATCCATTAGAACTAAAAAAACTTTTTGTTTCACTGAAAACGAGAAATCAATTAATTTTTTAGAAAAATCTCTTGATGTGCTTGATGCTGACCAAGTATCAGTTAGACCAGAGTTTATTGGTTTACTTGATTTGTCAGGGCTTGCAATTGAAATGGGTTTATTAAAGAATAATTCTGGAGTAATAGTTGAAAAAGAACGTTTCTCTGAATTTATTGTAGCGCTTCACGCAAAGAAAATGTTTCACGATTTAGTATTTGAAACAGATAAAGCAAGAATGGTTTTGAAGAATTCGAGAGAAATTCTTGTTGAAGCAGAGAACTCTTATATTCGAAGCCTAAATAGAGTTGCAAAACCAGTAACTGTTTACTAAAGAATTACTTTGCCACCCAAAGTAATTTTTTTATTTTTCTTGTTTCTTTTTGTGTCGCGTAAGCATTTTGCTTACCTTTATTAACCTTTTTTTTCCAATCTTACTAGAAAGTCTGGTGTAGTGCGACTGATATTAATTTTATTTGGAGGAATATCTATGGCTAAAGAAAAAAACGTATACATGTTTGAAGAAGGAGACAAATCAATGAAGGTTTTGCTTGGGGGAAAAGGTTCTCTGTTAGCAGAAATGACTAAATCGGAGTTACCAGTGCCTTATGGTTTTACTATTACAACAGAGGTTTGTAAGTATTTTTACGCAAATGATAAAAAATACCCTGCGGGGTTAGATGAAGAAATGATGGTTGCTGTTAAAAAACTTGAAACTAAAACTGGAAAGAAGTTTAATGATTCAAAGAACCCTTTACTTGTTTCTGTTAGAAGTGGTGCTCCAGCTTCAATGCCTGGAATGATGGATACTATTCTTAACTTAGGAATTAACGATAGTGTTGTGCAAGCACTAGAAAAGAGTACTGGTAATGATAGATTTGCTTGGGATTCTTATAGAAGATTTATTACAATGTTTGGTGACGTTGTAATGGATGTTAAGCACGCAAAGTTCGAAGAGTTAATGGATGAAGTTAAGCACAAAAACAAAGTAAAAATGGACACTGAATTAACTACTCCAATGTTAAAAGATTTAGTTGCTCATCAAAAAGTTTTGTACAAAAAAGAAACTGGGGAAGAATTCCCTCAAAATCCAATTGAACAATTAAAGAGAGCAAGAGATGCAGTTTTCCGTTCATGGATGACTGACAGAGCAATTATTTACAGAAGATTAAATCATATTTCTCCTGATTGGGGAACTGCTGTTAATGTTCAAGAAATGGTTTTCGGAAACATGGGTGAAGATAGCGGAACTGGAGTTGCTTTCACAAGAAACCCATCAACTGGAGAGAATAAGTTTTACGGAGAATTCTTAATGAACGCGCAAGGAGAAGATGTTGTTGCTGGAATTAGAACTCCAAAGAAAGTTGAAGAACTTGATAAAGTTTTGCCAAAAGTTTACAAACAATTAGTTGATATTAGAGCAAAGCTTGAAGCTCACTACAAAGATATGCAAGATTTCGAATTCACAATTGAACACGAAAAATTGTATATGCTTCAAACTAGAAATGGAAAAAGAACCGCTCCTGCTGCAGTAAAAATAGCAGTTGATATGGTTAAAGAAAATTTAATTACAAAAGAAGAAGCTGTGTTAAGAGTTGAACCAGCATCTTTAGATCAATTGTTACACAAACAATTTGATACTGCTGCATTAAAGACAGCAACTATTTTAACAGAAGGTTTACCAGCTTCGCCTGGTGCTGCTGTTGGTAAAGTTGTTTTCAATGCAGTAGATGCTAAGTCTTGGGCAGAGAGTGGAGAAAAAGTAATTTTAACTAGACTCGAAACTTCTCCCGAAGATATTGAAGGAATGCACTCGGCTGTTGGAATACTAACTGCAAGAGGGGGAATGACTTCTCACGCTGCGGTTGTTGCAAGAGGAATGGGTAAGTGCTGTGTTTCTGGTTGTGATGAAATAACAATGGATGAGAAAGGAAAGAAATTCACTTGCAAAGGAACAGTAGTAAAAGAAGGTGATATTATTTCACTGAACGGATCAACTGGCCAAGTAATAGTTGGTGCAGTACCTGTTGTTGAACCAACTCTTTCTGGAGACTTTGGAACTTTAATGGAGTGGGCAGATTCTTTTAGAAAACTAAAAGTTAGAACAAACGCTGATACTCCAAAAGATGCTGAGATAGCAAGAAAGTTTGGTGCAGAAGGAATAGGGTTAGTTCGAACAGAACACATGTTCTTTGATGCAACAAGAATCAAAGCTGTTAGAGAAATGATTCTAGCTAAAGACCTTGAAGGAAGAAAGAAAGCATTAGCTAAGATAGAACCTTACCAGAGAGAAGACTTTGAAGGAATTTTTACTGCAATGAATGGTTTGCCAGTAATAATTAGAATGCTTGATCCACCTCTACACGAGTTCTTGCCAAAAGCTGAACAAGTAAAAGAAGTTGAAGAAATTGCAAAAGAATTAGGTACAACTTCAAAAGCAATTGTTGAAACAATAGAGTCATTGCACGAATTCAACCCAATGCTAGGATTTAGAGGATGCAGACTTGCAGTAGTTTATCCTGAAATAATGGAAATGCAAGTAAGAGCAATTTTTGCAGCAGCAATGAATGTTGCAAAGAAAGGAGTGAAAGCAATTCCTGAAATCGAAATCCCAATCGTTGGAAACATTAAGGAATATTCTCCATTGGCTGAGTTAACTCATAGAGTAGCAAAAGAAATGGGTGCAACTGGAAAAGTTCACTACACTGTTGGAACAATGATAGAAGTTCCTAGAGCTGCTCTAACTGCTGATGTTTTAGCTAAGGAAGCTGAGTTCATGTCATTTGGAACAAATGATTTAACTCAAATGACTTGCGGTTTCTCAAGAGACGATGCAGGCAAGTTCCTTGGAAAGTACGTTGAAAAAGGAATCTACGCTCGCGATCCATTCCAGTCAATCGACCAAGAAGGAGTTGGGTTACTAATGAAACAAACAGTAGCTCTTGCACGCGGAGTAAAACCAAGCATTGATATTGGTATTTGCGGAGAACACGGCGGAGACCCAGCAACAGTAGAATTCTGCCACAGAATTGGAATGAGTAACGTAAGTTGCTCACCATACAGAGTACCAATAGCACGATTAGCCGCAGCGCACGCTGCAATAAAAGAAAAAATGGCTAGTGCTGAAAAGAAAAAGTAAATAATTAATTTGGGGCCTAAACAGCCCCAATTCTATTTTTTTTAATTTGTTTTTTCTCTTAATCTTTGTCTAAGTTCTCTTGTTTGTGATGGGCCTAACCCTCTGCCAGTTGGTTTTGGAACTGCTTTTGGATCAAATACAACTCCAAAGTTTTTCCGCCACAGGAGTTCATTTCGAATATTTTTCTTTAGTTTCCTTGGACTTATTTTTGGTATTGGAATAAATATCACCTACAATAGTTAGTTGTTCTAGTATAAATATATGGTGGCAATAAAAAACAAAATAAAAAAGTTCTACTTTGAAGTGGAAGAGTTGAAAGCTTCGTTATTTTTTTATTAGTTTTTTCTTTTCTGTTAACTGTAAGAAATTTTCTTTTGTTGTAACGCTTTTTTTGGTTTCTGTTTCGAGTTCTTTTTTTGCATTGTGTGCTATTTCTCCGCCTCTTTTTGCGGAGCTTTTAAGTTGGGGAAATTCTTTCGCATCCCTAGTTTTTGTTATTTCTGTAGTTGCTTTTTCTCCTAGCATTGTAAAAATTAGTTCTAAGTCATTCATATGGTCTCTTAGGTTTTGGTTTTTCTTTTCTAACCCTTTGAATTCTTTGTATTCTTGTACCGTTTTTCCAAAAGTTGCTTTACTTATTTCGTTTGTTAGTATTGCAAAATCTGTTTCTTGTTTTACTCCTCTTTCTTTCCATTCATCAGTTAATTCTTGTCTGATTGCTATTCCTCTTAACCTTTTTTCTACCCATTCTTTTGGGTAACCCTTCATTTCATAATAACCTTTTGCTCTGTCTTGTGCAAGCTCAGGGTTCTCTATTTCTTGTATCCGCTCATACCCTGTTTTTGCTAACCATAATTTGAAAGGCTCCGCTTTTGGTGAAGGAATTGATTGGATAATTCTAAATGCGCCTTCAGTGTTAGTACAATCAGTTTCGTAGTGCTTTCCATCAGAGGATAATAATTTCAGTTGTACGATAAAATCGTATAACTGACTTCCTTCTTGGTTAAGTTTAATCTTTAAATCTGACCAATAACGATTGGGGTTTTCAGTTTCGGTTAACGCCCCCGTGATGTCAATTATAGAAAACCACCATTCTTCATTGTGCCAAATTTTTCTTATTTTTTTTCCTTCAAATATCGATAAAGCGTTTTCTTGATTCATCAAAACCCACTCACACTAATAATCATTACTCGCTCTGTTTGCTTTTAATCATTTCGCAAGTACTTTGCCGACCTAGATAACAATTGCGAAGAACACGGACACGTAGTTGCAAACGCTTTAGCGTTTGCCCAGACGCGGGCCGGCTGGGCGGCCCCCATGCAGAGTACCAATAGCTCGTTTAGCTACTGCGCATGCTACAATAAAAGAAAAAATGGCTAATGCTGAAAAGAAAAAGTAAATTAGTTTAATTAAGGTGAAAGAGGCGAAAGCCTCTTTTACTTCAATCTTTTTCTAATGCTGGCAATATAATTGGATTTAAAAACTTTATATTGTTAATGTGTTTATGCAAAAGAATGAGTTCCACAAACAATTGATGGGCATTTTAAAAAAAATAGTTGGGCATCTGGAGAGAGATGAAAAGTCTTCCAGCAAAATGATTACGCTTGCACAATGGCAATTGGCAGTAACAATTATTCTATTTGTTGTTGGGACATTTTTGGGCTCCGTGCTAGTATTTAATCTAAATTTAGAGAAGCCTGCATATGATTATTCATTATCCATTAATCCTAAGGAAGTAATGCTCAATAAATCAGAACAAATTGATTTTGAGGTAACAATAACAAACATCGGAGCAAAGGACATTAATAGATTAGTTATTTATTCGGTTGATATTTGCCGATTTGAAAAGGATGGTTATGTTTGTCCAAATCCAGTTTATATAAATAATAAGTATCTTTTTTGTACGGGGGGAAATTATTCAAATCAAATTGGGCAACCTTTTAATCTAGGGGCTAATCAATCGTGTAAGCTAATTGCGACGTTATACTCTCCGGCAAGATACTTTGATGACAAAGATAAAGAAGTTAGATTATTTGTCAATATGAGTTCGGTGAATGGGCTTCCAGATAAATCAATCCGGATTGAAATTTATTAGTGGGATTATGGGCAAGACTAGTAAAGAAACGAGCATGGCAGAATTAGCATTAAGTGGTATTAAATCATTAGAAAAATATGCTGCTAGCGAAGATGCAGTTGACAAATTACTTGCTTTGAACGCTCTTTTGTTTGTTGTTAATTTCGCATTTTTATTTACTGGAAATTTTATGAGTAAATTTGAAACAGTATCTTTTGTTATTTATGTTATTTTTGGGGCTATTTTTGGTGCCATAATACTCTTAGGATATGTGCCAATTCTTGACTTAATAAAAAAGGTTATACAAAAGAATTATTTTGCATTTAACTTTTCTGCTGCAATTCTATTAATCTCTGCTTCGCTAGGTGTTGTTGGGGCTATATTAACCCAAGAGTTTTATTTACGTCTTGCACTATATGGACTAATCGCACAATTCATGAGTTTGTTTGTATTTGGATTGTTTATAAAATTACCTGTAAAAGAAGAACTTGCTAAGAATATAACTAATAATGCTTGGAATTTATTTTGGAATGTTTTGGACAAAATAAGTATTGTTGGTGGAGTCATCAGCTTGATAATATTAGTTTTAAACTTTGCACTTTAATTTCTATATTTATGCCTGAAGACAATTTAACCATTGCAAAAAATGTGTCAGCAGTTCTTGTTTTATTTGCTGATTTAGAGTACCAGTTAGAACAACTGATTAATACATATTATACAATTGACTTGCCAGAAAGTAAAGGCGCTTCTTTTGTTGGGCTATTACCTAGTTTGAGTTTTGGTGCAAAAAAGCAGGCGTTTCAGAGAATAGCTGAAGCTGAAGGTTTTACGAAAAATAACTTATATGCCCCTGCTCTTGAAGCCATGAAGATTATAAAAGAGACTCGAAATGCAATAGCTCATGGCAAAAGAGTTTTTGACGAATCAAAGAACCTTTGGGTAATTAAATATACTGGGCAAAATGGAAAAGAAATAATGTTAGATGAACCGTTTGTAAATGACTTAAGTTCAAAACAAATGATTGCCAGAACCGCCGTAGGCGTATTATCAAACAAGATTTATGGAATTATTGACAAATTTGATTAGACCTTAATTGTTGAAATGGAAATTTTTGCTCTTTTTTAGACTTGTGCTCTTGTTTAATCTGGTTGCATATTTGTGTAGTTTGTGCAAAGATCAACTTTGCCGTGACAGAAACTCATTTAAATCCTAAATTGCCAAATTCTATTATGGGTGTAGTTCGTTTTATTTGGGACAAAAGGGGTAGAAAACAGAGCTTTATTGACTTAGATATTGACTTCGAAGACTCAACAGGGACAAGAGAAACATTAATTTATGGGGGCCTAGCAATTGAGGAGCTTTGCTATGTTCTTTATGAAACTTATTTAAAAACGCATAATAGCGAAACAAAAAGTCGTTTGAAAAAGTTTAGAACAAGTAGATTTGCTGAAAAGATTAATTTGTTAGAACTGCTAAACGTGATAGATTTTAAATTAGGCAATAATTTAAGAAAAATTAAAGATGCTCGAAATGAAGCCGCGCACAATTTGATATTTGGTGATATTAAGTATTGTGGGGTAGTTATGCCTGTTGGACTAGCACAATTCAAGAAAGATTGTTTAAAAATATGGGAAAAAATTAATTATGAAATTGACTCAGGAATGATCCAAAATATAAAGAATTGGAGCTTATAGTAAGAACTGTTTGGATTTTAACTTGGGAAGATATGCTTAAAGCAATTGAGCGTCGAAAAAAATAAAAATGGAATGACTTCGGCATTATTGCATTTCTTTGAATGTTAACCAAATTGGAACAAGTGCCGCCAACCCTATGAGCATAGCTAACGGGTCGCTGGAAGTGTTAAAAATAAATGAAATTATTGCTTTTCCTACTACATTAGCTCCGATGTAACCTACACTAAACGCAAAAACCTTTTTTAATAAAACGCCGGGATTTCCAAAGTCTCCCTTAGTAAACCCTGAAATAACTGATATCACAAGAGTGATGAAAAAACCTATTGCGGTAAAAAGGCCAAACGTAGTGAACACTTGCGTGAGGAAAGCCCCGGCGATCACTATTGTGGCATAGCCAATTATTAACCATGCAAAAATAAGCCCTAACAATTTTTCTAGTGTCATATAAATAATGTTATATGAAACATTATAACTTTGTTGGTTCAATTCGATTTAAGATTAAATTCTATGATACGCAACTTTATCTACTTCTTTAGTTGTTCTTTTATAATGAAACTTTTGATTTCTCATAAGGCGGCTTTGAAAAGAAAGGCCGTGGAACTTAAAACTAATGGTTTGAAGAGGCAAGAAAGAAGGGAAACAATTTCTGGTTCTAAAGTCCCAGTTATAGATTTAGTCAAAGCTTTGCCAATTGAAGAAAAAAGGGTTGCGGCGAATCTTTTTTCGCAGGATTTGCAGACAAGGTTAATAGCGATGGATAAGTTAACAATGACGTCAACTAATCCAATTGTTCCAAAAATTTTCCGACTGCTTCCGCTTCATTGGAAAAATTGTCCATAGCATAATATTCCCTGGGCGGATTATCCGAATTTCCATATCCGGGAAGCGACGGCATAACAACTTTTCTTCCCTCGCAAGCCAAAGAAAACCCCAGT
>JBAYJX010000009.1:0-40803 GCA_041664905.1 archaeon | reverse complement strand
ATTGTCATTGCTTCCATCATCAAGGACAAGGGTTTTGATTTCTTTTACACCCTCTATTTTATTTGGAATTAATCTAATTAATTGCCCTATGGTTTTGTCTTCGTTAAAGCAAGGAATCATTACAACTAAACAATTGATTTTTTTCATTTTATCGCCTTGTAGTGCGAGTAGCACTTTTGTATCAATAACTATTAAAAGGTCTGATAATATAAATGTTTTATGCCGACTCTATCAAGGCTTTTGGTTCAAAATTCGAGCAAAATACTTCTTGTAATATTAATAATTGCGGTGCTTGTTCGTGTATTCTCGGTTTTAACAGTTCCTGAAGTTGCCTACAATGATTCAGTGTATCACTTAGAACTTGCAAATTCGCTTATTCAAGGCAACTCTTTGCCTAATGATGCCCCTCCTTTTTTGTACCACATAATTCTTGCAATTTTCTTTGGAGTTACTGGTTTACCAATGGTATGGCCATTTGTAAAAATAATTCCACTTTTACTCGTTTTTGTGCAACTTGTTTTAGCTTACTTGTTGTTCAAAAAGTTGTTTTTGAATAATTATCTTTTGCCTCTTTCATTTGTTGCTGTATATCCGTGGCTAATAAGAATTGGCTCAGTAAATATGATTGACTCTTTTTCTGCAACTATTCTAACCTTCTCTTGTTATTCATTGTATTCGCTAATTGAATCTTTTGAATTAAACTCAAGGATAAAAGAAAAACTCTCAGCAAATAACAAAAAATACTTGTTTTATTCCCTTTTATCATTTTTATTAATTTCTTTTACTAAACTTAATCTTGTTCTAGTACTTCCTTTCCTTTTGGCAATATTTTTGATTCTAATTGTTCGTAAGTTGTCTCCTAAAAAAGCAGTTTTTTTATTTTTAATTGCAGTTTTTCTTTCAGCAAGTTTTTTCATATTCTCTTTTTTGAATTCTAGCCAGAACTCAGTTTCAATAATTGCAAATGATAGTGTTGATGCGGCTTCTGCAGGAAAATTTATGTCAATTTTTAATCCTTCAGTTATTTTTGTATCTTACCTTTATTTTTTTGATTTTCCTCCAATGAGTGCATTTGAAAAAATTCCTTTACTAAATAGTTTGCCGCAGTCTACCTTAATGGTTCTATTTGCAATAGTGATGCTTCCTATTTTCATAGCTCTAATTTATGGTTTTATTCTCCTTCTTTTGGAAAAAACTAGTTTTGTATTTCTGAACAAAAATACAAAGGTTAATCAAAAAAGGTCAATTGGTATTTTTAATAAATTTAGTTTGTCAGTTTGTAGTATTAGCACAAAGGATTATTTTTATATTTTTTTAGCTCTTTCACTTTTTGCAGCAATGATTCCTCTTCTTGTGGTAGTTAGGGAAGGTTCGTTATACTTGCGTTATTTAATTCCAGTTATTCCAATTATTGCAATTTTTTTAGGGATTTCATTTATTCAATTGGGTGAAAAAGCAAAATCAGTTTTGTTGGTTTCTTTTATTTTATTTGCTCTTTTTTCTTTTGCATTGTGTTCAGTTAGTGCAATATTTTATAACAATATTGAGCAAAAAGATTCTCCACTTTATAATTATATTAATTCTCATTCAGAAGTTGATAATGTCGCGTCTTTTAACAAAATAAGAGATTTGACTTATTACATCAATTTGTCTCATTATTCTGCTCAAAAAAATCTTATTACACTTGATTTGAACAGTAATTTTAAAGATAATGAAGTATATTCTGCGCTTGTTTTGCAAAAAGCAAACTATGTTGTAAAAACTTGTTACAATGATGCGCTTTCTAATGTTCTTCCAAAACTTGAACAATTAGGTAGATTACAGAAGGTTTTTGAGGATAATTGTGCTGTGCTTTATAGTGTAAATTAATTAGAGTTAAGTGATATTTTTATGGCTGAAAAACAAATTAAAAAATTAAAAGTAGTTCTTCTTTGTGGGGGAAAAGGAACTCGTCTTCGTCCAATTACTGAATCAATTCCAAAGCCTCTTGTAAAACTTAATGGTAAATCAGTTCTTGAGTATTTAATGAATTCGCTTGCGGCACAAGGGCTTACTAGTTTTGTTGTTTGCACAGGGTATAAAGCAGAAATGGTTGAAAGCGAAGTTAATTCTTTTGCAAAGAAAGATTGGAAAATAAATTTTGTTAATTCTGGTGAAGAGGCCTCAATTTTGAAAAGAATAATTGATGCAAGCAAGTTTTGTGGGGATAATTTTATTGTATGTTATGGGGATGCCGTTGCTGATATAGACATGAATAAAGTGCTTAAGATTCACCAAAAAAATAATGCTTTAGTTACTAATGTATTGTATAGAATGGAGAGTCCTTTTGGTTTAATGGAAACAAAAGATGATTTTGTAGTGGATTATAAGGAAAAACCAATTCTTCCTTTTTGGTTTAATATTGGTTTTTTTATTTTTGAGCAAAGTGCACTTACTTTAGCAAGGGATGATAATTGGATTGAGTTTCTTAAGAAACTTGTTTTGGCAAAGAAAATGTGTGCCTTAAAACATACTGGCCAACATATTACTTTTAATACAGAGCCAGAAAAAAAAGAAGCTGAGGAGAAAATAAAGGCTTTCAGTTATGTTTTTGAATGATTTGAAGTAGTATTATTTAATATTTAGTTGGTTTTTGGGGTGGATGTGATGGCAAGTTTTTTCAAAGGAAAAAAAGTTCTTGTAACAGGCGGAGCTGGGTTTATTGGTGGACATTTGGTTAAACGATTATTAAATGAAGGGGCAGAAGTATCAAGTTTAGTTCAATACAAAGAAAAAATTAATAATGTTCGGCTTAGTGCGGTATGGGAAAAAGTAAATGTTATTGAAGCCGATATTAGAAACTCAGATTCTCTTATTGCGGTAAAAAAGCTTGTTCCACAAATAATTTTTCACTTAGCTGCTTTCAATCATGTAGGAAGAAGTTTTACAAATGTACAAGAATGCTTTGATGTAAATGCTAAGGGAACAGCAAATCTTCTTGATGTTTATGATGATTATGAAAGATTTGTTTATACTTCAACAAGTGAAGTATATGGACTACAAACAGGAGTTCCTTTTGTTGAATCAATGACTCCTAATCCCTCAAGTCCTTATTCTGTTACAAAATACTCAGGCGAACTTTATGCAAAAATGAAACAAAGAATGAATAATTTGCCTATTGCAGTAATTCGTCCATTTAATGTTTTCGGACCTTATCAGAGTCCTTCAGCAGTAATTCCTGATTTAATAATTAAAGCACTTAAAGGCGAAAGAATTAGTACTACAAAGGGAGAACAAACACGCGAGTTTAACTTTGTAGAAAATACTATTGACGGGTTTTTGCTTGCTGCGGAAAAGAAAGAAGCAATTGGTGAAGTAATCAACATTGGTGCTGGAGAAGAAATCTCAATAGCTGATTTAGTTAAAAAAATAGCAAAATATTCTAATTCAAAATCAGAACTTGGAATTGGGGATATTGAGTATAGACCTAATGAGATATGGCGAATGTACGCTGACTCAAGTAAAGCAAAAAAACTTCTTGGATGGACACCAAAAGTATCATTTGATGAAGGCTTAAAGAAAACAATTGAGTGGTTCAAAGACTATGCTGACGAATTTGAAAAAAAAAATTCTAAATTGAATAGTCTTTGATAGTTGATTAATTATTTTGGCGAGAAATTTTTTGTGGTTTTATGAAAGTACTACTGACTGGTTCTGCAGGTTTTATCGGGTTTCACACAGCTCAAGCACTTATTGCTCGAGGGGATAGTGTAATTGGAATTGATTGTTTGAATGAATATTATGACATAAATTTAAAGTTAGCTCGAAATAAAATTTTGTCGAAAAGCAAGAATTATTCTTTTTACAAAGTAAATATTGCTGATAAAGAAGCTCTTTTTGAAGTAATTAAAAAGGAAAAACCAGATAAAGTAATTAATTTAGCAGCCCAAGCAGGGGTAAGGTATTCTCTTACAAACCCCGAGGTTTACGAAGAGAGTAACTTGAAAGGGTTTTTGAATATTCTTGAAGGGTGTAGACAATTTAAAATTATCACTTTGATTTATGCTTCTTCTTCTTCAGTATATGGTGCAAATACTAAGTTGCCGTTTTCAGAAGAAGATAGAGTTGATACTCCGATTTCGCTTTATGCAGCAACAAAAAAGTCTAATGAAGAAATGGCGTTTGTTTATCATCATTTGTTTGGGATAAATGTTACAGGTTTACGTTTCTTTACAGTTTATGGTCCATACGGTAGACCAGATATGGCTTTGTTTATTTTCATGAAATCAATTCTTGAAGGCAAACCAATTTCTGTTTTTAATAATGGAAACATGAAAAGAGATTTTACTTATGTTTTGGATATTGTTGAGGGAATTGTAGCTTCGCTTGACAAAGGTTATTCTTGTGAAGTGTTTAATCTTGCTCGCGGTGAGAGTCAATCACTTCTTGATTTTATTAAAGCAATTGAAACAAATGTTGGATTTGAAGCAAAGAAAGAATTTTTGCCTCTTCAACAAGGGGATGTGCCAGTAACAAGTGCGGATATTTCAAAAGCAAAAAAAATGCTTGGATATAATCCAAAAGTAAGTATTAATGAAGGGGTTAAGAATTTTGTTGAATGGTACAAAGAATTTTATAAAATCTAGTTTTAACTAATTCCTTTTCTTAATTCTTATTATTTTTACTTAAAAAAGTATCCTCGAATTATTCCCGCGGGCCAAATAATTGCTCTAATCCATGAAGCCAGCCCAATAAGCAAGCAATTTTGTGCTGAAACTTTTCCAAATGCTTTTTGTATAAAAACAAATTTGAAAAGCAAAGCTAAGTAAAGTAATGCAAGAGATAGTGGAATCCAAAGTAGGGTTATTGGGTTTATTATCGCACAAACAATAGCAATTAATTCACTTAACATAAATAAAGAGTATGCAATAATTCTTTTTATCGGCAAAGTACCGGGATGGCTTTTGTAAATACTTTTTGCCTCATTTTTTCCAAAGAAATAATTTCTTTTAATAGTGTCAGAAAAAGTCCTTGGTGGGCCTTTGTGGTAACGAATTGCTTTATCCGCAAGCACAATTTTGTAACCACTTTTTAAAAATCTTTTCCCAAGTTCTCCATCCTCAATCCAAGTATCTTTAAACCCGCCAACTTTTTTTAGAAGTTCTTTTTTATAAGCCCATGCAAGAAAAGGTTCATAATTATTTTCAATTCTAAAAGAATAGAATGCATCAAGACTTTGTGTATAAAAATTATTTGGGTTGTATACGTGTATTCTATCAATTACTCCGTCTGCCCCATTATCAAATTTTTTTAATATTTCTTTGGTCCAATCTTTGTTTACAACCATGTCAGAATCAAGATACGCAACAATATCTCCTTTTGCGTGTCTCCAACCAAAATCTCTTGCAAGACCCCTGCTTCGAGGGGTAATTGTGAATACTTTGGCTCCTGCTCTTTTTGCCACAAATGCAGTCCTATCTTTGCTTCCATTATCAATGACAATTATTTCTAGAGGTTTAACGCTTTGTTGCTTTAGCGAAGCAATACAATCAGGAAGATCTTTTTCTTCATTGTAAGCATTAAGGATAACTGATAAGTTATGCATGAACCAAAAGGTTTTTTTATTATTTTAAACCTATTGGTATAGATTAATCTGTGTTTTAAGTAGACATTTGGGGTTAGTTAGAGAAAATTTTTGTTGTAGTTGATTTTATGAAAAAAATTAAAATTCTTGCACTTCCTTTAGGAAATTATGGACTTGCTAGTTCAAGGACAAGAGTTTACGAAATATTTCCCAGATTGGACAAAAATAAGATTCAGTCAAAAATTTGTAAAGGTGCTGGATTAGGATTTCGGGGAAGAGAACTTGAGTTTATTGCTAATGCACCCTTTTATGATATTCTTTTTATTCAAAAAAGTATTTCTCGAAGAGTACTTGCTTGTGCAAAACTAATGAAAAAGTTAGGTAAAAAAATTGTTTATGATCTTGATGATCCATCCTATATGGTGTGGAAAGAATGTGATGAATTTACTAATATTTCCGATCTCGTTACAGTTGAAAATGAGTTCAATAAAAAACATTGTTTAAAAATTAATCCAAAAGTAAAAGTAGAAATAATTCTTGGGCCAATAGATTTTGCACATTATTCAAAATCAAAAAAATATAGAAAAAAACATGATTCGGTTAATATTGGGTGGGTTGGGAGTGCTAATACAAGCAAAAATATTCATTTAATTGCTAAGGGAATTGATGATGCAGCAAAGTCAGCAAAAGGAGTTGGGAAAAAAGTAAAACTTATCATAATTGGTGGCGTTCCTGAAAGAGTTAATTATGAGTTCAAATTTGCTGAAGTAGAATATAGGCAATGGGGTTTAGATAAAGAGCTTAAGGATCTTGCTGATATTGATATTGGCATAATGCCCATAAAGAATGATACTGAAAATAAAGGTAAAGGTGGGTACAAGCTTTTGCAATATATGGCGGCAAGTATTCCTTGTGTTGCAACAAGGGTAGGGGTAAATAAGGATTTGATTGAGGATGACAAGAATGGTTTACTAATAAAAGAAAATAATTCTTCTCAGGAATGGGCTAAAAAATTATTTTTAATGATTAAAGATGAAAAGTTTAGAAATAGGGCTGGGAAGATTGGTCAGGCAAGAGTAAAGAAATATGATATAGTTCCTTATTGTGAAAAATTTGAACAAGTTCTTCTCGATTTATCATAAATTGCATTTTTTTGCTTTTTAACTGTTTGTGGTACAAACGAATATTGTACTAATTGCTGCTTGATTTATAATAATTATTATCACACTATTTGTAATAAAGGTTTGGGATATTTGAAAAGTTAATTTTATTGATTTGGTGGTTTTGTGGCAATAAATGTTTTTGTTCCTAAGTTTCATACAACTGAAATTCTTGAAGAAATGCGAATCTGTCTTGATAAGGGTTGGACAGGATTAGGCTTCAAAACAGTTGAATTTGAGGATAAATGGAAACAATATACTGACCTATCAAATGCTCATTTTTTAGCATCAAACACTGTTGGTTTACACTTAGCAATTCATGTGTTAAAGAAAAAGTTTGGTTGGAAAGATGGTGATGAAATAATTACTACTCCTCTTACTTTTGTTTCAACAAATCATGCTATTTTATATGAAAATCTTAAACCGGTATTTGCGGATATTGATGAATACTTGTGTTTGGATCCAAAATCAGTTGAATCAAAAATTACTTCAAAAACAAAAGCTGTAATGTTTGTTGGAATTGGAGGTAATCCTGGTAGATATTTGGATATTGTTGAGTTATGCAAGAAAAAAGGATTAAAGCTCATACTTGATGCAGCCCATATGTCTGGAACAAAAATAAACGGAAAACAAGTTGGGGCAGAAGCTGATGTTGCAATTTTTAGTTTTCAAGCAGTAAAAAATCTCCCTACTTCGGATTCTGGAATGATTTGTTTTGCTGATTCTGAACTTGATAAAGAAGCAAGAGTGGTTGCTTGGATGGGAATAAATAAAGATACTTACCAGCGTTTTAATAATGCAAAAGGGAGTTATAAGTGGAAATATAATGTGGATGAAATCGGTTTTAAGTATCATGGTAATTCAATTGCAGCTTCAATTGGTATAGTGGAGCTAAAGTATTTGGAAGAAGGCAATGTGCGTAGAAGGGAAATAACTGCGTTATATGATTCTCTCTTGAAAGATGTTAAAGGAGTAGAAATAATTAAAGTCGCGCCAGGTTGTGTAAGTTCAAGGCACCTTTACCAAATTTGTGTTAAACACAGGGATGAAATAATGCAGCATTTTTATGACAATGAAATATACCCAGGTGTACATTATACCGACAATACAGAGTACCCCATGTATGCTCATGGAAAAGGTACTTGCCCAAATTCTCATAAAAAATCTGATGAGTTAATTACTTTGCCAATTCATTTGAATCTCACTAATGATGATTGCAAAAAAGTTGTTGAAGTTCTTAAAGAAGGGATAAAAAAGTATTCTAATTAAATAATTACTTTTTATCTAGCCATTTAAGATTTTGTGTGAGTTATATTTATGTCAATTATTGAATCAATTAATATTACTAGTGTTGCTCCCGATTGGTGGGATGAAAAATTGTTAAAATTCAGCTCTTCACACATCTATTTGACAAAAGAATATTCATTAGTAATGGAAAAAACGTTCGGTTTTAAACCAATTTTTTTCTTTTCAGATAATGTAATGCTACTGGGGTTTGAACAACCTTTGAAAGGAATTGCTTCAAATCTTGGAAAAGGTTTTATTGCATTTGCACCCCCAGTTTTTTTGGATGAAAGTGCGTTAGACGGGTTATTCAAAGCAGTTGAGGATGAATGTAAAAAACGTAAGATTATTTCAATAACTCTGTGGGGGTCTACTCTTTGGGACAAACCCGAATTATTTTTAGCAAGCGAATTTGAATCAGTTAAAATGGAAAATGTTGTTGCAAAACTTGGAAAATCAGAAACTGAATTATTCGAAACTCTTGACCACGCTGCAAGAAAGAATTTGTCAAAAGTAGGAGAGTATTTTAGTAAAGTGGTGGATGGGAGCGCTATAGATTTAGATGATTATTACTTACATTACAAGCTCCATCATGAATCAATTGGACTTGAGGTATATCCGAAGGTTTTTTTTGAATCTCTTTTTTATGAAATAATTCAGAATAAAGTGGGTAAATTTTTTATTTTGAGGGATGCTGACGGAGTATTTGCTGCGGGGCTAATGGTTGGGACTTTTGGTAAAAGTGTCTATGAACTAAGCATTTCTAGTAATTGGGAAAAACGAAATATTTTTCCAAATGACATTTTAAAATGGTACACAATAAAGTGGGCTAATTCAAACGGGTTTAGCCAATTTGATTTGAGTAATATTGCGGTTGGGGCTGAGGAAGGATCAAAAGAATTTAATGTTAATAGATTTAAGAAAAAGTTTGGTTCTGTTGTTGAGTACCATGCTTTCAAGAAAAAACTTGGGATTGCAAAATTATTAACAAAATTAAAAAGAGCGTAATTTGAAAAATTTATTTAGAAAATTGTTTTATCCTTGTAGCTAACGCGATTATTTGTTCTTTGTTTAACCCCTGTACCCCTATTGGGACCATGTGGTTTGCGGCTTTTTTTGAGAAAGCAAAATTTGTTTGAGCATTTTTTGTAGTTAGTTCAAAATCGCTTTTGTAAAACAAACCCGTTTCATATCCTTCTCGTTGTAACTGTCCCCAAATTTCTGTTGTGCTTATTTTTGGTTCTTTAAAATATACTGGGACTCTAGTGTAAACATTAATTTCGTTTTTAGAATTCTCTGTAAATGAAAACTTTTCCTCTCCAAGTTCTTTAATTAATAACTTTGCATTTGAGATAGTTTCAGAAATTATTTTTGGGAGAGAATCAATTGAACTAATTGCTAACGCGCATTCAAATTTATCCAAAAGTTCTTGATTAATTGCTTCTCCACCATAACCAAGTTTACTTAAAAATAAATATGGAAAACTTAGGTTAGGAAAAGTTTTTTTGAAAAAAACAGTAGATTTAGTCAAAATTTCTCTTTTGAAGCGTTTGTTTTTAGTTTGGGTAAAAAAAGTTTCTTTTTGTGATAGTGCCGCGTTATAGAGTTCTTTATCATTAGTGCAAAGCATTCCTCCAGTGCCTACTGGAATATTTTTTCTTAAGCTAAAGATACTAAATCGCCCAAATGATCCTACATTTTTACCATTTTTTGCTCCAAGAGAATGAGCACAATCCTCGATTAATTCAAGTCCGTTTTTATTGCAAAAATCTATTAGTTCGCTTGAGTTAATTGCTTTTCCATAACTATATATTGCTTGTATTGCACTGGTTTTCTTATTAATTGAATTTTTTGCTTTTTTTAAGTCAATATTATAGGTTTCATCAATATCAACTAAATTTGAATTATTTATTTCATTAATGATTCTAGGTACTTGTTTGCAAGTAAATGCTTGGACTAGAACGTTATTATTTTTGTTTAACTCAATTGAACTTAGCCCTACTTGAAGTGCATGGTTTCCTGATCCAAAAAGAAGAGCAAATTTGGTTCCAATTGTTTTGGCAAAAAGTTGTTCAAGTTTCTTTTGTTTTTCAACAAGAGTTTCATCTGTGACTAGTTCTTTTTCAAGCTTTTTTTCATCAATCATTCTGTAAAAATATGCTTTCCTTTGGCGATAGTCTTGGTTTAGATAGCCCATATATAATTTGGTCTTGGCAGTTATAAAAGGTTTTTGATTCAATTTTATGGCTTATTTTTTTATTTTTTAGTATATAAAGCAAAGTTATTAATACTTGGCAAGTATTCTTTAAATATGAAATCTACTAAACAGGATTTGCACGACAATAATTGGTCAGCTAAACTTACTAATTTTAACAAGGATTCAAGTGAGTTAAATGAATCAAATAAATCTATAATTGCGCTTATTCCTAAAATAAAATCTGTTTTGGATGTGGGTTGTGGTTCAGGGGAATTAATGCTTTATTTGAAGGCCAAAGGTGTGCGTGTGCAAGGAGTAGATATTTCTTCAGTTGCAGTTTCTCTCGCTAAAAAAAAAGGGTTGGATGTAAAGCAAGTGGATCTTGACGAGGGATTGCCGTTTAAAAATAATACATTTGATTGTGCAATAAGTAATCAAGTTTTAATGCATGTTTTTAATCCAAAAAAAGTTCTTTTTGAGATGAAACGCATATCCAAAAAATATGTGTTAATTAATGTTCCAAATCATGAGTATTGGCGTTTTAGATTAGTATTTTTAAAAGGTGAGCTTCCTGATGTGTTTAGTGGCGAAGCAGCGCACATAAGATTTTTTACTTTGAAGAAAGCAAGGGCGCTAGTTAAACAAGTTGGACTCAAAGTAATTGCTGAAGAATATACTGGCAAAAAGTTTATGCCAAGTCTGCTTTCAACCGGATTTGCATTGCTTTGCGAAAAAGAGTAAATTAGATTAGATAATATTAACTCCAAAATAATTTGATTAAATTTATAATTCATTAAAGAATTTGTACTCGGGGTCATAATTTTTTTCAAGATAAATTAAGAGTTTTGTAAAATTAGCAATATTTTTTTCAGTTAACCCATTTGTTACACCAATATTTTTTACATGGCTATGAAAAGAAATAAGTCCTTTTTTTGCGGCATAATCAAGTTCTTCTGTTGTGCCTGTACCAATGTCAACATTACGAGGAATACATTTTACACCATCAATACGCTGAATCTTAAAGCCTGAATTAAGTTTTTTGCCTGAAAATGAATTTGTTTTCTGATTATAAAAAGAACTCGCAATACACCAATGTTGTTTTTTGCAAAATTCATAAACATATTTGTTAATTGCCCAACCAGGGGGTGCAAAAACTGTTGCTTTAAGCCCGAACTTTTGAAATTCGTTTAGCATAGAATTCATGTGGTCGACTGTATTTTTTTTATTAAGTCCTTTAAATTCTTCAGCAGTGCCGCTTATCGGAGTATAGTGGGTAAATCCGTGCAGTTGGATGGATAAGTTCTTTTCTTTATTAAAAAAAGAAACCCATGCTGGATTGTTGGTAAGCAAGTTGTTTTTATTTTCAAAGTTCTTTTGAAAAAAAGTGGAGATTTTTTTTAGAAAAAATCTTTTGTACTTGTTTTGTGGAAAACTATAACACGCTGCGCAGAAACCGGTTATTTTTATTTTAGGGCATTTAGTTATTATTTTTTGGAGATTTTTCCATTCTCTAAATTCAGGTTGCATGATTTCTGGATTAAAATCATCTATCCCAAATAAAACAACTACTTTTTTCATTTGAATCCCTTTTTTTGTTCCAATACACTTAAATACTTCTAGAGTATTTCCTTTAATTAGTAATTGGTTCAATTTTTGAGTGGTATTTTGTGGAAACAATTCAACTATGTAGAGTTATAGGTGAAACATTTCCGAGTTTTGATAAAATAAGTGGTGGACTTGCACCAAATTATTTTAATTTGTCTAAGGAACTTGTTAATTTTGGTGTAGAAACAAATATTATTTGCTCAGGGGTGAGGGGGCAGAAAGAATTTGAAGAAACTAACGGTTTTAGGGTTCATCGTCTTAAACCAATTCCTGGGAAGATATCTGAACTTTGTTTTCACCTCCCATTTAATTTGGCGGCTATGGAGAAAGCTAATTCTGTACAAAAAGATATTTTTCAATTCCATAATTTTTATTGTTTTTGGATGCAAAAACAGATTTTTGAGCCGAATGTACTTACAGTACATGGGTGTGATGTTGAAATTTATAAAAATGTTCCGCTTTGGCCTTTACAAATGCCCCTAAAGAGAGTAAAATCCTGGTGGGATATAAAACGCACTCTCCTATTATCAGAGCGGATGTGCAGAAATGCTGATATGGTTGTGGGGGTTGCAAATGCAGTGAGTGATGAAGTGAAACAAAATTTTGGTGTCAACAAAGTTAAAACTATTTATAATGGAATAGATTTGGATATCTTTAAAAAAACTAAAGCTGGTGTTTTTGAAAATTATCCAGATACATTTAATCTTCTTTTTGTTGGTAGGGTAGTTCCATTAAAAGGGCTTGAATATTTATTTGAGGCGCTGAATGGGATTGATAATGTTAAACTTTTTATCGCTGGTGAAGTGACTGGGGTTAGTAAGAGATATTTTGATATTATTCTAAAAAAAATTAATAATAAAAATAAAGTAGTTTTACTTGGAATAATTAGTAACAACGATTTGCCTAAATATTATTCTTCTGCCGATTGTTTTATACTTCCAACTTTAGCTGAAGGGTTGCCCAAAGTTGTTCTTGAAGCAATGGCTTGTGGGTGTCCTGTGATTACTACTGATGTTTCAGGCAATTCTGAGATTGTTACTGAAAAAACTGGTTATTTAGTTAAACCTTTTTCTTCTATTGAATTACGAGATGCGATAATTTATTTAATGAATAATACTAAAGATGCACACAAAAGGGTGTTGTGTGCAAAAGAAATGGTAAATTCAAAATTTTCTTGGAAGAATGCGGCTAAGGGTTATGCTGATTTATATAAAGATTTGTTGATTTAATTTTCTGGTTTTTGTTAATTTTTTAGTTTAATTTGAGTCAGTTGGTTGATGTTTTTCATCGGTTTTTACTTCATCTGTGTGTTTAGGTTTTGCAATTGTAGCTACTCGTCTAAGATCAGTTTTAGTGTAAATTTGTGCAACTCTTTTAATTCCCCAAATAATATCTTTCGGGGATCTTACTTTTGCCATAAATTTCTTTATATTACTTGTTGACATAATACTATTTCGAATCATTGAATCAATCACCTCTGCTGCTTCATTATATGCTATTCTTCGTTCTTCTGCAGGGAATTCTGGAGTTTCAAAAATAGGATTCTCTTTTCCATAACTTAAAAAGTTTCTGTAATCCACTACATCTTCATAAGTTGCTAAAAGTGTTCCATGTTCTTTAACATATCCCCACATTGCAGTTGAAGGAAATGGAACCATGTGATTTATGCCTGCAATGTCTAATTTTAAATTTTTCATAAATGCTATGGTTTCTCGTGCTTCTTTAAGGGTTTCATTTGGAAGCCCGATTATGAAATGTCCCCCCACTCCTTGTATTCCAATCTTTTTTGAGAGTTCAACAGCTTTTTTAATTTGTTCAATTGAAGTTGCTTTTCCTATTGCTTGTAATAATTTTGGATTTCCTGTTTCCATTCCATACCATAACTCACTACATCCGGCATCTTTCATTTTTTGAAGTAGTTCTGATGAAATTGTGTTTACATGTATTCCTGTGGCGCAAGTCATGTTAATGTCCATGTGTCTACTTATTAGTTCATCACATATCCCAATAGCACGTTCTTTATTAATTGTGAAATTATCATCGGATATTCCTACTGTTCTGTTAATTCTTTTTGCTACGTGGGGATATTTTTCAAATGCTTGCTCAATTTCATCCACAACATTTTTTGGTGATCTTGAACGCCAATTTGTGTTGGTAACAGGTTTTGAACAATAAACACAATTGTAAGGACAACCTCTGCTGGACATTACATTGAATGGGGCATCATAAGCATCAATATCCAACAATTCTCTTGCAGGAAAAGGTATTTTGTCAAGGTCAGTTGTAAGTGGGGCTGGTGGGTTTACACATATTTTATCCCCGTTTCTATAAGCAATACCTTTTATATCTTGAAGTGATTTTTCAGAAATTAATGCTTCCATAATTTGTGTTATTGTTTCTTCTGCTTCACCCATTACAACAACATCTACTTCTGGAACTTTTTCGAGAATTCTTTCACGAAAAATTGTCGAGTGAGGTCCCCCAGTGATTATTTTGTTACAATAGGGTCTAACTTTTTTCACAGCTTCAACAGTTTTGTGAAATGTCGGAGTAGTTGCTGTAAAAGCAATTACTTTTGGATATTGCTTAAGACATTTTTGAAAATATTCTTCTGATCGTTTATATGGTACATCTTTTCCTGGTAATAGATCTACAATTTCAACTGAGAATCCATTTTGTTTTAAAACCGCTGCAAGAGTTGTGATTCCGAGTCGGATTTGTCCACTTCCAAAAGGTTCAACAAAAAGAATATCCATAACATTATTTTTTGGAGCAAACAATTTTAAACAAACCTGGGGTAGTTATTTTTGCAATAATTTTTTGAGAACTGATTTTGTAATAATAATTTGGTGATGGTTATTTGTAAAACGATTACTTTAAATAGCTTATTTAAACTTTATTTATTATTATGAAATTTGGAATAATTAAATTTTTGGCGTCTGTTTTTTTAGCAAATCTTGTAAGATTAGCTAGATTTATTCCAAATAATGATCCAATTATGGCATTTATGCTTCCAGTTTCAAAAAATGAAAAAGCCTATAAGGCATTTCTTTTTCCATTTGTTACTATGGTTTCTTTTGATATAATCACTGGTTATATTGGTGTTTGGACACTTGTAACAGCTTTGACTTATGCTGGGTTGGGTCTTTTTTTCTCCAGGTATATGAAAAAAAGAATTGAAAATAAAAAGAATATTGGACTTAAGAATTATTTAGGGTGCGGTGTTTTAGGTGTATTAATATTTGATTTTGTAACTGGTGTTTTAGCAACTCCTTTTATGTTTGGAATGAGTTTTGAACAGGCTTTTGTGGGGCAAATCCCATTTACTTTGCTTCATCTTGCATCAGTATCCGCATTTATTGTAGTTCTTGTTCCAATTTTGGATAGACATGTTCTTGAGAATAGCCATTTAGATGATGTAAAAGTGCTTGCTTTTTTCAAGAGTTTGTTTGTTGCAAGAGCCTAGTTTTAAGATTTTTTTAATTTAAGGATTTATTCTTTGCCTAAAATAAGTTTTTTGATTTTTTTAGCTTTTTTTGTTAGAAATAGACTTATTCGGGCTTTTTGAAATGCCTTATCAAATTCTTCTTTTGTATTAAAATCAGTTCCTAGGGTCCCACTTTTGTAGTATATATCATTGTAAAGATTTTCTTTGGTTATTGTGCCATCTTTTATTCCTTTTTTGAATAAAACACTTCCTGGAAAATAAATAACTCTAAAACCACGATCAATCTTTATATTTTTTCTTCCATAATTTTTGCCTATGAACTTTATAGTCTCCATCATTGTTTTTCTGTTTTCCCCCGGAAGTCCAAATATAATATTATAAGCTCCAATAATTCCTGATTTTTCGCAAAGACTCATTGAAGTTTCTACTTCTTCAAGGGTAATATTTTTACCGGATTTATTTAGTACTTCTTTTGCTGCACTTTCAAGCCCAAAATTAATTATTGTACACCCTGATTTCTTCATTAACCTAAATGTTGTTAAATCTTTTATTGAATTTACTCTTGCAGTACAACTCCAATTGATTTTTAAATTTGAATTGATCAATAACTTGCAAAATTTTTGCATTCTTTCGTTATTAAAAAAGAATTCCAGATCTTGAAAATATATTTCAGTAAAACCTTTATTTTTTAATAATCTTATTTCTTTTATTATATCTTGAAGTTTTCTTTCTCTGTATCCTTGACCATACATTGTTTTGTTGCAAAATATACAATGTGCAGGACACCCTCTACTTGATTGTATTATGGCTTCTGGGTAAATGAGTGTGTCAATTAAGTTATAGTCTGGAATCGGCATTTTTTTCAAATCTTGGGGGGCTGCAAATGGATTGTGCTTAATCTTTTTATTTTTCAAACTATAACTTACACTTGGGGCGTTTTTAAATCCTGATTTACAAATGGTTGTGATTGATACTTCTGGTTCTCCGCGAATCACAAAATCTGCTTTGCTTCTTTTTAGAATTTCTTCTGGCATTGTGGTCGAGTGTGGTCCAAATATGCCTATTGGTCCTTTAAATAAATTCCTTATTTGTTCAACATTTTCTTTGAGTAAAACTGGTTCTGGGGGGCACTGCCAGTAACACATATATGCAGTTGAGATAAAAATAATTTGTGGATTAAATGAATCAATTTCTTTTTTTAATTGTTCTAAACTAGAATAATTTAAGTCCACAACTTTGCATTTCAGCCCTTTTTTTTCTAATATTGTTGCTGGAAACAAAATGTCTAAAGGAATTTGTCTACGATAATCTGCAAGAAAAAAGGAATTGTCTTTTTTTATGTCTTCTGGGTAGTGGCTTTTTGTTTGATACTTCATCTCAACAAACATTACCTTATTGTATTTTAATGCTTTTTTACTTTTTGCCATAAGGTAAGGTGAATTGATTACTTTAAAAAGCTTAACTTAATCTGATTCATGAATTTCTGTTCTGGCTGAAATTAGAGTGGTTTAAAAAGATTTGCGGCATTCTTTCCATAAGTTTTTTTATTAAAACATCGCAAGGTAAAAAAGATAGTAATTTTTTGGTGAAATTATTATGATTGCTCATAAAAAATATGTTATGAAAAATAATAATTTATTTTCTTCTGCTGGTGAAGTGGAATTTATGCAACCTTCAAAAGTTGCAGTAGTAAAAAATAATGTGGAACTAGCAAAAAAATACTTGCTTTTTAAGGGATCAAAGATTTTAGAATTTGGTTGTCTTTATGGCTTGTTTACTGAACTAATTAACAAGGAAACTTCCTCAAAAGCAAATGGTGTTGATCTTGTTGTGACAGGGAAGTTTGAAAATCTTGTTAGTTATAATGGCAAAGAGCTTCCATTCAAAAACAACCAGTTTGATTCTTTTGTTGCATTTGAAGTAATTGAACATTTGAATGATCCAAAAGCTTCTCTTCTTGAAATCAACAGAGTTCTAAAAAAAGGCGGAAAAGGATTAATAAGTACTCCAAATAAATTAATGATTAGTTCGTTTAATTCAGGTCATAATTCAGTTAAAGGGCATTTGAAGCAAATATTTGGAATAAATCCTGAGTGTGTAAAGATGTATTCTTATTTTGACCTTGTTAGCCTCTTTAAAGAAACAGGTTTTTCTTACAAACTTATTGAAGACAAACCTTTTTGGATAAAAAGGGGATTTATTTTTTTGGTTGAGAAGAAATAATTTGGGTTTTGTGCATGAATGAGAAAATTGATTTTAAACTAGGTGACTGTGTTGCGTGCGGTTCAAAAAAGTCGAAGTTTATGTTTAAGTCTACTGAGATAAGGCATGGGATGGGGGGGATGTGGGATTTGTATTGTTGTGCCACCTGTGGATTAATGCGAATATTTCCTTTTCCTAAAAATATTTCTAAATATTATCCAAAAGATTACACTGCTTATTATGAGTATAAAACTAGTGAAGTGCCTAACTACAAAAAGCTTGCGATGAAAAGACATTATGGGTATTTGCATTTAAATACAAAAAGTTCTTTGAGCGAAATTTTGAAATCAGAGTTTTATTTTATTTACTCCAAAATTAATATGAGTCGAATTATACCGTTTAGAAAAGGTCTTCTTTTTGATGTTGGGGCTGGAGTAGGAGAGTTTTTAGAATCTCATCGAAATTTAGGTTGGGTTGTTGCCGGAATAGATTTTAGTAAACATGCTTGCAAAATAGCAAAAAAACACGACTTGGATGTTTTTTTAGGTGATTATCTAGAATTTAATTTAAAGAAAAAAGCAACTGTTGTTAATGCTACATTTATTTTAGAGCATTTGTTCGACCCGAATGCATTTTTTTTTAAGACTTATTCAATACTAGAAAATAATGGTCTTTTAGTATTTGATGTCCCAAATGCAAAATCAGTTGATTTATTGTTGTTTAAAAATAATTGTTACTCGTTGGATAGCCCAAGACATTTATTTGTTTACAGTTCAAAAAGTTTAGAATTGATGCTAATGAGGAACGGCTTTAAGATAAAAAAGATTTTGTATCCTACGAACCCTTTTCATTTTGTTAAGAGTATTAATCTTTGGTTGCACAAAAAAGGGATAAAATTTCAGTTTGCCCCAAGTAACAAACTGTTTTATATCTTTACAATTCCGTTTTCTTTGCTGCATCGTTCATCAGAGATTACGGTGTATGCAGAAAAAATTAATGGTTTCTAATTTTGTTTAATAAATTCTTCTAATTTTCCACTGCTTAAAATTAACACATTTTTTCTTATTTTTTCAACAGGCCAATCCCACCATTTTATTTTAAGCAGAGCTGCAATAGTTTTTTTATCAAATCTAAACTTCGCTATTTTTCCGGGGTTACCAACAACCACTGCGTAAGCAGGAACATCTTTCGTAACCATTGCTTTAGCACCTATTACTGCACCATCACCTATGGTAACTCCGGACATTATTGTTGCGTCACGCCCTATCCAAACATCATTTCCTATTGTAACATTACCTTTTGTGATGGTGTCATTAGTTATTTCTTTTGTTTCAGGCCAATTGTTTTTGAGAATGGACAATGGGTAAGTGGTTATCCAATCCATACGGTGGTTTCCACCTAAAAATATTTCGACATTGTCTGCAAAAGAGCAAAATTTTCCAATTTTTAGTTTTGTACCCCTATTTTCTTCCCATGTGCGAATTGTTGGAGTTCCATAAGTATAATTGCCTATTTCATAATTAGGGTCAATCAAATCTTGATTAGTAAACCTTCTTTTATGTTTTTTGGGAAGTATTGTTTGTAATAATTTTTTAAATTTGGTACTCACTCAAACACCTTTTCATTACTGTATTTGTTTCATTTATAATAAAATCCTTTGTGTGGGCAAAAACTTTGTGATAGTAAGGTTTTTTGGGCTTATTCTTACTGTACATATTTATTTTCTTGTCCGCAAGACTAATAAAAATATTTCTTTAATATCATTTAATTTAGGGATAACTGTGATTATAATTCCTTCTCTTCTTAATAAATAAATTATATAAAGATAGCTTAATTCTAGCACAATGCTGTATGCGATAAGCATCCCTGTTAATCCAAAAAAATAGGTTAATGGTATTGTAATTATGATTGTCAAAGCTATGTCAAAAAAATTTGTTTTCATATTGTTTTTTGTTTTGTTTATAGCATTGAATATTGAAGTTACTGGTCCCTGGGTCTGTATTATTGAGTAAATCAAAAAAAGAGGTATGAATGCTATAATGGCTATAAATTTTGGAAAAAGCCAGTTAATTAAAGAAGGCACAACAAGCAAAAATGGTATACAAAGGGCGATAGTAATTAGCAGGGTTACCTTTATCGCAGTGCTTGTTTGTTTTCCTATAAGTTTTTTATCAGAAAAGTTTTCACTGTTTTTTGACCACATTATTTCTGTTATAGTGTTAGAGATATTAGTTATTGCGATAGTGGTTATTCTCTGACCCAAATAATAAATTCCGAGGGTTGCAGCGTTAAGCAAAATCCCTATGGATATAGTTAATATTTGACTGTTTAGGTTTCTTACAAATGAGGCTAAAATATTCCAGCCTCCATACTGCTTTATTTCAGTTAGGTTAATTGGTGCATTTGTAAATTCTAGTTTTCTATAAGCAAAGTAATAATACATGAGTGATGTAACTATAGCAATAAATCTTGCTATGAATGCCCCTATGAGCCCCATTTGTAAAAATATTATAAAAATAACAGCAAATAGCAACGTTATTGCATTTTCAATTAGTGCTGCTTTAAGGACTTTGCCAAATTGGCTGAATCCCTTAAATAAAGTCATCATTATGGTGTTAATTGGAGTTAAGAGGAGGAATATGCTTGCTATTGGTACGAGTTCTTGGTGACTTATGCCTAACGCCGTCATTACAACAGGTCCAAGAAGGTTTAAAGCCGCAAAAAGAACAAGAGCTATCAGCAAGTTGATGCCAAATATAAATTTGAAAAGCTTTTTTATTTTTTTTCTGGCAGTGAAAGTCCAAAGAAGATTATTAATAAATTCTCCTCCGAAAAGCGTAACAAATCCAACAAGTACTGCCGGCAAGTAATTGTATATTCCATAATTTTCCGGGCCTAAATAATTTGAAATTATTAAGGTAAATATAAATGAAACTGCTGTTGGAAGCATTTTGCTTAAGTAATTAAAGGCGGTGTGCCTTGCAAACAAATTTGCATTTGAACCCATAATCATCACAAGTTTTCAAGTATTCTTTTTGTTATTGCTTTCCAATTGTATGTTTCTTTTATTTGTTGAATGTTTCTTTTTTCAATTAGTTTCTTTTTTTTGTCTGAAAGCGAAAAAGCACTCTTAATTGCCTTTGCAAGTTCTAAAACATTTTGTTCATTAACTAGGTAGCCGTTTAAATTTTCTTCGATAAGCCCCTTTATGTTTCCTATTCTGCTAGCAATAACAATTTTTCCACAGCTCATTGCATCAAATATTTTAATAGGGGAATAAAAGTAATCATATTTTTTTATTGTTTCATAGTTGCGGTCGTATAGTACAACGCATGCTTCACATGAATTAATGTAGTAAGCAAGCATATCAAAAGGAATATTTCCTAAAAAGTGCACATTTTTTATTTTTTGTTCTTGCACAAAATCATTTAGTTCTTTTTTTTGTTTTCCTTCGCCTGCGAGTAAAAATGCAGCTTGGGAATAGTTTTTTTGTACTTCCTTAAAAGCCAACAATGCGTTTTTCAAGCAGTGCCATTCTTGGAAGCTTCCGCTGTAAAATAATGTTTTTCCTTTTAGGTTATACTTTTTTGCAAGTTTGTTGTCAACTCTTTTTGGGTTAAATAGTTTTATGTTTGATCCGTGCCAAGTTAATAGTTGTTTTTCTTGCGGAATTCCATTAAACATTATTTTGTGTGTTCCAGTTACTTTGTCAGCAAAATTTACTGAGTAAAAAAACCATTGTTTTATCAATGGAAACATAAGATTTGTTTCTGAAGTCTGGATGGGCTCATTCATTTCAAGAATTGTTTTTGTACCTAATTTTTTTCCTTCAATAATCCCTTGGTTTCCAAATATTCTATTTCTTTGCCAGACAAGTTCAATTTTTTCTTTTTGGATTATTTTTTTTGCAATTCCTCCGAGTTCTAGAAATAGTTTTGCGTTTTTTGCAAGACTATTTTTAGGTAGTTGTATTCGCGAGTATGTAACTCCATCTTTTGTTTCATTTTCTTTTTGTCCTTCTCCTTTCTTACAAATAACAAAAACCTTATGTCCAAGTTCTTTTAGTGCATTAATTGTTTCCTGTACGTGGGTGCTTCCCCCATGAAATCCTGGAATTGAAATGTCTTCTGCAATATAAAGAATATTCATTTTATCACCAATTTTGGGTTTTTTCCGAGTAGGTGTAGGGCTTTACTAAAAATTAATGTGGGTTTTATTTTGTCCATTTCTTTTTGTCTGGGTTTTATGTCAAAAGTTCCTCTTGTGTAGCAAGGCCACTCTGTATTCCTTACTTGTAATGCAAATGTGTTCTTTTTTTTCGAAAAAAGTATTTTTGAATCAGTTGGTCCGAAAATTCCTATTGTTGGACAATTAACTGCTAGTGATAGGTGCATTAACCCTGAATCATTTCCTACAAACAAAGCGGCTTTTGAAAATAAGTAAGCCGCTTCACTAAGCGTGGTTTCTCCAGTAAGGTTAAGTATTTTTGAAGCTTTTGACTTTTTATTTTGTATTAACTTGCTTAGTAAAGAAATAGTTTCAGTGCTGTTAGTTTCGTCTTTTCCCCCACAAAAAACTAGTGGGTAATTTGCTTCAAGAAGTTTTTTTGCGAGTTCTGCATAATTATGGTTTCCCCATGCTTTGGCTTCTGTTCCTTTTCGAGTATTTGGATCAAAGACTATAAATTTATTTAATTTATTTTTTTTAATGATTAAATCAATTTTTTTACTCTTCTTTAATTTAATTAAGTAATCCTTGTTTTTGGGTTCTTTAATTCCAAGGGCCTTTGGAATCAATAAATAATTTTCTGTCCAGGACTTAGTTTCAAGTGCTGTTTGTGGGACAATATCAAAATTTGCGTTAACTTTGTTGCCTTTAAGAAAACCAATTGCATAAATTGGCTTTAAGTTCCATGCAATAATTGAAGCTTCGGCCGAGTCATTAAGAGACACTACTAAATCAAATTTTTCATTTTGTAGTTCTTCTGGGGTAAATACTTTTGAAATAGTTGGGGTGAGTTCTGCAATTTCTTTAACTGCTTTTTTGCAAAGCACTATTTTGTCTGCGTTAGGAAATTCTTTTGAAATTGAAACAATTGCTGGTGTTGACATTAAATAGTCTCCTATCCCATAAAGTTGAATAAATAAAATTCGTTTGACTGATTTTTTGTTAAATTCTATTTTTTGGTTCCACATTAGTTTAGTTGTTGTCCGAGCAAAAGGTCGAATGGCCTTTATTGCAACATACTTTAGTAGTCCTTGTCGGGATAATTCATTTTCAACCATGGAGTTTCCCCCAAATTAGACCTATTCCAAATACTATGCTTCTCATTAAGAGAATTATTGGGCTTGTTAGTGCAACGCCTAAATCTTTTTTTAGACTAAACAAAAAGAATTTTGTTCCTAAAAGGATGTGGGCTAATATTCCTGCGAGTATGATTGCCCAGCCAAGTGTCCAGAAAATTGAGATTATTGCCCCTAGTATTATTGCATAAAAACAAAGAATTTGCAGTTTGAGTGATTGTGGAGTGTAGGAATCTTTTAGCATTTTTTGTTTGTGTTTGGAATACATTTTGGGTCGATAGTAAGCTCTAAAAAATTTTGTTTTTAAGTATTTCTTCAAACTGTTTGGGTGTGTGTGGTATACTACTGCGTTGGGGTTAAAAATAATTTTCCATCCTGCTTCAGCAACCTTGTAACTAAGTTCAGGATCTTCTCCGCTAGCTTTTGGAAAACTTTCATCAAATCCTTTCATTTGTTTGTAAACATCCGCTCGGTAAGCAGCACTATAACTTCCTACCCAATCAAGGTGCTTTGATACTCGCATTATTTCATATCTGTCCTCAATTTCAATTTGAGAAAAGCGGCTAAGAAGTTCTTTTTGCTTTGTTTTGTATGCCCCTTGCACTGCAGCAACTTTTTTATCAGAAAAAGGGGCCAGCATTTCTTTTAGCCAATTACTTTCTACAATACAATCTGAATCAGTAAATAGGTATATTTCTCCTTTAGCTTTTTTTGTTCCTGCATTCCTTGCTTTTGCGGGTCCAGCATTTTTTTGATAAATATATTGTATTTTTTTTGATTTTGTTTGGTTAATTCTATTTGCAGTTTTATCAGTACTTCCATCATCAACTAGGATTATTTCAAAATCAGTTTTAGTTTTTTGTTCAAGAATAGAATTTATGCATGCTTTAATCGTTTTTTCACAGTTATAGCATGGAACTATTATTGAAGCAAACATATTACTTCCTCAAAAGATATTTTACAAGAGTAAGTCCGCCTTTAGCAATTCGTTTGAATTCCTTGGGGTGAGTTATTGCCTGAACTGCTTTAGCAGCCATATATTTTGGTCTAGTATAAAATGCGTTTCTTGATTCATCAGTAAGTTCATTTAATTCTTCAGAACTTAATCCCGGTCTACTCAAAAGAGTTCTATGTGTTCCGTCTTTGTTTAACCAGTCAGAAAACTTTTTTGCTTTTAAGTATCCTTTCTTTTTCGCCCAATTGTAAGTTTCAGTTCCGGGGTAAACCATTACTGGAAAGAATTGGGCTGTATCTGGGTCAATTTCTCTTGCAAAAGCAGCAGTCTTCCGTATAGTTTCTTTTGTTTCGCCTTGGTTTCCAAACATAAAACAACCATGAACAAGTATTCCTGCTTTCTTTGAGTCTTTCATAAACTGTCTAATCCCACTTACAGTTGTTCCTTTATGGATATTATTTAATATTTCTTGTTCAGCACTTTCAACT
This sequence comes from archaeon, assembly GCA_041664905.1. GTDB lineage: Archaea > Iainarchaeota > Iainarchaeia > Iainarchaeales > JAAZKV01 > JAAZKV01. The sequence goes on along the minus strand of JBAYJX010000009.1, from coordinate 16,598 downwards.
CCAACACACATAAGTCTGCATTTTGCTTTTTTCATCCATTGCAAAACTTCAAGTGGAACATCAGCTCTAGCATTACAACTCCAAGGGAGTTTTATTTTTCTTTTAATTAATTCTTTGCAAAGAGTGATTGTTCTGTCTTTGTCTTGTGTAAGTGTATCATCTTCAACCATTATCTCTTTTATTTCAGGCAAGTTTGTCTGAATCCATTCAAATTCATCAACAACACTATTTACACTTCTTTTTCTGTAATTATGCCCTGAAAAAGTTTGGGGCCATTTGCAAAAAGCGCATTTGTTTGGGCAACCTCTTCCAGTTAGTAAAGTTATTTCGGGGTATTGAATAGAAGGATAAAAATAATTTTTGAGTTTTAAGTGCTTTGCATAAACTTGAGAAACAAATGGTAATTTGTCGAGTTGTTTTTCAGTTGGAGCATTAGCAAGTTCATTTTTTATGATTTTTCTTCCTTTTCTCCAAAATATTCCTTTTACAGCACTCAAATCCTTTTTCTTCTCAAGTGTGTTAGCTAGTTCGCACAAAATATAGTCATATTCTTTTATTGCAACTGCATCAATTTTACTTTCCTTTAGACTTTTTTCTGGGAGTACACTAACATGATCTCCTACAAAAACAGTGAATGCGCTAGGATTTTCTTTTTTTATTTTTTCAACAACTTTTTTATCATTTTCAAAAGAAGGAGTAACTGTATCAATAATAATCAATTCTGGTGAAAATTCTTTAACTTTAGCTAAAGTTTCTTTTAAAGTAGTGTTTTCTCCAGATGCATCTAAAAGAAGTGTTTCGTGTTTAGCATTTTCTAGTGCTCCCGTAGCATAGGCTAACCAAATTGGGTAATATACACACCCGCCTTTTGATACTCCTGGGCTTCTTGAAGTACGTGAAAACTTATTTATGAAAGGTGGATTAAGCAATAGAATCTTCATTGAACCACAATATAAAGAAGGAAAGTTTGTTTATAAACATTCGTGGTACATTGCTAAGCATGTTTTTACAAAAGTAACTTTCTATACTTAATGCTGCCATAAAGTCGTGATGTTTTTACAAGAAAAACATACCCTAACCCAAGTAAGGCTATTAGAATTTTATTTGGAATTGAGTTTCCTTTAACTAAAACGATTCCTTGTGGTGAACTAAAATCAAATTTTCCTTTCCATAACCCTGTTGCAACTTCAAAATCTTTCCAAGGATTTCGAATAAAACCAAGTTTAACATCAAAGAATTCTTTTCCGCGAATTGGGTGTTTCTTGTAGAGAAGCGGATCAAATCTGTGAATTTTAATTCTTGACCAACCATATTTTAGTTTATCCAAAAGTCCTTCTTTTTTTAGCGAATGTTCATGCTTGAATTTTGCAGTTTTGTAAGTAAAAATCCCTTTATAGTTTTTATCAAATGCTCTAAAAGCAAGATCTGTATCATCTCTAAATCCAGTTCCTTTTTCGTTGAATTCTTCATCAAATCCATTAAGTTCCTTAAGAACATTTTTTCTCCAAACAGTAGCATTTCCGCCTGTGTCAGAGAAGGGGGATACAAATGCGATGTTTTTTTCAGTAAAATAGGATAGAATTGTACTTGCAAAATATTTTTCAAAAAAAATGTCTCCTGCGGACAAGCAAATGAATTCATTTTTTGATTTTTGAATTGCTTTATTTAATCCCTTTACTCTACCTTCGCCCTTTGTACTCATTACAATTAGATTCTTTTCTTTTTTTGCAATAGTTTCTCCAATTTCTTGGGTTTTATCAGAACTTTTATCATCTATTAGAATGACTTCAATGTTACCTGTAAATTTTTGGTTAAAACATCTTTTGATTACATCATTTATTTCGTCGCCTTGATTTTTTGAGGCAATAAGAAACGTTATTCCTTGTTTATTCATATGTATCTGCCATAAACTTTTCCAAACATTTAATGATGCCTTTAGCATGCTCGGTTTTTTTAATTTTCAAGTTCTTTATTTGTTTTAGTGCGCTAACAATTTCTTCAACTTCGCAAACAATAGCTTGTTTTTCTTTCTTTATTGCACTAGCGAGCTCAAGTTGGTGATCATTAGTGTGTTCATCATATTTTTTTTGTCTTGCAACTACAATCATTTTCTTTTCAAATTGCAGTCCAGTACCAATATTGCCTTCTCCTGCGTGAGTAATAAACAAAGAGCAATTCTTTATTTTGTCATCAAATTCAATTAGGCCCATGAACTTTTTGTATTCATAATGCTTTGGGGCATAATCGGAACTTCCAATTTGTGCATATACTGTTTCTTTAATTAGTTTCTTTTCAATAAGAGAATCTATTTCGACCAGTAACCGATTAAATTGTTGTGCATGTGTTCCAACACTTACAAAAATCATTTTATCACCCATATAATTTTGATTATTTAACATTTTGATTAACCTCTTCAATCTTTTTTAAAAATTCTAAAAATACGCCGTCTTTCTTTGAATCAGATGCCCCAATAAAGCCCTGGATGTCTTTAGGGAGACATGCTCCTCCATAGGCCTTACCTACTGACCATGGGTGCGTTCCAAAATATGGGCTGCAATGGATTACGTTGAGTGCAGTTTGAATATCTACTTTTTTATTAACTATTTGTGAATTATGTACAATACTGTTCCAAAAAGAAATGTTGCAAGCAAGCCACATATTGTGGATTAGTTTAATTGATTCTGCTGTTTCGCTGGTAGTAAAAAATATTTCTGTGTCTCTTGGTTTTGTTTCTTGACCAAATGCTATTGCAATAAATTGTTTTTGTTCATCTTCACTAAGTTTAGTATTACTCCCAAACACTGCCATCTTTTGATTTAATACCCCGCCAAGTGGAGTTCCTGCTTCAAGAAACTCTGGATAAAAAATAACCTTCTTTTTTATTTTTTCTTCTAGTCGTTTAGTTGTGCCAATTTCAACTGTGGACTTTAAAATATATCTCTCTATGTTATATTTTTTTTCTAGTTTATTGGTTAATACATCTTCAACAATAGAAGTTGAACATTTTCCGTTAATTGTTGGAGTTGGAAGACATATAACCCCACAGTCAAACGTTTCTTCGTCTTTAGGCGCTTTAAAACCATAACTTTCAATTAATTTTATTTCTTCAGGTTTGGCAAATACTTTAACATCTTGTCCTATTTCTCGCATATATTGAGCATATGCTTTTCCAACAAAACCAAATCCAACTACCAATATTTTATTCATGTTTATTACCTGCTAATTGTAATGCTTGAAATTAAATCATTTTTAACTAAATTCTAAAAAATACTTCCGCCTAATACTCCTTTAGGATAATATTTTTCCATTTCTTTCCATTGATAAATAAATAAATCTGCTATTGGATAAACTAGTTGTCCTGTAATGCTGGGCTTTGTTGGGCGACAATAGCTTTCAATATAAATAACTTTTTTTCCAAATAATTTTGCTAAATAACAAGTTACTAGGGCAGTATCTGCTCCAGTTGAAATTACAATATCTGGTTTTTGTTTAATAAATATTGAATAACTCTGAGTAAAGTTTTTTAGTAGTTTAATTGGGTTACGTGCTGGGCATTCTACAAAAAATACTTTCTCTCGTTTAGCTAAATCAGTTCCATCAGGCCTATTTAATGTAACAAAATAATGATCATATTTGTTGTAGAAAGGAGCTAATTGAAGAATTTCTTTTAAATGCCCGCCAGCGCTAGCGGCAATACATATTTTAGTTGATTTGATTTTTTCCAAACAATATCACTTTTTTTCATGCGTTAGATAGTTATTATTCTAATATAATTAAAATAAACCGCAATAAGGGCTAGTATGCAGATTATTCCTTGAACAAAAAGTATTCGTTTTACAACATTCTTTTCAGTTGTCGGGCTTATTGCCATAAAATAGTGAGTAAGACTCTTCTTTTCTTTAGGTGAGAGAAGAAGTCCAGTCTTTTGAGGAACTCCAAATGATTCTCCTTGGAATTTTGTTCTTGCTTTAAGAAATAATTCAATAAAATATAAAATCATCAAAGCAATCCCAATTTTTTCCATATCTCCTAATATTGAGATGACTGCAATACTTGCTCCGGCCATTAAAGTTAATGCGTCTCCGCCCAATATTTTTGCAGGAAACCAATTATAATAAAGGAATGCGATTAGAGCCCCAATTATTGACAAAGCAAATACGGCTGCTTCAATTTTTCCGTTGGCTATTGAAATTATTGCTAAAGTTGAAATAATTAATAATGCAAGTCCTGCTTCAAGTCCATTTAATCCAGCAAGCATGTTTGTTGCATTGCTTGCCCCAGTAACTCCAATAGGGATTGCGAATAAGGAATATGCAAACCCAAAACTAATTACTATTCCAAATGGTAAAAAGAATTCATTTGGAAGAAGACCTATAAAAGGAATTGAAATTGGCGGGTTTGCTATTCTAACAGCCATTAAAGGAAGTGCTGCAAAAATTGGAAATAAAGCGTGTTGCCATTGTCTAATTCCTTTTTTCCATCCAATAATATCATCAATAAAACCAATAAAAGCAATTATTGCGATTGTGCATAACCCTGCAAAAAATACTCCTAAGTCAAGCTTGAAGAGATTAAGGTAAGTTGCCACAAATATTCCACTAAATGCACCTAAAGCAAATCCAAAAAAAACAACTGCTCCGCCAAGTTCAGCAATTTTCGGTTTATTATAATTGTTCATATTTGTGCCAACAAATCCATGCTCATACATTTTTTTTATAAAAGGCGGCATGATAATAAGGACTGAAACAAATGAAACTATTGCAGGAATAAATTGAAAGATTTCTTGCATAGTAAAAGTAAGTTTTTTTTGTTTTTAAATGAATTGGTACGGCTAGTTGGAGTGCTTATTAAGTTAAAATCAGAGTTAGTTTTGTGTTATAAGAAGTTTATTTTATTATTTGGAATATCTTTATCCCTTGGCTGTAATACACTTCTTTGTAATAATTTTTTGTTTCCTCGCTGTTAGTCCAAACTTTAACTAAATTAGATTTATTTTCCGCACTGTTTAATATGAGCAATTCATCAGTTGATCTATAATAGTATATTGGGTCAGTTCCATTATAGAAATCATCAGGGGTGCTTTTCCAATTGCTTGCCATCAAATTCCATTGTTGTCTTGGAATACTATTTCCAGAACAAGTAACTGTAGTGTTATTGTCGACGCAAGGAATAATTCTTGTAACTCCTCCAGAGTATTTTTGAACATATTTTTGGTCAACAGAGTTATTCGCATAAAATTCAAATGAAGCCATACTACCTATCATATCTGAACTCAGTATGATATAATCTGCTCCAACTCCTTTAGATGCAATTTCATATGCTTTATTTGTGTCTGTAGTTGTGGCAAATGTTGCAAAGTATTGGTTTCCGCTTAATTTATTTAAATCTGCTCTGCCACCATAATTTCTATTATCCGCAGATACTTTTCTTTCAGTAAGGAATGCTAATATGTGCCCTTGATCCCACCAGTTAAACAATTTGGCATCAGTTGGTGTGTTGTTTTCTATCCAACTCATTGCATCTGTCCATTCTTTGTGCTGGTCAGTATAAGGAACATAATCTGGGAAAAATCTTGCTGAAGCTCCAACTCCAAGCAATATAATTGCAAATAAACAAACATAGATGATTTTTGTTTCAATTCCTTTTTGTGTAGTAAATTTTTTTAATCCTTCAAAAATTAAGTGTGCAACAATTGCTGCTGCTGGAGCAATTGCAAGCCCGAAAACAAAAGTAAATTTTAACTTATACCACGCCATGAATAAAGTTAGCAGTACCCAAAAGAAAAGTAGTAATTGAGTGTGTGAATCATGTTTCTTAAAAAACCATAATCCTAACGGGCACAGTAATAATGCAATGTAAGGAAATAGGATTAAAACATTATATTTTGTCCCAAAGAATTGATTTCCTACACTTTCTTCCCCAACAAGACTTGCAACAGTAGTTCTTTGCATAAGATCTGGAACAGTAATAAACATGAAGATGATTATGAAAAACCCTGCATAAAGTGCAAGTATTGCTAATATTGAAAACATTTTTTTGTTTTCATTACTCATTTTTGAGATAAAGAAAACACTTGCAACTATCGCAATAACTGCAGCTATTAATACTAATAATAAAATTATAGTTGAGTCAAGATTAATTGCGCTTCCTACATACCCTAAGGCATCTTTAATCCAATCTTCTCCATAAGCATAAGTAATAATGTGAAAAATCACCATTGAGATTAATACTTTAATTGAGAAAATGAGTGCATGGTTTTCAAGAAGATTTTTGTGGTCATGATGTTCGTGTGTTTCTCTGCTTGCTATTAAAACAACCGCAAAAAGCGAGTAAGCAATTACTATTAATGGTATTAGTAAGTACATGGACCAGCTCATGGCCATCATTCCAAAAAAGATTCCTCCAAGAGAGGCATTAATTAAATCATTTCGTTTTAATCCATTAGTTTTTACTGCTCTGATAAAAAATACAAACCCTATTACCATCCAAAGAAAACCAAATGCATTGTCTCCTTGTGCTCCTGCCATGGTTCTATATGCAAATGCGGGGGTTACAGCAGCAATAAATGCTGTGATAAGTCCTATTTTTTTGCTGTTGAATACTTCTTTTCCTAAAAAATATATTATTAAACAAATAAGTGCACCGAAAAAAACAGGGAAAAATTGAATTGACCACATGAAAAAATCTTTGTTAAATGGTTGGCCAAAAGAGATTATTTTATATAAAATTGTGCTTGTAACATGGTAAAGTGAAACTGGTGCAGCGAGAGCTCCTCCTTGTTGATAATATGCCAAAGGGTCAGGATTTGAAACAAATCCTTGTTTTACTAAATCCTCAACTATTCTTGCATGATAAAATGCATCAAATTCAAACAAATATTCATATCTCAGTAAGTGTCCGCGTATTCCAAAAGCTATTAGAAAAATGGCTATTAATAAAAGTATAATTACTCTGTTATCCCAAACCTTTTGAACTATGTTTTGAAAAACGTTTTTTGGGTTATGTAGGTGATGGTCTTCTGAATGTGTGTGTGAGTGTTCCAAATTAACCACGTTGATTGATTAATTCAGAAAGGAATACTTTTTAAAAGAAACTTTACCTGGTTGTTAATTTTTTTACTTGATAATATTACTAATAAATATGCTAAAATTTATTTTTTTCCAATTCCTATATAACTCAATCCATTTTTTTTAACAATTTCGGGGTTGTAGATATTTCTTCCATCAACTATTACAAGAACCCCTTCTTTTTTTATTATTTCAAAATCTGGTTGCTTAAACTCATCCCACTCAGTAAGTACTGCTAAAGCTTCTTTTCCTTTTAGACAATCCTGCATTGATTGGCAATAAGTTATTTTTTCTCCAAATACTTTCTTTGCCTCTTCCATCGCTTGTGGATCAAATGCACTTATTCTGCAGTTTGAATTAAGAAGTGCGTTTATTATTACAATAGAAGGGCTTTCTCTCATATCATTTGTATTCTTTTTGAATGCTAAACCCCAAATCGCTATTTTTTTTCCTTCAAGATTCCCTTTAAAAAATTCTTTTAATTTATTAAAAACAACTAGTTTTTGTTTTTTGTTTACTTCATCAACCGATTTTAAAATAGAAAGATCGAAATTGTGTTCGCTTGCAGTATTAATTATTCCTCTAACATCTTTTGGGAAGCAAGACCCTCCATATCCAATTCCGGGTGAAAGAAACTTTCCTCCAATACGCGGATCAGTTTGCATTACTTCTCGTATCGAATCAATATTTGCTCCAACTAACTCAGCCAAATTAGCAAATTGATTCATAAAACTAACTCTTGTTGCAAGCATTGAGTTACAAGCATACTTTGCGAGTTCAGCACTCGGTCTATCCATTGTAAATATCTGGGCGCCATTTAATGTAAATGGTTTATACAACTCCTTGATTTTTTCAATAGCACTATTTGATTCTCCCCCAATACAAATTCTTGGGGGTGTTAAGAAATCTACAATTGCATTGCCCTCAGCAAGGAATTCAGGGTTACTTATAACATCCACCTGAATTGATACATTTCTTTGTTGTAAAGTTTGATCAATTATTTCACTTACTTTTTTTCCAGTTCCAACAGGGACTGTGGATTTATCTACCACAATTTTGTCTGAGCTAATATTTTCTCCGATTTCCTTAGCCGCAGTAAAAACATAGTCTAAGTTAACTTTACCATTCATCCCTTGTGGAGTTGGAACACAAATTAGAATTATTTCTCCAAAATCATAAGCTTTCTTTTTGTCAGTTGTAAATTCAATTAAATTATTCTTTTTTGATTCAACAATTATTTCTTCAAGACCCGGTTCATAAATATGTATTTTTCCATTGTTTAAATCCTGAATTATTTTTTCATTAATGTCCAAGCATAGTACTTTGTTTCCAACTTTTGAAAAACAAGCCCCTGCAACAAGTCCAACATACCCCGTTCCGACAACAGTTATATTCATTCAATTCACTTTCAAAGTAGAGTTTTGAGTTTTAAAACTACTGTGGTACAAGCATATTTTATTCAAGCATTTTTTGAATATGCGCTGGTTTATATATTTTTTATAGTTATTTGTGTTATGTCCTTCAAAAATTTAGTATTTGGAACAGCAGGTATTCCAATTTCCACTCCTGATCACAACACAATTAATGGAATAAAACATGTTCATGATTTGAAACTTAGCGGGATGGAACTTGAGTTTGTTCATGGGGTAACTGTTTCTAGCGAAAAAGCGCCTTTAGTAAAAAAAGTCTCTCTTGAAAATGATGTTCTTCTAACCTGTCACGGTTCATATTATATTAATCTAAATTCAACCGCTGATAAAACTAGTGATTCTATTGGTAGGGTTCTTTCTTGTGCAAGAAGGGCAGAGGAAGCGGGTGCGTTCTCAATGACATTTCATGCAGGGTTTTACTTAGCTGATTCTCCACAAACCACTTTTGCTAATATAAAAAAGCAATTTGAGAGTATAACAAAAGAACTTGCTCATTCTTCAAATAAGATTACAATTCGCCCAGAAACAACTGGTAAAGCCACTCAATTTGGTTCAATTGAAGAACTTCTTTTATTGTGTTCACAGCTTGACAATGTTCTTCCCTGCATTGATTTTTCTCATTTACATGCTCGTTCAAATGGTAAAGTAAACTCGTATGAAGAATTTCGCGCCGTGCTTGAACAATCAGAAAAAGCGCTTGGAAAAGAGTTTCTAAAAAATTTGCATTGTCATGTATCCGGAATTGAGTATACTAATAAAGGCGAAAGAAAGCACTTGGTTTTAGCAGAATCGGATTTTAAGTACAAAGAATTACTTAGGGCACTAAAAGATATGGGTTGTGCAGGACTAGTTATTTGTGAATCCCCAAATATTGAAGAAGATGCGTTGTTGTTGAAAAAAACTTTTGAAAACCTCTAGTCTTCTATTTTAGTGTTTTATAAAAAAAGATTTTTGGACTTGTGAATAATTCACAAGCCAATAAATTAAGTAGTTTTTTTAATTTAGTTTCTTTTGTTTACTTTGTTTCTTCAATGCTAATGCATTTTACCGGACAAGCATTTGCTGCATCCTTATTGCATCCAGTATTTTTAACAATCTTAACAAAATTCTTTCCTTCTTTTTTTGAACCAATTAGTTCTGCTTTATCTCCTTTAAACAACCAATCAGTTGGGCAAATAGCAGCGCATGCTCCGCAACCAATGCAGGCATCTTGATCTTGTATTACTTTTGTTGGCATAATTACACCTCTATTGAAAAAATATCTTTATCCGTTTAAATAACTACCGTTGTGATGAATTTTTTTTTCTTGCAAAAATTAATCCTTATCTTTGCTTATTTCTTTTGCAAGTACCGCTGCGACAAGGTACATCCAGAGTAAATCAATTGTTTTTGCTACTGGTATTAAAATTTCTGCATCAACCCCTCTTGCTTGGGTAAAAAGCATTGAAGCAGGATTTAGTAAGAATGAAATAAAACTTGCCATTAAGGAAGAAGGGACAGCATTGATTATTATTGTTGAATATATTTGTCCTACCAAGTACACTAGTAAAAGCCAATATATTTTTTTCCAACTGGGCTTAAAGAAATCCATAGTTTTTGTCATTTTATTCACCGCAACGTTTTGTTTTATATTATAAGTTTAGGGTCTTTTTTTGATTTAAAGCTTTGCCTGCACTTACAAGACGAAGTAGAATAAACAATTGCCCTGTTTTTTGGGCAATTACAAAGAGTGAGGCAGCTCCTAGCAGGCTCCACACATGGTGCAGGGCCAAAGCCAATCCTTGCGAGTCTTAACTTCCGGGTTCGGAATGGGTCCGGGTGTTGCCCTCGCGGTATGGCCGCCTCAATTAAATTGCATCATGGAAAGTTTATAAAGCTTACTCTAAGAAGTTGATTTTTGCTAATATGCGGGGGTGGTTTTAAGAACCTCAAAGAAAGTATATTACTAGTGTTATTATGCCAATAGCTCTATCCCATAAAATCAAGGAAAGGGCAAGTCGCCTTGCTCGAAGAGAAAGACTTCTTAAGTTAAAATCTTCAGCAGAAAGAAAAAAGGTTATTACTGAAATAGCGCGCCATGAGTATTGGATAAAGGGGTATAAACAAGTTATTGCTGATTTGGAAAATAAATTAGCTAATCCGCATGTGGGGCTGGAGGGGGGTATTCCTGGAACAAGAGCTCAACTAATAAAACACTTGAATGATTCCTTAGCCATTACTCGTCAATCTCTTGAGCTTCGTGAATCTGCTAAAGCCAGAAAATTAAGTGAGTTAAAGAGCCAGAGAAGTGGAATTTGAGTGAGTTGTTTTTTTAATTTTAAAATTAGGTTGTTTTGGTTAATTGTGCCGGAGTACTTTCCGGCAAATAATTAAAATTTATTCTAAAGCTTTCTTTTTCTTGCTTCTTTTCTTAACCATTTCTTCAACTAGTTTAAGCCCTTGTTTTAAGTGAGCTTCTTTTTTTGCTCCCGCACAAATCATTTTTCCGTTTTTGAATAATAAGAAAGTTAATTTTGGTTCATCCATTCTTAGTATTGCTCCTGGAAACTGCTCAGGTTCATATTCAACATTGTCTAAGTTCATTGCAACATCAAATAAATCTAAATTGATGTCAAGTGATGCTGTAGCAACAAAGTTAACAATTTCGAATTCAATATGTCTTTTGATTTTTACTTCTTTTTGAACTTCGTGAATCATTTTGTTTGCTTTTCTTATTCCTTGTTCTATTTGTTCTTCAGAGTTTGCTCCTGAACAAATTACTTTTCCGTTTTTGAATAAAAGCATTGATACTTTTGGTTCCTTAATTTTTAGTATTGCTCCTGGGAATTGTTCTGGTTCATATTCAATATTTGGTATCCCAACAGCTAGTGAGTAGAGATCAAGATTTTGATCAAGTGAAGCAGCTGCAACCATGTTAACTATTGTGTATTTCATCAATAACACCCCGTAACGCAATTTCTTCGCGTTTAACCTATTTATAAATAAAAGTGAAGAGTTTATAAACCCCCTTTTTAAAGGGGGGTGTTTTTGTCCATGATAAAGAGTTTTTAGTATTTTTGGTTGCTTTGATTGATTAAGGGGTTTTTTCGGGCGGGTTTTATGAGTTGCTTTTTAAAGCTTTCCCATCCAGATTTTTGTATCTTACAGAAAAATGGTGAATTATAAATGAAGCAAGCAGGACATCCACGAAAACCAGGCAAGAGAGGAAAGACTAGAAGTAAGTTCAAGAAGTCTAGTCCAAAAGTTAGTGTTAATGATATTATGCAAGAATTTGCAATTGGTGAAAAAGTCCAAGTTGTAGCAGATTCTTCTTACCACGCAGGGTTACCTCACAAGAGTTTCCATGGTTTAACTGGAGCAATTACAGGTAAACGCGGAGAAGCTTATATTATTGATGTGATGAAAGGAAATCAACCTTTAACAGTAATAACAACTCCTGTCCACATAAAGAAATTAAAGTAAATTTAATTTATTGAAAGTTTATTGAAAAAAGGTGTAAAAAAATGGAAAACAAAATTATTTCAATGAAACCAGTTTCTCTTTGCGAAGTAAAAGAAGTTCTTAAGGGTAGAAAAACTGATAAAGAACTAAATTACGAGCAGGATTTGACTTTTAAGTTTGTTGAAAAATTTGGTAAATTAACTGAAAAGCAAACTAAAGATTTGCTTGAAGGATTAACTGAAATAGCTTTCCTTAAAGACAATGAACTTTTAAGACACGAAATAACTAATACTATTCCTACAAGAGTAGAGCAGTTACAGCTAATGCTTCCTAAAGGAGTAGCTCCTAGCGAAGACGAATTAAAAGCAGTAATTGAACTGACAAAAAAGTTTGAAGATAAACTCGAATAACTGTTATTCGAGGGTTTTTCTTTGAAAGAAATTATTTTAAGGAGAACGCAGTAGATTTAGATTAATAGTTTAAAATATAGTTTAAGATTAAATTTGAGATTATTTTTTTGGGTGAATGAAGATGACTGCAGAAGAAAAAGCATTAATACTAGACTTTATGCCAACTGGTAAGCCATCGGCCTCAAAAACTGAAGCTATTGCACAAGCAGTTGGAAAAGATTTTTTTACTTTGCTAGAAATTGTTCCAAAAAGTGGAATTAAACTAGCTGTTGGTGAAGAAGTTTATGTGGGAAAAGATGAACGCCCAAAGATAGAGCTTGTAAAAGGAAGAATTTCTTACAAAGACCTTACTTCAAATTCTCTTTCAGAACTTGAAGATGTAATTACTAAAATAGTTAGCGAACAAAAAGAGAAATACTTGGCTTTTTTTAATACTTCTAGAGCAATTTCTCTTCGAAGACACCAGTTAGAACTTTTGCCAGGAATGGGAAAGAAACATATGCTTGCAATACTTGATGAAAGAGAAAAAAAGCCTTTTGCTTCACTTGAAGAAGTAGTTTTGAGAGTAAAAGGAACTCCTGAGCCAGTTAAATCAATTGTTAAGAGAATAATTGAAGAACTTGAAGAACCTGAAGACAAACACTACTTGTTTGTTAGACCCCCTGCTGAACCAAGACCTATGCAATATAGTCACGGTCCAAGAAGATTTTAGTGATTAAGGTTTTTTTTGCCTTAATTTTTGTTTTCTTTTTACCTTAAACAATTTAAATAAGGTGTGTATTACTATTGAGTTGATATTAAATGGGTCTATTTGAAAATCTGCAAGACTTAATGTTAAAGTATCATTTTCGTCCGGAAAAAAAACTCTCTCAATTTTTTTGTATTAATGAAGCCTTATTATTGCATTTAGTTAACTTAGCAAAAATTCAGAAAGGGGATGTAATTTTAGAAATTGGCCCAGGAACAGGGCTTTTAACTCGCAAGCTTTTAGATAAAACAAAAAAAGTTGGGGCTAGTGTAGTTGCAATTGAACCTGATTCGGTAATGCTAAATGTATTATCAAATGAATTTGCTACTGAGATAGCAACGGGTGAATTAAAACTAATTGAAGGAAGTGCCCTTGAGGTTGATTATTCTTTGTATGGAGTAAACAAAATTGTTTCTCTTCCGCCTTACCACATTTCTTCTGATCTTCTTTCAAAAATTAGTTTGAGTACTGGGCTCACAAAAGTAATTCTTGTACTTGATAGAGGATTTGTTCAAAAACTAACTGCTTTTGAAGGTTTGACAGAATATGTTGCTTTAACAGTATTAGTGAATTTGAATGCAAAAGTAGAGATTGTGGAAGATATTATTGAACAATCAAGTTTTTTTCCTGCCCCTAATTGCATTAGTTCAGTTGTTCAACTTGATTTTGATATAAAAAATAATTCGCGAGGGTTTTTTGTTTTTCTTAAAGAACTTTTCAGACACAAAAATAAGGATTTGCAAAAATCTCTTCGTCAATCATATGGTTTTTTGGGCAAAAAATTTAATTGGAGCGAGAAAGATTATGAACAAAAAATTCAGGGCTTAGATTTGCCTCAAAAAAAGGTTTACTTGATGAGTCCGCCTGAATTTTTAAAAGTTTTTGATCAGTTTAACTCCCTAGTGGCAAAGAAAAAGAATAATGCTAAGAAAAGTAGTAAGAAAAGAAAATAACCAAAAAAAACAATTTATTTTTAATTTTAGTAAATTGTCTCTTTTAATTTTTTTATTTAATAGTCTTCAAAATTATTCTTTTGAAAGCAAAAGGAATGCTCTTTAGCGCATATTGTTCAGCGCACTTGAGTTTCTCCTTGTTCTCAGCGTAAATAATTAACAAAGTTTCTCCTTCGTTAACCTTGTCTCCAACTAATTTGTGTAACATTACTCCTGCTGTAGGATTTCCTGGTGCACCAGCAAATCTAGCGATTTTAGTTACTTCTTTAATATTAATTTCTTCAATTACGCCGCTTGTTCCGGATTTAAATTCTTTATGGAAAGGTGCGTGAGGAACTTTTTCGCTTGAGTCAATTTTCCCATTTTGGGCTTTAATTATTTCTTTCATTTTCTTTAGGGCTTTTCCTGTTTGTAATATTTCAAGTGCTTTTGCATAACCTTTTCCAGTTTTGCTTATTCCGGCCATTTCAAATAAAACTCCTGCCAGTTCGCATGATTTCTGTGCAAGATTATCAAATCTTTTTCCTTCAAGAGTTTCTAAGGCATACTTGGCTTCAAGTGCTGCACCAAAAGCAAGTCCGCAAGGTTCTTCTCCATTAGTAAGAACTGCTTCAACGCGCATTCCGATTTCTTTTCCAACTTGAACAAATTTCTTTGCCATTCTAAGCGCAAGAGTTTTATCTTTTATTTTAACAAATTTTCCAACAGGCAAATCAATTACAACAAATTTACTTCCAACACTAGCTTTTTTTGCGAGAACTGAAGCAATTACTTGACCTTCGGGATCAAGTGAAAGAGGGTGTTCAATTTTAATTATTTTATCGTCAGCTGGTGCAAGATCAACCGCTCCGCCCCAAGCAATTACTCCACCATGTTTTTCAGTAATAGATTTTATTTTATCCATTGTTAATGAAACATCTGCAAGTACTTCCATTGAGTCAGCAGTTCCAGCAGCACTAGTAATACTTCTTGAACTAGTTTTAGGCATGTATAACCCGGCAGCAGCAACTATTGGAACAATAATCATTGTGGCTCGACCATTAGTTCCACCAACACTGTGTTTATCCACAATTGGTCCTTTAGCGAATTGTATTTTTGTTCCGCCATCAATTAGAGCTTTAGTCATTGAGATGGTTTCATCCATATCAAGTCCGCGCATATAAATTGCGCTTACAAAAGCAGTTGCTTCAATTTCACTTAATCTTTCATCGGAAATATCTTTTACAACTTCAATTATTTCTTGCCTTGTTAATTTTATTCCCATCATCTTTTTCTTTATTATATCAAGACTCTTTAGTGGGTCAGTAGGTTGAGTAGTAATTATGCTTCCGCTTTTTGCTCCAAGTTTATCAAGTACTTCATGAAATAAACCTAATTGGTCTTCGTTAACCCATTTTTCTGTAACATCAACAACTGCAACACATTTTTTTTGAGTTTTTTTATTAAAAAGTTCAAGTCTGTCTCCAGCCATTACTCCAAGTTCTTTAGCATCTTTTTCATTTAGTATTGCAACTAATTTTCCCGCACTAATATCAAATCCTTTTACTCGTAAATCTTGGATATATCCGTCCATGCCCATTTAATTCACCATTTTTTTAAAAAAGAAGGATTTTGGAGTATTTAATCCTTATTATAGAGTTTTATTTTTTAGGATAAGCTTCTTCAATTAGTTTTTCTTTGCCTTCAAAATCTTTTCTTATTGGGGCAATCATTAGGTCAAGTTCTTTTGCTAAAGCTGTTTTTAGATCCATTGGGTGAAGCTTTCCTTCTTTGTATATATTTTCAAGTTCTTCAAAAGTTGAGAAAGAAATATTTCCCCCAAACTTTTCAGGTCTTTCAATTGTAAACTTTTCTTTAGCATCTTGTTTTCGCACCATTACAACATACTTCATGAAAGCCATTACACCATTTCCTTCGGTTTCTTTTTCTGGACAAAAAGCTTTGTTTAATTTTGATTTAATATCTGCAGTTTTCTCAATCAAATCAATCTTTGAATTAGGGTCAGATGAAGACATTTTTCCACTTGCAGATAAACTTGGAACAAGTGGAGTCATTACATCCACTCTTGGCTTGTAATTAAGTAGTGGAAGATTTTCTCTTGCAAAAACAAGTATTTTTCTTTGATCAACTCCTCCATATTGTATATCTACTCCCAAATATTGTTCATCAAGCGCTTGCATTATTGGATAAATTAAACCCGATAACTTTGGATTGTCTCCAAACTTTACTACATCGCTTGCAGCTTTCATTGTATCATGTACTGTTGTAAAAGTTGACATTTTCAACACATCCAGCAAGTAGTCTTTTTGTAATTGAAAACTTGTCCCTTTAACAATTTCAAGTTCTGAAATATCTGCTCCCGCACTTTTTAACATTCCTTTAATTACAATATTATAATAGTCAAATCTTTTTTCGAGTAAATCCCAAGGGCAATTATCCATTGCTCCGTGCAAATCCGCAAGAAGTATTTTTACTTTAAACCCTGCTTTTAAAAAATCAGCTACTTTTGTAGCCCAAACAAAATAACCAATATGTGGTCTGCCAGTAAT
>JBAYJX010000008.1:0-41630 GCA_041664905.1 archaeon | reverse complement strand
GGGGCATTTAGTAGACAAGCTGTTTTTGGTAGTGGGGCAAGTGCAGTAACTTTGAACTCTACTTGTGGTCCGGATACTTATCATACAACTCCTCCGGATTGTCCGTATGATTCTTTTGTTGCAAAATATGATTCTTCAGGAAATTTAATTTGGGCAAAGAATTTTGGAAATGGATTAGATGATACAGCATATTCTATTTCAGTTGATTCTGCAGGAAACATTTTTGTTTCAGGAAATTTTTGGGGTACAATTACTTTGGGCAACACAACTTTAATTTCTGCTCCATCTACAACTTATACTTTGTATGATTTGTATGTTGCAAAGATGGATTCGTCTGGAAATTTTATTTGGGCTACGGATAGCTCAGGGGGTTCAGCTTATGATTCAAGAATGGAATTGGGTTCTTTAGGCGATATTTATTTGTTGGGACATTTTAATCTTGGAACTCTGACATTAGGCTCTCTATCGCCCCTGACCACCCAAATATTGAATGGAGATATTTTTGTTGCAAAGTTGCATGATAATGGTTCTAGTGCTTCTTGGGTTTGGGCAAAACAATCCAGTACTACACCTACTACTAGCGAAGGCGTTGAGGTGGACCCATATTCTATTAAATTTGTTGCGCCAAACAAAATATATGTAGCTGGTGCTTTTGCCGGAACAACTTCTTTTGCTCCAATTTCTTTAACTTCAACAGCTTTTCCTGCCCAGCCGAATAGTCATAGCTTGGATCCGTTTGTAGCAAAGATTACTGATAATGGTGGCACCGCTTCTTGGACTTGGGTTGAAAAAATTTCTGATGCTTCAAATGGGTATTCCAAATCAATTGATGCAGATTCTTCTGGAAATGTTTATTTAGGGGGATTGGTTTCAGGTGATGCCACTTTTGGTTCAATTAGCAAGCCTTCTCGTTCTTCATCTGGTTTAGGTTGTTTTGTTGCAAAGTTGCATGATAATGGTTCTAGTGCTTCTTGGGTTTGGGCAGATCGATGCATCACAGCGTGGTCTATAGTTGATTCAATTGTTTATAGTTCATCTTCAAACAGGTTATTTGTTGGTGGAACTACAACTAGAGGTACTTTAGAAACAACTCCTATAAATCCATATGGGGATGGTATCACACCCGCTGTTTTTATTGCTAACATTTTAGCTGATGATGGTAATGTTACCAAAGTTTTTTCGCCAACAGGGGATTGTAGTTCTGGAGTTATGAGTTTAGCACTAGATTCTTCAGATTGGTTGTATGTTGCAGGTAATTATTCCTATCCTGTAGCTTATGGTTCTGGAACTATTTATTTTTGGGAAAAAAGTCTTTATACAATACAAAATAAAAAAACACTTTTTATTTCCAAGCTTTTCTCTAAATTGCTAATTCCAATGAATTCTGGTAACCCATTTTTTACTAGTACACAGAATGCGGCAAGTGCTTCTTTGAATGCTGGTGCTTCAACTTCAATTACTTGGCCAGTTAATGCAACTGGTTATATTGGTTATACGGATTCATTCTTGGTTTATGCTAAGCAACTTGGCGGTTCTGCTTATATTGAATCTCCAATTTGGCCAGTAAAAATTGTTGCTATTGCCGCTGATGGTGTTTGTGGTTTGGCAAACGGAAAAACTTATTCTGCTGCGAGTACTAATTTTGGAGCAGATACTTTTTGTTTAGCGGGTGATGTAAACGCTACTCCTTCTTTTCCTGCACAAGGGACAAGCGTTTCTTGGACCTGTGTTGGTTCAAATACTGGTGTGAGGTGTTCTGCTTCAAGAGCAGTTTTATTCCCTTGTGCAAATGAAAGTTGTTCATTGCAAGGAGAAGTGGGATGTTTGGGAAATCAAACCTGGACTTGTGATATTAACACCGCATTAAATTGTTTACAAAAAAATTATTCAAATTGTGGAACAAACATTTGTCCTTCAGATTTAGGTTTAACCGGGGTGTGTAGTAATACTTGTTCTTCTTCACTATGTTTGCCTTGCGTTCCTGATTTAACAAATGGTTGCGCTTGCAAAGCAGGTTATAGTGATTGTGATGGCAATACATTGAATGGTTGTGAGATTTTTGGTTCTTGTCGGGACACTTCTGCAACACAGTGTGCTATGGATTCGCGTGTTTGTGCGAGTGGGTTTGATTTGAATGTTTGTACTCTTGTTGGAATTGATAATATTTGGGTTAAATCTAGTTGTGGGATAACAAATTGTGTTTTGCCTAATATGGTTGGTTCTTGTAATAACACTTGTTCTGGGGCAAGTTGTGCTAGTTGTTTACCTGTGTGTGATTGTGGTGTTGGGTATAGTGATTGTAATTCTGATCCTGGTTGTGAGACTTATGGTTCATGCAATGATAATGGTTCGGGAAATGGTCCTGATCCTGTGCCTAGGGAGTTGAATTCTATTGATGAATTTAATGGGGGGTATGATGGGAACCTTAATGTTAGCTTTAATTGTTTATTTACTACTGATTCTAATTTAGTTGTTTTTGATTATGTTTCGGGTGAACAATTGTATCGCTCAAATCAAACTTGTTCTATTTCAAAGAAAAATTTGGTTTTACAAATATCTAATTTGGTTTTAAATAAATTAGTTAAAGTGGTTTTAGAAATAAATCAACCTTGTGAGGTTTGTTCAAAAGAAAGGTTTGTTCCGATTACTAAAACCGAAAGAGCAAACCCGATTCCGGACAACAACTTGTTCTTTATACTTTTAACTTTGGTTGGTGTTGTATTCTTGATTTTCAAGCAAAAGAGAAATTAGTTTTATTGAAAGTTAGTTATTTAAACTTGGTAATCGTTTATTTTTTATGCAATCCAAATTTAGTTTTCTAGTAATTCTTCTTGTAATTTTTTTTAGTGGGTTTTGTTTTGCAATTCAAACCATGGCGAATTCTATTTCGGGGTTTGATGGGTTTTATGATGGGAATGTTAGTGTTAGTTTCAAGTGTGCTTCTATAGCGATTGACTCTAATGTTACTTTGTTTGATTCAAAAACTAATATTCAATTAGCTACTTTAACTAAGCAAACTTGTTCTGATGCTGAAAGTGTTTTGGTTTTTCAAGGAGTAAATTTACCTTTTGGAGGTATTGTTAAGGCAGTTTTGGAGATAAATCAACCTTGCGAGGTTTGTTCTCGAGAAGTATTTGTTCCAATTACTAAAACCGAAAGAGCAAATCCAATTCCTGATAATAATTTGTTCTTTATGCTTTTGACATTAATTGCAGTTTTGTTCTTTGTAACAAATCAAAAAAAGAATTAGTTTTATTGAAAGTTAGTTATTTAAACTTGGTAATCGTTTATCTTTCATGCATTTTAAATTAAGTTTAGTAGTTTTTTTGTTTCTGGTTTTTTCTTTTGGTGTTTTTGCTGTGCAAGCAGAAAGTCAAGTGGCGAGTTTTGATTCTGTGAATTGTTTTGATTATTATAAGTTTGGGGCAGTAAATATTCAAGTTCAATCGCCTGTTCCATCTTTTAGTAATGGTACTCTTGCAACTTTTAATGCAACTTTGACAAATTCGTTGGATTACCCTTTAGTTGATGGGGCAATGTATGTTAAGGTTTATAGAAAAAATCCTGTTTGGGGGGCAGAGAGAGGAAATGATTTAATTGATCAATTTTATGTAAAAAAACAAATTAATCTACCTGCTAAAGGTAAAGTTTCTTTTGATTTTAATTATCCTATTTTGCCCAATTTTGTTAGTGGTTTGTATAAAATGGATTCTTTTTTTGTTGAATCAGAAAAGTTCAACATTTCTGGATTATCGTTTTTTGAGGATGTTACTGGGGGAATGGTGGAGTTTGGGGTAAAATCAGATAATAATCAGTTTCTTCTTTTTGATAAGAATTCTGTTTTTTTGAATGCAGAGAGGTATGCTTTTATTGGGTTTAACAAGTACTTGGAAAATGCGCCTGTTGGGGTTGTTGCAAGTATAATGAACTTAACTGATATTACACAGGATGTTCCTGTGAAGTGGACTGTTAAGTATTGGGATGGTTTGTCGGAGAAAGTGCTTGAAACAAAAGAGGATGTTGTGAGTGTTAAGAGTAGTGCGAGTGAAATGGTTTCTTATGTGGTTAAGGATAATTCTCACTCAGTTTATTTTGTGACCGCAGAAGCGAGTTATAAGGGCGCAAAAACAATTTTGGATATAAGGTTTGCGAGGGAACAAATTGAGTTTCCGAGAATTAACAGTTTGGGGGTGACTAAGTTTCCTTTAGTGCAAGGGGAGAGTGTTAAAGTGTTTTCTTGTGCACATAATACTACGCATGGAAATGTGCCTGATTCAAAGTTAACTGTTTCTGTTTTGGATAGTCAAAATCAAGTTTTGCAAACTTATGTATATGAAGGAAATATTTCTGATCAAATAAATGGTTATGCGAAAGAGTTTGTTCCGACAAATTCAATGGATCACTTTTTCTTAAATGCAACAATGGAGCAAAATGGAAAAGTAGTTGAAGAAATAATCCAAGAATACAATTGTGAAAAAATCTCTCCCTCAACATGCTTGCTTCAAAAACCTGTTGGGTTTAATTGGTTTAACCAATATTTGGGATTAGTAATTCTTGCACTTATTTTACTCCTAATTTTTGGATTATACTTAAGAAAAAAAGGTTTGGTGAAAAAATGAAACTATTCACCCCTCTAATTATTATTTTGTTCATACTTGTTTTTGGTCAAGTTTTTGGGTGGGGGTATTCAACTTACAATATTTCGCCTGCTACACTTTCATATTATAACGGGAAAACAATTGATGTTAATCCGATTTTAGCTTCTTCATTAATACTTGATTATGATTATGATTTTGCTGTTGCAATGGGTGCGGGTACAACTATAAGATATGGTGCCAAGGTAGTTGATTCCACTACAGGGGGTCAAATAAATGATGGTGCGGGTTTGCCGATAGGGGCAAGAATTTCACTTCAATATTATAATCCTAATGATAATACCTTAATTTCTTGGTGGGGAAGTGGGGCTAGTTCAGATTCTCCTTATGGAACATGGAATGTTGGCGCAACAAGTGCTAATCTTTTGCCAGTTATGCAACATGGGGAATCATATTGCGAATGGGGTGGTGGGTGTTGGATAGTGTATACTTATTGGGTTTATCTTGGTTATTCAGTTAATCCTCCGACAAAAACTATTTCAACTACAAATCTTTCTTGTTCTGAATTTAATGGGGTTAGTCAAGATTGTACAGTAACTGGTGCTGGGCCAATTAATATTAGTTTTAATTTTAGTGATACTTACAGTTATTTTATTAGTAGTAATTATGGGCGAGTACACGGCTATTGTAATTCTGCTGGTGCAGAGGATTGCATGGGGGATATGTTAATCCCTGTTCCTGCTCAATCAATTAATTTTTCTTTTACTGGTTTTAACCCTAATTCTCCTCCTTTAGTTCCAACTATTTCTGGTCCATATAATGTGTTGAGTAATGTTCCTGTTTCTTTTACGGTGGTTTCTACTGATCCTGATAATGATAAAATAAAGTATGAGATTGATTTTGATGGTGATAGTGTTCCTGATTTGGTTTTGCCTGCGAGTGGGTTTGTTAATTCTGGAGAAGGTTATATTTTTGGGAAGATTTGGACTCAGACCGGCAGTGGTCAGTCTTTTAGAGCAAGGGCAATTGATTCTTCAGGAGCTGTTTCGGGTTGGAGTGTGCATTCAATTGAGGTTAGTACTAATTTGTGTCGTAATCTTTCTCCCGGTAGAAATACATTAGCAGGGCCAGATAATTTCCAAGATCCTAATTATTCTCCAAAGATTTGGACTCAATCGAATAGTGCAACTGCCTTAACTCCGTGTTTGTGGAAATGCAATGATGGCTATGTTTATGATTCTAGTAAAAATGGCTGTATTGCTCCGGAAATTTGTGATGGGAAGGATAATGATTTGGATGGTGTTGTTGATGAGGGTTGTCCTTTTGGTTGGGTTGATATTGCTTCTTGTGAGGGTGGTGTTTTTGGTTGGGCTAGGGATTCGAGGGATGCGTTAGGGAATCCGATTGATTATGATAATGCGAATAATCCGTTGGCGAGTTCTAGTACGCTTGCGGTTGATTTGTATTTTGCTGATGATGCTAGTTATAGTTCTGTTGTGAGTGAGGTTACTGGGCAGGGTCAGTGGGATTGGGGTAGGTTTAATTGGGATCCTAATCATAATTTGCAGATTGCTAGAGTGTTGGCGAATGTTCCTTCTGAGCTTGGTGCGCATAGGTTTTCTTATTCGAACGTTAATTTGTCTCGTCCTTTTTTTGATCCTAATTTGCATGTTGGGGAAAGTTTTGCTATCGGAGCATTCGCAATAAACACTGGAGTTTTATCAACAGGAAACCCGCAACTATCTTACAATATTAGTAATTGGCCTAGCGGAGTACCAAAAGGAAAAATAAAAATCAATCCAGAAATCTGCGACGGAAAAGACAACGATTGCGATGGACAAATAGATGAAGGATTTAATGTAGGGAACGTGTGTGAGGTTGGTGTGGGCGAGTGTAAAAAAAGTGGTGTTTTTGTTTGTAAATTAGATTCTACTGCAAGTCAGTGTAGTGTTTCTGCTGGAGCTCCAACACAAGAAGTTTGTGATGGAAAAGACAACGATTGTGATGGACAAATAGATGAAGGTGTTGGGGTTTGTGTTCCTGTTTCGATTAATGCTTGTGTTGTGGGTTCGCGTGTTTGTTCTAGCACTTTTGATTTGAATGTTTGTGCTCTTGTTGGGGATAGTAATGTGTGGGTATCTTCTAGTTGTGGTGTGACTAATTGTTCTTTACCTCACATGCAAGGGAGTTGTAGTAATACTTGTTCGGGTGTTGCGTGTTCTGCATGTACTCCCCCTTGTGCGATTTGTGTTAGTGGGTATAATGATTGTGATGGGGATTTAGCAAATGGTTGTGAAATTTTTGGTGTGTGTAAGAGGGTTTTGGGTGCTGTGAATTCTATTTCTAGGTTTGATGGTGGGTATGATGGGAATGTTAATTTGTTGTTTAATTGTTTAGAAACTGATTCGGATTCCAATGTTACGTTGTTTGATTATGATTCGGGGGAGTTGATTGTTAAGTTAGTTCACCAAGGTTGTTTAGCTAGTGGAAAGGGTTTGGTTTTGAATATTCCTAATTTGCCTGTGGGAAAAGTTGTCAAAGCAGTTCTAAAAATAAATGCTCCTTGCAGCGTTTGTTCGAGGGATGTATACCTCCCAATTACAGAAAATCCACAAACAAGTCCAATTCCTGATAATAATTTGTTCTTTGTGCTTTTGACATTAATTGCAGTTTTGTTCTTTGTAACAAACCAAAAGCGAGACTAATTTGGTTGTAAACTTGATTTTTTCGCTTGAAATTTTTCTTTCGCAATAATTAAATTCTCTTTCGCACTATTTAACTAGTATGAATTCGTTAGAGGAAGCAATTAAGAACAAATATTTGTTCAAGCCTTATTCTAAGCGTTTTGTGAGTCTTTTTCTAAGCGAAAAAAAGTTTCTATCAAAAATATTTTCTTCAATTAAAAATAAAGAGATTCATCATATTGGGAGTACTTCAATTAAGGGTTTAGGGGGGAAAGGAGTAATTGATATCATAATCGTTGTTCCAAAGAAAAGGGTTTCTAAATCAAAATCTCTTCTAAAAAAAGCCGGATTTGTTTACCAACACACTATGCGGGGGAAGAGAAGTTTCTATTCAAAGTATTATGTAGACTCTAAGAAGAAACCAAGGTTAATTCACTTACATTTAACTTATCATGGTTCGGGTGAACTTGATAAAGCTCTTGCTTTTGCCAGCTACTTGCGTGCGCACAAAAAAGTTAGGCAAACGTATGCTAAAATTAAAAAACAAGCTTCCTTGCTTCACAAGGGTGAGGGGAAGAAATATGTTAAGCATAAATTGAAATTTATTCAAAGTACAATGAAAAAAGCCCTAAAATGGTATGAGAATAAACTATTTCTTTAAGTAAAAGAGTGTAGTTTTATTTGGGTTGGAGTGTAGTTTTATTTGGGGTTGTTGTTTTTTTGATTGCGTAATTCTTTTTAACTTAAAACAACTTAGTATACTCATGAAACTTAACTCAAATCCCAAATCAACTCTTAACTCAAATTCAGCTCAAGCTTCAATAGAATATCTCTTAATAATCGGGGTGATTGTTGTTTGTGGGCTTTTAGTTGTAGGTGTTTTTTTAGGGATTCTTGGTTCAACCTCAAATAGCCCTCATTTAACAGAGGCAAAATTTAAACAAACAATTGGGTCCCAAACAATTGGATTGTCTGATGCAGTGGTTGATCAAAACGGGGATGCTTTATTTGTTTTAGTAAATAATACTGACTACACAATAAGGCTTATGGGTTACAATGTGGATGAGGAAGAATTTGATTTGGGGACTGGAGTTTTATTTTATGCTCATGAAAAAAAACTACTATTCTTTGCTAATATTGGTTCTTGTAATGGGATTGATTCTTGTCTTTACAAACAAATAATTTTTCGTTATTCTGTAGAAGGCTCTGCAAAAGTTCTGAATTCAGGCGGAACAGATTATGTTCTAAATAAAGCTCTTGATGTAACCGCTCCATGATTTTTAACTATTTTTTTAATAAAAAAATCAAAATTCTTCTAGAAAGAGTACCTTTTTATCCTACAAATGAGTTAATTTGTGAGTTTTTTAAGAGTGAAAAAACATGCAAAAAACCATTAAATTACGAGGTAAATATTCAAATCTTTTTATGCAAATTTTGGTTTGTTTTTTGCTCTTGTTAATTCCTTTGTTTTCTCTTTCAGCAGAAGCAGGTAATTATAGATACTATAATTATGGTTCGGATTTTAACTTATCAAACTGGGTTGTTGATGTTAATGGTAGACTTGATTCTGATTTTTCTGCAACTTGTACATTAACAGGAAAAAATGATTTAACTAACGCACAAGTGTTTAATTCTACTCCAATGTTTGGCGACCCAGTGGTTTCTGGTTTATTTTATGCTCAAGTAAATGCTTCAAATACAGTTTCTTGGCCAAAAGGGAAATACACAGTAGTAATGAATTGTACTGATTATAATGTAAGTGGGGCAGAGAATGTTTCTTTTATTATAGAAGATGATGTTCCTCAATTAATTAGGGATACAAACTCTAGTTTGAACCAATTAATTAGGGACACAAATGCAATTGGCCGAGGACTCTCAGGGGATCAAAACCAATTACTTAGTGATATTAATTTAGGAATAATTAATCTTCCCCAAAATATTTGGAATTATTCAGCACGTTCACTAACTGATTACAATCAACAAGGCTTACTTACTTATCTTCAAACCATTAATGCAATAGTGAGTGATGTTAATGGGAACAATTGGATTTCGGCAGCAGCGGTGTGGAATTATGCAAATCGTTCACTTACAGATTATAACCAATCTCAAATGAATTCTTACTTAGTTTCGATTGATGCTAAGACAACTACAATAAATGGAAAAACTTGGATAACTCCAGCTGACGTTTGGAACTATGTTAACCGAACCCTAACAGATTACAATCAAACTGATGTATGGTCATATTTATTTGATATTAATGCAATTAGCGTTGATACAAACAATAAGGTTTGGATATCGGCTGCCGATGTTTGGAACTATACTCAACGAGAACTAACTGACAATAATCTAAATGGGGTGCTATCTTCCTTAAATGATATTAACGCACTAGTAACTGATATTAATGGAAGTTCTTATCTCTCTGCTCAAGATGTTTGGAATTATTCGGTTCGAAATTTAACTGATTACAATCAATCAAGTGTGTATGCGTATTTGTATGATGCAAATAGATTTTCATTTAACTCAAGCGTTTCTTCAGCAAATACTTGGTTAAGTGTTAGCAATGGTTTTAAGGTAGTTCTTTCTGATTTTGGTCAAATAGCAAATGGCGGGGTTTATAGAGCAAAGTTGTGGGTGTTTGATTTTAATGGGACTCCAAAGGATGCTGATGCTTTACCAAAAATTACTTTGTACGATTCATCAAGAAATATAATTACACAAAACATTGACATGAATAGAGACGAGACTGGAGTATACACTTATAGTTTTACAACAACAAGTTCTCAAACTTCTGGCCAATGGGAAGCAATTGCAACAGCAGTAGTGAATGGTGCTACGGTAAAACCCTCTGATTTTTGGGAGCTAACAGGAAATCCTCCCGAAGTAAAAATTAACTCAATTACAACTTCAATTGTTCCAGATATAACTGCAAGTGTTTCAATTACAAACGAAGGGGTAGGAACACAAGAATATCAATATGAGTATTGTATTGTAACCGACCAATCAAACTCTTGCGGTGGACTTGATGATGTTGATTATCAAAGCGGAGCAAAACTAATTCACTCTGGAGAAGTTTGGAACACAAATCTTTCTCTTACGGTTCCTTCAAGCGGAACTTATTGGTTTAAAGTAAAAGTATATTATGGTTCGGAGCGAAGTGCTGCTTCAAAACAATTTACTGCCAATTCCTCAAGTGGGGGAAATAATACTGGTAACACTGGTGGAACCGGAGGAACTGGCGGCTCTAGTGGAACAGGAAGTGGAGGAACAGGGCTAGTAACGCTTCCTTCTGGTGAAACTCCTTCTACAGAAAATTCTTCAATAACAGTTATTGATTACATTGATACAGTAGTTGTTCCTGCAGGCGAAAGTGGGTTTATGACTCTAAAAATAAAAAATTCAGGATTATTTTCGCTTACTGATTTAAAACTTTCTTTAATAGGAATTTACTCTACTTGGTACTTGGTTGATCAGGACAAAACAACTCTAGCTCCTGGAGAAACGGCAGAGTTTTTAGTAAAACTTTCTCCAGATAAAGCATCCACTCCAAAGGATTATTTAGTAAAATTAAAAATTCAGTCAAACGAAACCTCAATTACAAAAGATGGGGTTCTTAGAGTGCTTGCACCAAACCAAAAAGAATTGAGTATAACTGATTTATCAACAGAAAAATCTTTTACTCTTTCTCCAACAAAGATAACTCTTGGGTTATACAACCCAAATAATGAATCAAAAACAGTGATAGTTTCTCTTCTCGCTCCAGTTGATTGGGGAACAAAGCAAGATAGTTTTGAAGTAACTTTGGCTGCAGGTGAGCGAAAAGAAATAATTTTTGATACCACTCCTTCAGATAGTCCAGGACTCAAATCCTTAGTTATAACAATTGAAGAAAAGAACCCAAGCGGATTAACTTCCACTTCAAAAATATCCAAAGAGTTTTATGTTCTAGTTCGATCAACTGAAACTTCTCAACAAGGACAAAACATTTTAGGGATTACAACAAATACAGTTGTGGGGGCTGCACTTTACTTAATTCCACTTATTGTAGTAATAGCGTTGCTTTTGTTTATTTGGTTTGTAATACTCCCAATAATTAAGGGGAGATTTGTTGCGCCCAAGCCTTTTCAAAACCGTTTCCGTAACCTTCATGAAAGCGATTATAGATTAATGATGATTGAAAGAAAAGTAAGTTCAATTGAAGAAAAAATTGATCATCAAAAGAATGAGCTAATTAACGCATTTAGGGGAACACATTCCCAAAAAGAAAGAAGTTCCTATTCTGCAAATAATCCTCAAAAAAGCGATTCACAAAATTTTAAAAGCCAAAACTCTTTCAATTATGGACGAGGAGAGTTAATTAGAAGAACTCCTCAAATTAAGAGAGCTCCCTCTTCAGGCGGATTATTTGGATTAAATAAAGATTCAAATTCTGAAATAACTCGACCAAAGTGGCCAAGAGCATAGTTGTTGTGGTAAAATGGATACAAAAATAAAATTCAAAGGAGTTTTAGTTCTCTTACTCTTACTCGTTTTCTCTATTAGTGTTTACTCTTCCTCAACCACTGTTCCTTGGGTAGTTCAAAGTGGAAGTTCTTTTTTGATTTCAATAAGAGTAATGTCTGCAAGTGCATTTACTTCTACCCAAGTGTTTTATGATAACAAACTCTTAGCAACAATTGATAACACTCCGAGTATCTCAATTGACCCAACAAATGGAAAATTTGTTCTAAAATCCTTTGTTGTTGATGATGGAGTAGTAAATGCTTACCTTAGTTATGTTGAGAAATCAAGCACTTCTCACACAATAAAAGTAATGACCTATAACGGAAGTGATTTGTTAAGCGAAGAAAACAAAACTTTCTCTGTAGTAGATAATCCTTTTACTTCAGCAGATATTACGACAAGACTTTCTTCAGTTGAGAGTACGTTAGCAACAATTCAAACTTCCATAAATAGTTTAACTTCAGATAATATTTCTAACAAGAGTTCCATAAGTTCTCTTTCTTCAAGTTTACAAAGCGTAATTTCTGATGTAGCGGTGATTAAGTCCTCTCTAAATATTAGCACTAACTCTGATGCAATAACTGTTCTAAAACAAAGATCTATTGATGAAAAAATAGCTTCGCTTGAAACTACTCTAAAAGAACAATCAGACAAGATAGCTTTTCTTGAACAGCAATTAATGGTTCAAAGTGATGAACTTGAAAAGAGTTCAAAAATCTCTAGTGCTTTTGATTTAAATGGTTTATTTGGGGCAGCAAGTAATTTTTCCCCAATAATTTTAATCTTGGCAATAATTGGATTAATTGGTTTTGTTATTGTTAAAAAGTTTAATTCAAATTCGGGGGGGTTAAGAAGATGAATCAAAAAGTTAATTTTGCTCCCAAGTTTTTTCTTCGTTCAATAATTTTTTTGATAACTTTACTATTTTTATTTAGTTCTTCCTTTGCTCTCCAAATAGGAACTTCTCAAACAGGGAACTGTGGAACTGTTTTTTGTAACTTAACAGATGATATTGTTTATTGGGCTAATATGGTTGGGATACCAAGTAACTTGGCTTACAACACGCTTGATAATATTTTTACAGTAACTCAAACAATACTCGGAAACTTGAATGTAATTGGAATTAATGCAACGGGGGATGTAAACACTTCTGGCGCACTAAGAAGCACTTCAAACCAATTGTGCAATGGTTCAGTTTGTTACTCAATTAATGATTTGAATATAACTTCTTCATCAAACTCAATAACAGATACTAATTGTGCGTTATATGGGGCATGTCCATTAGTAGCTTATGTTTCTGATGTAAATTCTTGGTTTGTATTAAACACAAATTATAATTCTTTAGGAGATTCAAGGTGGATAAAGTTAACAGATTTTAATACGTTAGGGGATACAAGATATTCTTTGCTTGGGCACGATCACTCTGCATTGTATTACACTAAATCTGAAATTGATACTAATTTTGCTTTGTATTTATTAAAAACCGATTACGCTGACACTAATTGGCAAACAAGTTGGATTACTCTTGATGCAAACCTCAAAGCAACTTATCCTTTGAAGTCTGATGTTAACTCTTGGGGAGATTTAAGGTATGCGCCAATAGGTTCATCTGGTTCTGTTGATACTAATTGGCAAACTAGTTGGACTACTTTTGATTCAAATATGAAAGCAACTTACCAGTTGAAAGGAAATTATGTTTTGGAAGTAGATGGAAATGCATGGTATGTTAAGCAAGTTGATTTGAATACTTTGATTGATTCAGGAACTATTTTGCGAAACGGAATGAATGTTAGTTTATTAACAAACGATTCTAATTTCCAAACTTATTCAAATGTATTAGCGTTGCTTGGAACAAATACTTCAAATCCAGATTATGTCAAAGTTGGGGACTCAAATTTAACTAATTATTACACTAAACTCGACTCTAATACTTTATTTGCATTTAGAACTGATATTAATGCTTGGGGCGATTTAAGATATGCTCCACTAGGTTCAACTGGCGGAACTGATACTAATACTGAAACTAAAGGTTGGACTAATGGGGGTGGTGTTTGGCAAATTGATTTGAATTCAACCCAAAACTTAAAAGCTAGTGGAAATAATTTGTGTGATTCTACAACTTGTTACAAAATAAGTGATTTGAATATTACTGGTGGTGGGGGCCCTGGTGGTTGGGTTGGTTTAGCTACTAGCGATTTAAACATGGCAAACAAAAATATTACTGATGTGAATAAAATTTATGCAAATGTGATTTGGGCTGATGCTAATCACAACTATGGAACAATGTATTGCACTGATGGAAATATAGTAATGGGTTACTTGGCGGGATACACATGTTAGAAGAAGACAAAATTAATGCTGAGAAGCGTGATAAATTAAAAAAAGGAATATTTACTGCCGGAGCAATTGGAGTAGGATTGATTGGGTTAAGTGCTATTGCTAATGCCGCTTCAATATATCACAGAGATGAATCCGGAACAATAACAAAAATTGCTACAAATGCTTTAAACTTAACAGCTACTCCGAGTGTTAACCAAACCGTTTCAGGAATAACAATAAATTTAACAGCACATGAAACTCAATCTTTTGGAGATGTTTGTTTTATTAATTCTAGTGGAGAAGCTCAACTTGGTGATGCTGATGCAATAGCCACAGCAAGTGCAATAGTGATGTGTGCTGATGCAACAATTAGTGCAAGTGGAGCAGGAACTTATTTGTTGTGTGGGATTGCAAGAAATGATTCTTGGGCATGGACAGTTGGTGGATTAATTTATTTAAGTACAACTGGAACAACAACAAATACTTTAACTCAAAGCGCACCAAGCGGAACAGATGATGTGATACAAATAATTGGGGTAGCAACTCATGCTGATAGAATTTATTTTACTCCTCAATTAGTACAAGTAGAACATGTTTAGATGGATTTGATTAAATGGCTGACAGATATGTAAGAGTTGGAGGAGGAAACTGGAATGCTGCAGGCACCTGGGAATCTTCTCCTGGCGGAGGAGAAACAGTTGCAGTTCCAACCGCCGCAGACCAAGTTTACTTAGTGGCTGGTTCAGGTCAATTAACAATAAATGCAGCAGCGGCTTGTCGTGCTTTTGATGCAACTGGGTATGCCAATACAATAACTCATAATGGTTTTACTTTAACTATTGGGGATTCAACTGCCCCAGCAAGTGGAATAGCTTTAGTCTTAGCAGGAACATATAACGTTTCTGGAGCAACTGCTGCAATTACTTTTACTTCGAGTGGAGCAGGAACACACACAATAGATTATGGTGGAAAAACAATCGGAAATCAAATTTATAATAACACTGCATCCTACCAATTACTTAATGGATTTACTGCGACAACAGCAGCAACTGGATTTACCATAACTAACGGCACAGTTGACTTTAATGGAGTTACTGCAACTCTTGGTTATTTAAGCACTACTGGAACAAATGCTAGGACAATTACTTTCGGGGCTGCAAATTTAACTATTACACAAACTGGGGCAACTTGTTTTTCATACGCTGGTTCAAATCTAACAATTACTGCTAATACTGCCATCGTAGATTTTACTGGTGCTTCGCCAACTCTTGCAGGAAATAGTGCTGACTGGAATGGAATGACAATACGGATTAAGGGGGCAGCTGGGACTTTTACTATTTCTGGAGCAAATACTTTCAAAGACATCATAGTTAATCCAACAGCCGCAAAAACAGTTGTTTTTCCAGCTTCAGTTACAACAACTCTGACTGGAAAAATATACTCCTATAGAAATAATGTTGCTTTTATAACCAATCAATCTTCTGCTGCTGGAACCACCGCTACAATTTCTATACCCTCTAGCACAGTAAACCTATTTTCTTGTTCGCTTAAGGATATAACTTTTTCTGGAGGGGTGACAGTAAATGCACCGATTAACGCGTTAGTTTCAAATGTAAGTGGAGTCAATTACACTCTCAATAATAATCTGACTTTTTATATTGATATCACTAATGGAGACGATACTACAACCGATACGGCAATGGGATTTTACCGAGTAGCCTACACAAATTCTTCAGGTACAGCCCCTATTGCTGGCGAAACTATGACTGGGAGTACAAGTGGAAAGACCGCAGTCACAACAACTTTTGTTGACGAGTATGAGTGGAATAGTTTAAGAGCGGGTTATCTTTATTCTTGGCTACCAAGCGGAACTTTTGTAGCAGAAACTCTTACGGGTGGAACAGGAAGCGGAACTTGCGATATTGGTGGTGACTTTTCAAGATGTTCTTGGAAGACCACCGCTACTGGTGCAAGTGCTGCTAGATTAGAAGTAGGTTCAATCATTAGGTATGCAAAATCTCCAGACCCAACATCTTTAGGACAAACTGGCGTTTGGGGAAGATTAGCACAAGATAAAAATGGAATTATTCCTGCAGCTATTGCAATTACCTCTTCGACCAATGCAAGTCCAATTGTTATTACAAAAGCTGCTCATGGACTTGTTAATGGGGATATTGTAAGAATTTGGGGTCACACTACAAATACTAATGCCAACGGGACTTGGAGAGTTGCGAATAAAACTGATAATACTTTTGAGTTGGAGGGTTCTACTGGAACGGGCGGTGGCAACGGAGGAGCAACAGGCTCAATCGTTTATTTAACTCATCGTTCAATTGTTTTGACCACAGCAGTTACAAAGACGATTGAAGAGTGCGAATCTAATTGGACGGCTGGAACTAACGTAACTTCAGCTAATGCTTTCACTACCGCTTTTAGAAACGGTGCGGCTTCACTTAGGATTATTACAGCAGCTGGACACGCTGGGGCTGGCATTATTGCTAAGTTTGCCTTACCTGCTCAATTAGATTTGTCTGGTTATCAACAGATTTCTTTTCACGCTTTTACAAATACAGGAATAACAATTACTGCTGGTCAACTTCAAGTTAAGCTATATTCTGATACAAATTGTACTAATGAAGTTGAAAGTTTTGATGTTCCAGCTATACCTGTTGCAGGTTATTGGCATACTTATACTGTCAACAAGGGTTCTAATCTAAGTGCAACCGTAAATGGAATTGCCATCTATGCGACTGCGGCTTTTGCTTCAAAAACACTAAATTTTGACCATTTCATCGCTTGTAAAAATACGACTTCGGCAGATAGCGTCACTCTTTCAAGTCTTATTTCTAAAGAATCAACAGCTCAAGGAATTACAGAAACTTGGTATGCGATTCAAGCAATAACTGGAAACGGAGCAGTCGCAGATAAAGTTATTTTAATTGATAACGGAAGTTCTGCTTTAGATACTACTTTTTATTATCAATTTAAAGGTTATTGGGGGACTGGTGGTTCGGCAACTGTTTATAAACGAGAAGGACTAACAACTACTCTTGCGGTGGCTGCCGCTTCGCAAATTGGTGTCTTTAATCAATCTGGAAATGCCAATGCAAATGTCCAATATCAAGGCGGATATAATATTGCAACTGGAAGTCAAGATGGGGAAACTATCTTTAATGGCGTCAACAGTTTGGGCTATTGTTTAATTGGAACTTCAAAAAGCTATATAACAGTCAACCGAATAAGTGCTTATCGTTATCAATATCATACAGTTCTAGCAACAGCAGGTAGTCATTATGATTTCCAAAATATTTTAATGGCAAACTGCAATGTTCAAGGAATGTCTTTAATAATGTCTGATAGCACAGTTGGAACTATTGGTGGTCTTTGTAATAATTATGGTGTTACAATTTCTCTTACTGGAGATAACAACACTTTTACTCTAGTAAAACATCACAACGGTAATGCTGGTGGTACAGGAGTTATTGAACTAATTGTTTTGCAGGCTGGAAGCGATAATAACACCTTTACCGAAATAACCAATGCTAGAGGAAATGGTTCGTATGCTGTTTATCTCCTGACTTGCTTAAACAATGAATTTACAACAATCACTGACTTAAGCGAAAGTGCGTATGGTATCCAACTCTCAACAAACGCTAACAACAATCACTTTGGAACAATTACAAATTTATCTCGAATATATTATTACGCTTTTTCTTTTTACGGTTCACACTCAAATATTGTTGATGAAATTACGACTATGGATTACAACTCCAAGGGGGCAGGTGTAAACTATCCAATCTATTTTAGTAGTGAATCTCACAACAATTTAATTAAAAGTATTGGAACGATAGACAATAGTTTTAATACGGCTATTAAATTTAATGCGGCAATGGGAAACAGAATAAACTATGTTGGAAGTTGCGATAATAGTGTAAACTACGCTTTGGCATTTGAAACTGGGGCAGACCAAAACTATATTGGACAAATCACTACAACTGGAAGCACAGTTGCAGCAATTTATAATTATGCAGGGCAAAATTATGTCAATCATGCTTCAATCTCTGAATCCACAGAAGTAACTGGAGCTTTAAATTATGCAAATGGAAAAGTTTTCTTAAACGGTTTAGACGGAGATGTAAACAATCATTGGATTTATACAGATGGGGGAACAATAAACTCAGATATTACAAATAGGCACACTGCTAGCGGAATAGCTTGGAAATTATCTCCAACAAGTGTTAATCGAAATTCAAATTATCCTTTAACTCTTTCAATTGCAAAAGTTGCTTGTAATGCAAATTCTCAAGTTGTGGTAAAAACTTGGGTAAAAAAATCTCATGCAACAGACATTGGGGCAAAACTTGTTTGTAGTGGCGGGCAAATAGCAGGAGTTATAGAGGATGTTACCGCAACTAAAGCTAATGATGCCGATTACGAAGAACTAACTCTTCAATTTACTCCTACTGAAGTGGGGGTAGTAGAAATTGAAGTCTGGGCATATTGGGTTGCAAATGCTGCAACACAAGCAGTTTATGTTGATGATATGACAATAGCACAAGTGTAATGGAGTTGAAAGATTGGTAAAAATAGTTGAAAAATTTGAAGATGTTGCAAAAAAGTGGCGAGTTAGAGTGCTGCTTGATGACGGGTCAGCAATATTTCTAAAATTCCAAAAAGAACCTACTGAAGCGGAGGCTCTTGTTGAGACTGATAAATACTTGGCTAATGTTGTCCTTGAACAAGAAGCACACCTATTAGAATCTCAAAAAAAGGGGGATAGTGAGCAAAAATTGGATTTGGTAAAAGACTTGTCGACCGTAGATTTACAAGGCCTAGTTGACAATAAGGAAAAATTAGATTTGGTGAAAGATGTGTCGGTTAAGGA
The DNA here is from genome assembly GCA_041664905.1 of archaeon. Lineage (GTDB taxonomy): Archaea > Iainarchaeota > Iainarchaeia > Iainarchaeales > JAAZKV01 > JAAZKV01. The sequence continues at coordinate 22,647 of JBAYJX010000008.1, read as the reverse complement.
TTTGAAAGAAAAACTAAAGGGTGGTAAACCATGACTTTGCCGAATCCAACTTCGCTAAAGTCAATGGATGTTTCTTTTTTGGGTCAACCATTTGTTTATGTTTCAGCAACTAGTGCAGTTACCTTGGCGGGAATGGATGTTTCTTTTTTGGGTCAACCTTTTGTTGCAAATGAAACGGGGACTGTTACTCCAAACATAAAAAAAATAGAAGGGGTTTTATTTGGTTCAGCTAAGAAAATTAGCGGAGTTGAGATTGCTTTTGTTAAAAAGGTTGTGGGGGTAAGATTATATTAACCTTTTTTACCTATATTGATGTGGTTTTGCAATTAGATTTTGTTTAAAATTTTGTTAATTTACATTTAGGAGGTGGCTTTATGCCATTTGGAATAGGAGTACAGGAAGTAGTAGTCTTGATTATAATAGGGGCAATAGTATTCTTTTTCGGCAGGAATAAAATAAAAGAGTGGCTTTCGCTCGGAAAAGAAATTAAGGCAGAAGCTTCAAAACCAACAAAGAAAGCGTGATAAATTTGAATTTAGTTAAATGGTTCATTGCAATAAGCGTTGTCTGTTTGATTATTGGTGCGTTTGTTGCAGAGCCATTGTATCATGCTCTTCTTTCTTTTTTGCCTGCGGGCATTAAATTTATAGCAACCAGTCCTACAGACGGATTCATCATATTAATGTACTTGGGGTTGGGGGTTTCAATCGGCCTATTGGGATTTACTTTTTCGGCATTTGGGGTTTTGTATCTAAAGGATGCGTTGTATAAAAAGGAAAAAAATTTTTTATTATGGTCTTTGTTACCTGCCAGTTTTTTATTTGTTTTTGGAACATTATTCGGGTTTTTGTTGTATACTCAAATACTCATGCCTTTTTTTATAGAAACCAACTCTTCTATGGGAATTGAAAACTTTTTCAATTTGTTTAGCGTGATAAGCAATTTAGTTGTAATGAGCGTACTAATAGGGATTTGTTTTGAATTACCTTTAGTTTTGAGGGGGCTTATTACACTCGGATTTATTGAGGCAAAAAAATTAAGAGAATCGCGGGGAATTATATTTTTTATTATTTTTTTTGTTGCGGCCGTTATTGTTCCCACTCCTGATATTTTGAGCTCGGGGTTAGTCGCATTGCCCTTGTATGTGTTGTTTGAAGTTTCGCTGATTGGGCTTTAGATACCTGCAGTAGTTTAGGACTATTTGTTATAAAAACTGTTGGTGTAAGAAATTATGACTTAAATGGAGTGATAAAAATGAAAAAAGATGTTATTTGTTTGCCTATTAAAGATGTCAAAGCGCTTTTGTGGAGGTATGAGAACTTTTTAGCCACAATGCAACAGGAAATTAATTACCAAAAAAAGAATGTGGATGAACTTAAACAAAAAATGAAAACCCTTCAAAGAAAACAAACAAAACGTGTTATGTCGAAGAAGTAGTTGGTTGAGGGGGTTAGTTATTTAGTTTTTTAGCGAGCGAGGTTTTTGTTTCATTTAAGTTTAAAAAACTCTTCAACTTCTTTTTCAGGGGCAAGAGTTTTTTTCGCTTCAAAATCTTTTGGGTAATAGGTTCTAAATCTGTTTTCTTCAAACCTTTCATCCATAAACACACACACTCCTCTGTCAGTTTCTGTTCGAATTACTCTTCCTGCGGCCTGCATTGCTCGAGTAATTGCAACTCCGTTATATGCATATTCCCATCCTTTGTGGAATTTTTGCTCATAAAAGTTAATGAGTGCGTTAGTGTAAATATTCATTTTTCCAAATGGTACTCCCACAATTATTGCGCAGGAAAGGTAATCTCCTGGAAAATCAAGTCCTTCAGCAATGCTTCCTCCGCTAACAGCTAAGAGTACTCCTCCAAATCTAGAACCAAGCAACTTGAAATCATTTACAAGTTTGGTTTTCTGATCTTGACTCATTTCTCGTTCTTGTTTTAAGATTTGTCTTCGGGTAGAGAGTAAATGTGAAATGCTTTGCATGGTTTCAAAAGAGGGGAAGAAAACAATTGTGTTCCCGGGAACCTTTGAAACAATTTTGTCAATGCTTTGGGCAATTAAGTTGTATTGCTCAGAATTTCTTGAAGTGTATTTGGTTGTTATGTTGCCAACAAAAAGATTTAGTCTATTTTCTTTTGCAAAAGGGCTTTTGTACTCTTTTAATAATACCTTGGAACTAGGGTTATGTTTTGTCATCCCTTTTTGTTGCTCGTGTAACTCGTGAGCGCTCACAGCAAAACCTCTGTTATGTAGCGCGGTTAACTCATCCGTTTTTTCTTGCTCTGTAATTTGCTTTTTGCCTTCAATTTCAAGTTGACTAATTCCCAGTATGTCTGAATACATTTGAAGTGGGAGTAATGTTCCTGACATTAAGATTGTTGAATGAACTTTGCCCAAAATATCAGTTGATATCTCTGCTGGATCAAGTGGGTAAACTCCAATTCCAAGTGCATTCTTTCTTTCAATTACATAAAAAGTGTGATTTTTTTCTTTTAAGAGTTCGTAAAGAAATTCATTTAGTGCTAACAAGAACGAGTTCTCTGTTTTATTTTTTATCATAAACTTATCGGCGGCTTCTTCAATTACCTCCATGCTTTGTTTTGCAATCTTTTTGAAAAACTCAATTTCTGTTGGGTTGAGAGTTGCTTCGTTTTTCTCTAAAGAAAGCTTCTTCCCTAGATTAATAATCTCTTTTCAATATCTTTTAGCACAAATTCAACTTCAAAAGAGGAGATGTTTTTTGCTTCCTTAATAGCTTTGTCAAGTCCGTTTAAATCAAAACTAATTGACATCATATCTCTTAATCTCTCTGGCAGGTTATGGGCTTCATCAACAACCAAAATTATATCTTCTAGTTTTATTCCCGATTGTCCCAGAATATTTTCGCGAATATCTTCATTAAACAAGTGGGAGTAATCCCCAACAATAAGATCAGCATTTTTTATCATTTCAATTGTAATTTCGTAAGGGCAGAGATCAGAAAACATACACTGCTCCTTTATGTATAAGTATGGGTTGTTGTATTCTTGTAAAATATTTCTTTTCAGTTTTATTGCAATTGCTTTTTGCTTTGGAGTATATCCTTTTGTGTTAGTGTAGAATCTACAAGTCTTGTCTTTTTTTCTTTTGGCACAAGCCTCATAAAACCCAGCTCCTGTTTTTGAAATAAACGGTTCAATACACATTTGTTTTCTTCCCACAAGATCAATTGTTTTAATTCCTAGAGTAAATTTTTTGTTCATCAAATTAGCTGTTTGGAGGACTATTTCGTGTTGGGAAATTTTTGGGGTGAGAAAGAACACTTTTTTGTTATTTTCAAGAGCATAACTTAGTGCCGGAGCTAAACTAGAAACAGTTTTTCCTAAGCCCGTAGGGGCATGGGCAAGAACAATCTTTCCAAGAGTAACCGCTTCCCCAATATCAGAAACAAGTTCTTGTTGTTCTGCACGAACTTTGTCATAAGGAAAATAAACTTTCATAACAAGAAAGGGACTTTTGGGCTTTTAACTATTTGCAAACCATTTTGCCGACAAAAGAAAAAGAATTGTTTGAATAGATAGCGTTTAATTAAGTTAGTTTGTATCCGAAGAATTTGCATCTTTGTAAGTGACATCTACTTTGTAACAAACTCCAACACAACAGTGGGTTGTATCTGCAGCACTAGTAATACTTCCTTGGCAACTAAATCCAGTGTTGCAAATTTGTCCGCCTTTATCAGAACAAGTAACGCTTTGGCATTTTGTGCACCCACAACTTTTTCCATTGCTATAAGCTGATTCAATACAAGTTTCATTTGTTCCACAATTAATTGTTTTAACCGTGTTACAACTAAGTTCATCGCATTTTGTGCACCCACAATTCTTTCCATCTGCAATCATTTCTTCAATACATTTTTGAGCAGTTGGGCTGCAAGTAACTATTTTTGCTCCTTCGCAAGGGTCTTTTTTTATTGGCATAATACAATTTTTGTCACAACATCTTATTGAGTCGGTTGAAGTAATCCAATTTCCTGAACACTGTTGTTCTATTGTACACTGGGTTCCTCCTAAGGAAGAACAAGTTTTTGGTTTTGTTGTAACTTGATTAATTATTGGTTTAGTGGGAGATGCTTTTTCTTCAATAATTATGCACCTTAACTTTACTTGTTCTCTATCAAAAAGTGCTCTTAGTTTTGTTGTTTCATCTTCAGCACTAGCAAGGTAATAATCGGCTTTTTTTATTTCACTAGGGCAATTTTTTTCCCAAAAATCTTTTTCCATTTCATAATTTACATCATAATAGGGGCTAACTCTTAAAACTGCATCTGGGTGCTGGGTGAGATAATTTGAGATTTGTGAATTAGCTAGTGCAATATCTTCTGGGCTAATATTTGTGCATCCAAAAAACAGAAGGAGCAAACCTATAACAAATAACAAACAAATCTTTTTCATAAATCCAACTTCTAAGTTTAATACTCTCTATAAATTCTTAACTTTTTCGTAGTGTTCAACTACATCCCAAGTATTCCAATTCAAACAATCCTTCTCATTAAACCCAAGTTTTTTGGCATATTTATTTATTACTTTTATGCTCGGGGCCTCAATTTCTAAAAAGCATGGAACATTACTGTATTCTCCTAAATATTGCTCAATCTCAAAGTGAGTACTCCCTAATTTGTAACTAGTGCGATGTTTTTTTATTCTGGTCTTTGTTTCTAAACCAAGGTTCTCAAAAATCAGTTTCATTTTTTCAAAATCCATTACTTCTAGTTCTATTTCTTCGCAAACCTTGGCTTGGGACTTTGCTTTACTCTTAATTTTGTATGTTAAGAAAACCTTTTTGTCCATTTTTCTTAATCTCAACAAATTCTTTTTTTTCTTTATTCTCCTGTCTGGGAAATCAAAGTTTTGGGCATCAATCAACCCATCAAAAGCCTTTTTTGCTCCCATTTGTTTTAGTTTCTTCTCAACCTCTTTTTTGTTAATCTCAAGTATTTTTACTTCAATTTCTTTCATAATAAACAAGTGTTTCTTTTGCTTTTAATATTTTGTTTTGACCTAACTTTGGGGTTAATGTTAAATATTACAATGGAATATACTTTGTATGCGAACAAATTTAACCCCCAAAAAACCAGTTTCTGTTTCTTCTGTATCAAAACAATCATTAGTTGCAAACTTAAGAAATCGAGTGAGTCAAGCGCTTAAGGAAAGTAAAAAACAGCAGGTGTTTGGAAGAGTGCGAGTTGGAACAAAAGGAGTTTCTGGTTTTCATGGAACAGATTTAACTCCAAGAATGATTAATACAATTCATTTTCTTTCAAAAAGTAATGGTAGTCCAAATAGGGAACTAGCACTTAAAGTCTCGACTGTGCTTAGCGCTGCTAGGGAAGGGCGAGTAGAAGTTTTCAATTATTCAGGCGAACACCAAATCTTAGTGAATATTGTTAATGGAATACTTGCCGCCGAGAAGGGTGAAGTAAAATTTGAGTTTAAATTAAACTCAACCCAAGCAAAATTACTTGACAAGTACTTTGGACTTACTAGGTCAAGAACTGATTAATTTTTTTGAAAAGTCGGATTTAGTTTTCTAAATCCACTTCGTTTTATTTTCTTAGTTCCTTAAGTCCATTAACACAGTTCTTTACTTCGTTCTTATTTAGTGCAAGAGTAATTTGTTCTGCTACTTCAAGTCCTACATTCTCTTGTGCCTCTAGTGTTGAAGCACCTAAGTGGGGAGTGCAAATAACCTTCTCATGCATAATTAGTTCTTTATTTAGTGGTGGTTCTTCTGAGTAAACATCAAGACCTGCAGCACTAACTTTTCCAGAATTGAGTGCATTAAGTAGAGCACTTTCATTAATTACTCCTCCTCGTGCAACATTAAGTATTCTTACTCCGTTTTTCATTTTAGCAAATTGTGCATCAGAAATCATGTTTTTTGTTTGTTCAGTAAGTGGAACGTGAACAGTAATGTAATCAGAGTTAGTAATTATTTCATCAATCTCTGCTTTCTTTACCCCTAGTTCAAGTAGTTTTTCTGCCGGGACAAATGGATCAAATACAAGTACGTTCATTTCCATTGCGAGAGCTACTCTTGCAACTTTTTTTCCAACATTACCAAATCCAACTAAACCAAGCGTTTTTGCTTTGAGTTCAGTTCCTTCAAAACTCTTTCTATCCCACTTTCCTTCTTTCATGCTCTTGCATGCTAAATAATTTGGTCTAGCACAAAGCATCATTAAAGCAAGTGTTTGCTCCGCAGCAGCATTAGTGTTACCAAAAGGAGTATTCTCAACAACTATCCCTAAACTTTTGGCACTTTCTTTATCAACATTATCTACCCCGACTCCAGCTCTTCCAATAATTTTTAGTTTTCCTGTAGCTCCAGCTTCAAGTACTTTAGCAGTAATTTTTACTCCGCTCCTAATAACAAACCCATCATAGTTTGGGGCGAGTGCGGCAAGTTCATCTTCTTTTAAATTAAGTTTAACATCAAGCTCAATTCCAGCTTTTCTAATTATTTCTAAAGCAGTTTCGCTTACCTGATCAGTTACAAGTACTCTTGCCATTTTCTCAACCCCTTAAATTTAATTATTTTTATCTTGAAATTTAATATATTCTACAAGTATTTTTTTTATTGTGCTTTCATTTCTTCTGTAAGTGCTTGAAGGTATGCTTTTAGTTCTTCAACTTTTAAGTTCCCCATGTGAGGAATTCGCAAAGTATCAGCTAATCCTTTAGCAATTAGTTCATCATTTAGTTTTCTGTATCCTGCATCCATTACATACCCTTTTGCTTTAACTTTTTTCTTTACCTCTTCAAGATTAATTTTGTTAGTATTTGAAACACAAGTAACTGTTTTTGATCTGTGTCCTTGTTCTGCAAATAAATCCATTCCTAATCCAAGCGCCCACTTTTGGGTTTCAGTAGCCATGGCTTCATGTCTTGCCCAAACATTATCCATTCCTTCAGTAAGCATTGTTGCTAGTTGTGTCTTAAGCCCAAAAATTAATCCAACAGCAGGGGTGTAAGGGGTTTGGTTTGTATCATATTCTTTAGCAAGTTCAACAAAATCAAAGTAATATCCTTTTGCTTTAACAGTTTTGGATTTTTCAAGAGCTGCCTCACTTACACTTGCAAAACTAAGTCCTGGCGGTAAGGAGAAACATTTTTGTGAACTAGTTAAACAAACATCTATTCCAATTGTATCTACTGGAATATTTGCTCCGCCCATAGAGGAAACACTATCAACGCAAAGTAATGCTCCGCTTTCTTTTACTAAAGGGGCAATTTCTGCGATAGGATTTTCTACCCCTGTAGAAGTTTCATTGTGAGTAACACAAACACTCTCATATTTCTTTTGAGAAAGTTTTTCAGCAAGTACTTCTTTATTCACAGCCTTACCTGGCTCAACATGGAGTATATCCACACTTTTTCCACAAGCTTTAGCAATATCAATCCATTTTTTTCCAAAAGCTCCGCACTCAACCATTAGTACATTATCATTAACACAATTTCTAATTGCTGCTTCCATTAACCCAGTTCCAGAACTAGTAGAAATTAGTACTCGGTTATTTGTTTGGAAAACTTTTTTTAAGCCACTAGAACATTCTCCAAAAATTTCAGCAAATTCTTTTCCCCTATGTCCAATCATTTCTTTTCCCATTGCCTGCATTATTTCAGAAGGGACACTTACTGGGCCAGGTATGAATAGTTTCAAATGTATCAATCCTTAAAGTGAGTCATTAATCTATTCTCAAAGTTAGTTCCTTAACTTTTTTGCTTTGAACGTATTGGAAAGAATTATTGAAGTGTTCGCTTAAAACAACTTGAATTATTTGAGCACTAGGGGTGGCATTAGGTCTAGGGAAAATATTGTAATAATCTCTAAGTCTTTCTCCAGCTTTGAATTCAATTATTTTCTTTGACTGCACTCCGACTCTTCCACCTTTATCAAAAGCAAGTTGGTCGCCAGCATAAATTTCAATAGAAATCATTTGTGATTTATTAGAATTATTATTTAGTTCAATCATCAATTCAACAGGTTCTCTTCTTGACAAAACCATTCTAATTGGATTTAACTCTGCTCTCAAATCAATCATTTCAATCACCTAAACTAAAAGAATTACTTATGTAAATGCCAACTGTATTATTAAGCTTTTTCTAAAAGAGAAAGGGTTATGTAGAGGGGCGATTTTTGGGACACTCGCTTGGTTGTGTTTTGTGTGTTGCAAAGAATATAAATCAGTTTCTAAAGTAGCTTGTATTGTTGTTGATGCACAGCATATATATACAACCCTGATTATAATCTAAACTATGTCTAAGTCAAAAAAATTAAAAAATATAGTTGCTTTCGACTTTGATGGTGTGATATACAATACTGCTTTGGAGAGCTTTACCCAAGCAGTGAAGGCTGGAGCTGAATTTGGATTTGTGTTCCCTGATAAAGAAAAATTAAAGGAAAAGTTTTTGGCCGGAAGAAATCTTGTTACGCAACTTGGGGAGTATTACACGGTATTGAGACTGATAAAACAGCATCCTGGAATTAATTTTGATAAACTAACTGAGGCGCAATTTAGTGAGGAATGCAAAAGAGATGCTAGTTTTCACAAAGCATTTTTGGATAGATTTGTTGCCCATCGAAAAGAAATGCAAACAACCCATCCAAAAGAGTGGGCCGCTCTTCAGAAACAATACAAAGGCGCAGTAAATCTTTTTAGGAGAGTTTCAAAGAGAAATTTAGTTTACATCGCAACCACAAAAGATCTCGCATCCGTATTAGCATTACTAAAAACAATGGGGTTGAATGTACCTCGGGAAAGAATACTTAGCAAGGAATTCTCTGGAGACAAAACAAAACAACTCGCAGAAATTGAAAAAAGAACTGGGAGAAAACCGCTTTTAATTGATGACTCAATTGAACAGGTTGCTAGAGCCACTGAAAAAGTTGGGAGAGCAGTACTTGCAAAGTGGGGTTATTCAACAGAACTACAAAAAAAGGCAGCAAAGGAAAGAGGTTATCCAATATTGACTGGAAGAGGAAAAACTGCTGCTAAAAAACTAACTAGGCTCGCAAGAAAGTTATGACTTGTTAATCAAGATCCTTTTTTTCCCTAAATCTTTAAATACAACTTAATACAACAATTGTGTAGGAAAAAGAGTTTTTCTTTTTATTTTGTAAGGGTGATTAGGAGTGGGTGAAGTAATTCCAGAAGCAGAGCTGATTAGAAAAGAAATTATTCTAAGGCAAATTGATCTCCCAGCTTCAGTTACTTTAACAAAAAAATCTCTTTTGCGTTGGTGTTGTCTTTCACTAGGCCTAATTTCTCCAAAAGAAACAAGGGATAAGGGTTTCTTGGTTTTTGATGCACTCTTCACTTGTCTATTTACAAAGAAACAATCTCCTACAACTCTTGAAATCAAATCCTTTATTTTGGAAAAAAATAGTGTTGAAATGAGTGAGAAACTAATTCGCTACCACTTAAACCGAATAATTGATTTAGGGTTTATTCACCGCGATGGTTTAGTTTATAAAATAAATCCTTCTCCCTCAAGTGAACAAAGAGAATCCTTAAAAGAATCCTTTAATGCTTGGACAAAAAAAATGGTTGAAGAAGAAACAAAAAAAATAGCTGATGCGCTAGACAAGTTACAGAAGAGTTACGAAAAGTAAACTTGAGTAACTTAAATTTTTTGTTGTTTTGTTAAATTAGGTTCAATTTAGTTTTTTTGGTTACCTTGCTCTTCTTCTCAAATAAGTTTTTGGTAATTTAAATCCATGTTCATTTTTTAGATATTTGGGGTAGCTGTCGTGTCCTAAGTATCTTCTTGAATCAAGAGTGCTTCTTGCTCTGGAGAGCGCAGCATATTCTGGTTTAATTTTGCTTCTGCTACTAGTCGGGTGTTCTCTCCAATCAACTGGTCTTAAAGATAAACCTGCTTTAATTGCTTTTCTAAATTCAGCATTGATTTGTTCAGCAGTAACTGTAGCCCTTCTCCGGTGGTAGTTGTAAAGGGGCATAGCTTTTGCAACATCCGGTACAAGACTAATAAGATAACTTCTCCAGTTGCCAAAACTCAAAAAAGTTTTTCCCCCAATTTTTCTTGCTTGTGCTATTGCATTAAGTGCTGCTAAACTCTGGCCGCTAGAAGTAACCGGTTGTTTTGCTGTCTGCCACTGCTTAGAACTCAATTTGGAAAAATCCCCTGCTTTGAGTAGCCTTTCTGTCTGTTGTGTTATCATAGAACTGATTCTTTCATTAGGTAAATTATTTGGACTCAAAGAATTAACATTTTGAAAAGTTCGTAAGTACTCATACCAAGAACCGCATCCAAAAAAATGTTTTCCATTAGACACTCGTCTATATGCAGTTGAATACAAAGAATACAAACTTAGTTCTGCACTACCTGCTTTTTTTCGACTTAGTTTCCAATACTCCACATCAAGTGGAATGTTTTCTGAAATAGCCCGAGCAATACGCCCATGAACAATATTGTCTGGTATTTGGGGCATAATTTAAACACACTTAATTTAGTTTGTATTTTTCTAAGTTATACTATTAGAACTGTTCAATAAAAATGTTTCTTTTAGAATGGGTTTTTGGTTTTGCTAAAGATACCTCACTCTTGGTTTTCTTGCTGTGATTACCACAAAAGGTTTTTCATAGAGTAAATCTCCCTTCAGTGATTGTAAGACTAATTTGTGGGAGTTTTTTGCTTCTTGTGGAGGGTTAGGGCCATTATATTTTGTAAAAAGGGCTGTGTGAAGTTCTCTTACTTCTTCCAGATTCAGTTTTTTTAATTCTTCAATAGTAGTTGCTTTTCCTTTAGTAATTCGTGCTAGTAGCGCAGTTCTTTGTATGGGTGATAAGGTCTTTAGTGTATCAACCATATTTTTGAGCTCGAGAGAGGACATTGCATTGTTATAGGCATTATCAGTATCTAATTTAAGTAATTCTTCAGAAGTAATTCTTCTTGCACTAACGCCAAACCCGGTATTTCTTAGTTCAATTTCAAGTGTTTTTTTATGGGCTCCAAACTCTATCACCATAAATTTTGCTCCTGGTTTTAGTGTTCTCCAAGCTTGTTTAAATAATTGCTGTCTAGTTGAGTAAGCTAAGTGTTGAGTTAAGAAATGGGCATATAAATGATTAAAGCTATTTGGTCTTTCACCAGCCAAATATTTTTCTGCTGCAATCCCTGATTTAATTGTCAGATTATTTGGTTTTGTTTTAGCTCCAAGCTCTCGTAAGTATTTGAAGTGGTCTAATTGGCTAGCTTCAGCTTTTTCAATCGCAACAACTTCTGTTCTAGGGTGTCTTAGTGCTAAATCAACAGATTTTTTTAAACGCTTTCCTTCGCCTAAACCAGCAATTCTTGAAAACTTTCTTTGCATGAATAAGTAAGAGCGTGGGTAGAATAAAAGATTATGTGGCCCTAGGTTAGAGAATACTTTTTTGTTGAATTAATTTGTAAACCAAACCCAATAGTTTGCTTTTTATAGTTCTTTATTGTATTATTTGCAAGTCTATAGATTAGATTTTGGGTGTTGTTTTGCCTCTGCAAAAAAAAAGTTTTTACGAAGCTACTCCTGGAGAAATTTATCGAGGAATAAACTCAATGGGGGAAACTTTTGAGGGTGAAACAAAAAATGTAGTTGAAAAAGATCCTGATTATGTTATTTATTGTAAAAAAATGAATAAACAATTTCCTGGTATAAGTAAAGGTGCAATTTTTCCTGAAAAGTATAAGGAAGCAGTTGAGTTTTTGGGTTGGCACTTAAATGCAGAAGAACACATGGCTGCAGTAAAAGGAACTTTTATTGTAGGATTAATTCCGGTAGTAATTTTGTTAATAATAGTTGGTTTTGTAGGGTACAGAATTGATTTAGGGTTAGTTCCGATTGGGTTAGGTTTGATTGTTGATACGCCAATGTTTGCTGATTCAGCATTAATGGTTTTTTTTGTAATTGCAATAGTTCTTTTTGCAATTGTTGCTGCAGTTGCGTACATGATTTATAATTATCCAATAGGGGTTGGAGAGGATGAAAGAACTCGAGCGCTAACTTATGTTCCTGAAATGGTTGGCTATTTAATAATGTCAATGAAACTTGTTCCTAATTTAGAAAAATCAATTGAGTTTTCTGCGAAACATGGTAGGGGAAAAGTTGCTGATGATTTTAAGCGATTAATTTGGGATTTTCAAATAGGAGTTTATTCTTCAATTAGTGAAGGGCTTGATGCAATGGCAATAAGGTGGGGAAAATATTCTGTTGAATTAAAAGAAGCTTTAATGAAAATAAGGGCAAGTGTAATGGAGCCTAGCGAATCAAAGCGTTACCAAATATTAGACAAAACAATGATGGAAGTGCTTGATAGTGTTAAAGACAAGATGGGGGATTATGCTCGCTCACTAAACCAACCCTCAGTAATGCTCTTCTATATTGGAGTACTCCTTCCCCTACTTTTAGTAATAATTCTTCCAGTGGGTTCAGCTTTCTCAAACCTTCCCTTTGCAACAACCCCTGTTCTAGTTTTTATTTATGTTTTTATGATTCCTTTCCTTGCTTATAGTTTTGCAAAAGGAGTAGTAAAGAAAAGACCTCCAACTTATGAGCCCCCTCAAATTAATGATAATTTTGCCGGACTTCCTAGAAAAGGAACTATGAAATTTAGGGGCGGAGTAATGGATGTAAGAGTTTTTTGTATACTTATTATTGTGGTAGGGGTAGTTTCTTCGCTTTTCCTTTCAATGGAAGGTTTTCCCCCAAAACTTTTGTTCCCAAAAGAAGAAGATGGAACAATAGTAGATGGTTTTCAAATAATTCCTGCTGATAAATCCTTGGCAGATGTGTTCAAAGAAAGAGGGGTAGATTATTACGGAAAAGTTTGGATAGATCTTTATGTAATCCAAATATTTGATAGCAAAAACAAAGGGTCTTATTATGATGATTTGATTAAACAAGGGTATGATCCAAAAACTGCTGATGACATGGTTTTTAGTGAAAAACTAAAAATAATTAGCAAACCAAGTAATGACCCAACAAAGTATCTTTTCATTTCAGGAGTACTATTTTCATTAGTTCTAGCCGGTTGTTTGTTTATTTATTATAGTAGCATTTACAAGAGAGAAGCTCAATTACAAATAATGCAAATGGAAGATGAGTTCAAAGAATCCATGTACATGATTGCTTCAAGAATGGGTGAAAACAAACCTGTTGAAAATGCACTAAAACAAGCGAAAGACTTTTTGCCTAACTTATTAATTAGTAAAAGAATTTTTGGGAAAACAATTGAGAATATTGAATTAATGGGTATGCCCTTAGAGAACGCAGTATTTGATCCAATGTATGGCTCAATGAAAGGAGTTCCTTCAAAACTACTAACTACCGCAATGAGACTTCTAGTTGACTCCGTGAGTTTAGGAGTTGAGGTTGCCGCAAGAACCCTAATGTCTCTTTCTCTTCAAATGGAGAACATGGATAAAGTAAACAAATCTCTAAAAGAAATGGTTTCAGATGTTACAACTACTATGCAAACAATGGCTCTTTTTATTGCCCCAATGGTGCTAGGGATAACTACCGCGCTTCAAAAAGTAGTTGTAATGACCCTATCCTCAGTTGTTGCTTCTCCCTCAATGGACCCTTCAGCGGCTCCTGATGTTGGAAGTATTGCAGGCGGAGCAGCTAGTGGATTACAAATGGATTTATTCAAAGTAAGTATTCAATCATTCAAAACATTTGCAACCCCTGCAGAGTACTTGCTAATAATCGGAATTTATGTAATACTAGTTGTTGTTATTTTGACTTATTTCACAACAAAAGTTCGTGAAGATAATGAATTGTTGTTTAGATTAAATTTAGCTAAATCTCTTCCAATTGCAGTTGCAATTTATTTAATTACAACAATTGCTGCAAATATGGCGATTGGAGCAGTAATGTAAATGTTAGGTGAAGTAAATTGCAGTAGGGATAAAGTGAAATTAAAAAAGTGAGTTATATGGTAGGGAAAAAGATTACGGAAAAAAAGTTACTTGCTGAAACTAAAGCCCAATCAGAAGCAGTTTTTCGAATAATGGTTGACTCAGTAGTTGGGCTAGTAATACTTGTAATAATAATTTCTTCTATTTCTTATTTTAATGACCAAACAATTGCTCAATCTTGGGCAGATTTTCGTACCCTGGTAGAATCAGCAGTTAATTCTCCAGACGGATCAATTATTGCTTCCAAAACATTATCATTTGCTCAAGGGAATGCAATTGCAACAGATGATTTGCAAGACTGGATGAACTACCCTGCAAAGTGCTTTAGCTTTCAAACAAATTACTCCTCAATTGAAATAATTGATTCAAAACAAGTAACATTCAAACACGCACTACAAACAAGAGTATATGCAAAGTGTACTTCAGGGGATAGTTGCAACATAAGAGATCCCCAAGAATCCTGTTGCATTAATTGTGTTATTTCATTTGGAAGCGAAATAAAATAACTCTTATTTAGTATTTTACTGTTTTTGGCCGGCACGATACTTGCGAATCCTTTTTATTAACAATTAATTAAAGTTATTTTATGGAATTTGATTTCAAAGGAAATGAAATTGTTTTCGACCGAGAATTGTCTAATTTGGATAAGTTAGTTCTAAAATTTGTAAAAGTTCTAGATAAAGAGAAAGTAGATTATGTTATAATCTCGGGTTATATTGCTATTCTTTTTGGGAGAAGTCGAGGGACAGAAGATGTTGATTTGTTTATAGAAGAAATGTCTTTGGGAAAGTTTAATGAGTTATGGACTGCATTTAATGCGAATGGATTTGAGTGCATAAATACTTCTGATTCAAAAGAAGCTTATGAAAACTTCTTACGGGATAAAACAAGCATAAGATTCGCAGAAAAAGGGGAATTCATGCCAAACTTTGAGCTGAAATTTCCGACTGAAGAATTGAGCAAATATTCTCTAAACAATAAGATAAAGGTTGTTTTGAATAATATGGTTTTGAATACCTCAAAGATTGAACCGCAAATAGCATACAAGCTATATCTGGGTTCCGAAAAAGATCTTGAAGATGCCACTCATTTATGGCAAGTATTCAAACAACATCTCGATAGAGCACTTTTTAATAAGTTTGCAGAAAAGCTTAATGTGACAAAGCTAATAAAAAAACTAGAGTGAATTATTATGAGCAATTTTCCAAAAATCGATTTAAAAGAATTGGATAGGGATATTAAGCGAAATAAGGAATCAAGGCTAGAATTCCTAAAACAATATGTGCAGTGGCTAAAAAAGACTCCCAACAAAAAGTGGTCAAAACAACAGAATAAGGTAATAGAGCAAAACTAGCTCTATTGAATTTGTGTAAAACAATAACCTTATAATAACTATAGCGCTATAGTTTATTGGTGGTATTAAATGGAAACATCTACTATTCAGGTTGAGAAACTAACAAAAGATTTGCTTAATGAGCTAAAACATACTTTTGGTTCAAAAACCTATGACGAAGTAATACAAACTCTTGTAAAAAGAAAAACTGAGTCAGGATTTGGGAAGTTTGCTAAAAAAAAGATTTCTGTTGAAGAAATGATGGCTGGCTTGCGTGATAAAAATGACCGAAACTAATTTCTTTATTGACTCCAGTGCATGGCTCGGATACTTGCTTGGAAACATGCCCGAAACAAAAGCAATAATTGAGTCACAAGAAAACACTTTATTTACTTCAATTTTGACAATATATGAAGTTTACAAGAAAATTAAGAAGCTTGGAAAAGAACCTCAAAAAGCAATTCTGTTCATAGAAGAAAATAGTATAGTAATTAATATCACAAAAGAAACTGTATTAAAAGCTGTGGAAAATTCTGAAAAATATTCTTTGCACACAGTGGATAGTTTTATCTACACTGGTGCAGAAGAAACAAATTCAATACTTGTTACAGCCGATAATGATTTTGATAAATTGCCAAGTACAAAAATATTAAGGGAAAGATTAAAATGAAGGCCTTGAAACTAGTTGAGAAAGAACTTAAGAAAAATTTTGGTAAAAAGTGCGAAGATTATAATCCTCTGTGTGCAACCTGTATAATGTGGCATGCTTATGAAACATTAAAGGAAGGATTAAATTTGAAGTAATCTTTCAGTTTTAACTTAATTTGAATGAGTCTTTTTGTTTGGGGCATTTTCACTACTTAATTGCTTAAGTTTAAATACTGCCTCGTCGTTTGTATTGCAGGTGATTTAGTGGTTAATCAAAAGGGGCAGGCTTTTAGTGTTTTTGAATTATTGATTGCAGGAGTTGTTGCTTTTGCAATTCTGATTATTTTATTACTTATCCTTAACGGTGTTATTCCTCCTGGTGGAGGGGATGCAAAAACCGCTATCTCAAATGGTATATCGGGAATTAAACCTTCGGGAGATACAACTACTCCTGTTTTTGATTTGAGTGCTAAGAGTACTATCACAAGTGCTGATCTTGTTACAAAGACTGGGCTTGATGAAAAATCAATTGTGTTTGCGGTTGGTCAGTTTGGAGTAGGTTCAAATCCTAATACTGCTGTAACTGCAACCAATAATGGAACAGGAATTCAATACAATGGAACTAGTTCACTAAGAGCTCAAGCAAGAATAATTTGTAAAGCTACTGGGGAAAAATTAAAACAATTTTTGGATGAAACAATTTCTTCAGATTCATATAAAATAGAAGTTGATCCTTCAAGTAGTGATGCTTGTGGAGTAGAAGAGGCTCAGCCTTGTTGTATTGTTTTACTTCAAAGAGCAACTAGTTAAATTAATTTTTTTCTAAAGTTCTGTTTAGAACTTGGTTGGCTAAGATAGCCAATTAAATTTTGGGCAGAACTCAAGTCTTATTATGTGCTGGTTTGGTGAATTAAATGATTACTCTAAAAAAATTAGCAAAAGGGCTTTTTTGGTTGGCAGTATTGTGTGTACTTGCACTAATTGTGTTGTATCTTTTAGTAATGGGTGCTTTTATTTGGGATTGGGTTTTTGGTTTTGGCCACCCAACAACTTTGGGTTCAAAAATGACTATTGCTTATGGGCTAAAGGGTATTTCTCCTTCGGGAGATACCAGTACGAGTATTTTTGATTTTGTTAGTAATACTAGTTTGACAAGTCTTGATATTAATGCAAAGACTGGTCTTGATCCCAGATCAATTGTGTTTGCAACAGGTCAATTTGGGGTTGGTTCAAATATTAATCCAGATATAAAACTTCTGAATAATGGGTCTGGAATTGAGTATGTGGGAACAAGTACTTTGAAAGTTAAAGCAAGAATAATTTGTAAGTGGTCTGGGGAAAAGTTGGAACAGTACCTGATGGATTTTGTTTCTTTAGATGAGTATAAAGTTGATGTTAATGTAGTTAATGTTTGTGGAATAAATATATACAATCCTTGTTGTATTGTACTCTTAGAAAGACCAACAAATTAATCAAGTTTAAATACTACCTCGTCGTTTGTATTGCAGGTGATTTAGTGGTTAATCAAAGAGGACAGGCATTTAGTGTTTTTGAACTAATGATTGCGGGGGTTGTAGCTTTTGCAATTCTAATTGTTTTATTAATGGTTATTGGGGGAGTTAATCCTTTAGGAACTTCGCAGGATGCAAAAACAACTATTTCTAATGGGATAAAAAGTATTTCTCCTTCAGGAGACACAACTACTGGTGTTTTTGAGTTAAACAGTAAGAGTGCATTAACTAGTGATGATTTAACAGAAAAAACTGGGCTTGATGCCAGATCTATTGTATTTGCTGTGGGTCAGTTTGGGGTAGGTTCAAATCCTAATACTCAAGTAGTAGCTGCCGATAGTGGTTCAGGAGTTCAGTATACTGGTAGCGGTACATTAAGAGCTAAAGCAAGAGTAATATGCAAGCAAACTGGTGCAAAGTTACAAGCATTCCTTGATGATTTTGTTCCCACAACAGCTTATGCAAGAGAGGTTAATCCTACTGATAGTGGTGCTTGTGGTGAAGAAGAGTACATGCCTTGTTGTATTGTTCTCTTAGAAAGACCAACAAAGTAAATTAGGAACAATTTTTGGGAAAAGAAGTTTTATATACTTCTTTTCTCCTTATTCTTTTTATGAAAAAAAGTTTTTTTAGTAAAGACTCTGTTTTCCTTGAAGAGAACGGGGACGGTAATTTAGGTACAGTGTACATGATACTTGTTTTTGCGATTGCGGCATTATTATTAGTTCTTGTAGTAAAACCGGTTTTCCAACAATCCCAAAAAGTAATTCCTAAATCAACTGGAAATTAATTGGTGTCTATCGTGTCCAAGTTTAACCCTATTGGAGAAAAAGCTCAAGCAGCAGCGCCTTTCGAATTATTTGTTGCTGTAATAATAATGACTTTTGTTGTAATTGTAGGGTATAACGCATTAGTGGCAGTTACGGAAAAAGTTTGTCTTAATACAGTTGATAGGGAAATGACCAAATTTAAAGTTAGTTTAGAGGGTACAGTAAAAATGAAGAGCCAGAACAAGATTTTTTTTAGCCCAGATTCTAAGTGTTTTACTTCAAAGAGTACAATAATGAAGATTGAGATTGAGCCCGATAAAAGAGTTTGTGCTGCAAGATGCAATTATCCTTCGGATGGTTGTTTTGTAATGACTTTTTCAAATCCAACTATTGCTGATGGATTTATTTCAAAATGCTTAGAACTCCCTCCTTTTACAAATTTTGTAACAAGTGGTTGTACTGATGACTTGGATGTTGCTAGTCAAGGATATAGTGCAATTGACCCAATGACTTCGGGCAAAATAGGGATTGGGAGTTATATTTTCAAGAATATTTCTCCCGCGGGAGACACTTACCCAAAAATTTGTATTCTTTATAAATAACGTGTATTTTTTGAGTGATTAAATATGCTGGGATTTATTTTAAGTAAAATGCAAATGCTTCTATTTGCCGTGGGAATTGCAATAGTTGCCTTACTTTTCTTTGACTTTGTTTCAAGAGTTGGTTTGTCAGAATCTGCAAAAACGCTTCTAATTACAAATACAAAAGTTATTTCTGATCAAATAAATAATGATTTGCTTTGTTCTGACAAATTTGTTACTCTTCCTGATGCATTAACCTATGGTTACAAAAATGACCGCCTTTTTTATGATTTAGAATTTTCAAAACAACAATTAGGAGATAATCAAGATTTTTCCAATCTCCTAATATTGCGTATTGTGGAACACAAACCAAGTAATAGTACTGCTAAGAAAAATATTATTGGATCAAATTCATTTATCTCAGATGCTGAATTTGTTTTAATTGATCCTGGATTTCTCCCAGAAACTGCGCCTCTAGAGAAGTATTACAATAGTGCTAGTGGTGAACCAAATACTACAATTTCTCTTTATCCTCGTGCTTCTTCAAAAACCTCTGTTTATACTGGTGCTCCGGATAGTTACTCTGTAGTAAAAGAAGTGGTGGATGGAAAAAAGAAAGTGTATATTATTCCTTGTACAAGCGAGAGAGCAAATAATTGTGTTGAGAATATTCTAAGAGTAGGGTGTTACAAACTTAAAACTAGCAAGGGTTCTACTCCAAATAATGATGATTTAGTTCCTTCTTGTTTTAACAAATCCTCTCAAGTAGGCACTTATAGCGATGTTTCAAGAAACTATACTTGGAAAGATTGTGTAGCCCTATTTGGTCAAAATGTATAACCATAAACTAGGTTTAATCAGTATTTATGTTTGTGAGACAGTATATTCACAAAAGGTGATTTTTTGCGAAGGGTTGTACTTAGTCAAAGGGTTAGAAGGGTTGCTTTAAACCGGACAAAAAACGCAATTTCACAAGTTCAACCAAAAGTTGCTAATCAGCGTATGTTTAGGGGATTAAATGATTTTAGAAAGCATTCGGATAATTTTATTCTTTTTTTTATGCGCGGAAATGAAATTTATAGAAAACGCCCTGTTTTTAGAAGATTTGCAAAAAGATTTCCTAAACTAGAAGTAGAAATTACTGAATCTATTACTAAAATTACTCGTGAGCCAATTGTAACTCTTGAGCCTCGAATGAATCAAATGCCTTGGGAAAAACTGTTTGATGCCTATAACAAAATGTCTCGATTACTTTATCGCTCAGATGCGTACGTTGTGATTAAAACTGGATCTCTTAAGGGTAGAGTGGATATTCAGCATTTAACGAGGTAATTTTAACCAAAAAGGTTATTAATTCACAAAGCATTAACTTTTTGATTTGAATGAAAAAGTTTTTTTATAAAAGCAAAGGGTTTATTGGTCCGATTGGGGATGATTTACCTTCATTAATCCCAATCGTGGTTTCTCTTGTTTTGTTCTTTACAATTTTTGCCCTTACTTTGAATACTTTTAACTCAAAGAATCTTTATATTGAAAAACAAATGAATTTGACTTCTGTTGCTCGGGAAATTAAAGGAGATTCTTTGATATTGAGTATTGAGGATTTTCAGAAAAAATGTGATGCCATTTCGCTCAAAAAATTTCCTTACAATTTCATGGTGGGGGTATATTTCTCTGAAAGTGATTTGAAAAAATCTATTGATGATTTTGTTCTAGTTTCAAAAGAAGCTGATCCAACAATTGTTGAGGGAACAAAATTTATTCCTGCTACTACAATTGCGGGGGATAGTAGAACTTATTCTTGTAAATATTCTCGTGTAGGAGCAATTGCTTTTAACCCTAAAAAATCAGGCTCCTATATGCTTAGATATTACCCTGTTGCTGTTCAATATCCTATTGGCTCAGTTGATGACAAACAATACATTATTCTTCCAGCAGTAATGGCTATGGTGGTGTGGGAATGAAATTCTTAAATGAGCGCGGACAAGCCGCCCTAGTTGATTCACTTTTCTTTATAGCCATAGTTTCAGCTATTTGTACCGGATTATTTTATTATGCAATTAATTATGGTTTAGGTAGTGAATCTTTACTTAACTCATTTTACTCAAGTGACTTTGCAATGGATTCTCTAAAAGTTATTACTTACGTTAATGTGATGCGTGATGGTTCAGCAGTAAGTCTAAATTCGCCTGTTGAATTCCAGGAATATGATTATTTATTAGCATTATTAAAAGAAGATTTTGCTCAAAACAAATTAATTGGAGAGGGTTCGCGTAAAGCAATAGCCAACACCCTTTATTCTGTACTAAAACCATTTGATGATTCAATCGACTATGCTTTTTTTATTACAAAAGAAGGAACTACTGTTGGAGAAGCAAAATTCATTGCATTAATAATTGCGGCGCATGTGCCTGGGCCAGTTACTGGCGCAGGGGATTATTGCGAACCAAATACGACTAATTGTTACTCAATAAAAAGAGTATTTTATTCTTGTGACCCAACTGAAAAAACAGTGCTTGAAAAATACATTTTTCCAAATGTTGGAAAAGTTGATTCAGCAATGGGAAAAATAACTCTTCCCGAAGGCGAAGCAAGTTCAGCTCCCTATGTAATAGGATTACACACCTGGGTTTCAAAGAGAGTAGACGCAATGAGTAATGAAAATCTTACCGGAGCGCAATTTCATTGCACTGTAATTGAAGGAGTTAATGTTCAACAACCTTAATTTTTAATTCAAGCTTTTACTCTAGCTTTGCATTTTGGGCAAATTAATTGATTTCCTTCTTTTTGTGAGCAGTTTTCACAAAATGCTGTCCCACATTTTGGGCAATAAACTACTTTTTCAGTTTCTTTTTTACAATTAGGACAAATCTCTTTATCACTTAGTTCTAAATCTTCAATGCTTTCATCTTCAACGTCTTCGCCGCTACTTGTTGAACTTTCTCCCATATCAGAATCCAGTCCAAGATCAAATTCATCTTCGCTTGTTTGTTTCTTACCTTTTTTAGGGGAATCCTCTCCAAGTAGAGATTTAATATCCGAAGGATTTGGGTTTTGGGAATTTGTTTGAGCAAGAGTTTGGTTATTAGTTGGAATTGTTTTTTGAGTAGGATTTCCTTCTCTTTCTGACCTTCTATCAGCTCGTTTACTTCTCTTATCAGGAGAATTTTCTCCTCCTTTTTCTTCAGCAGGCATATCGCTATACATTGTACTTGTATCAACGTTTTTTAGTTGATTAAAAATGTTTTCGGCTATTCCCTCTGATTCTTCGTTTGTGGGAAACCTATTAAAAGTTTTTTTAAATTTTTGTACTTCTTCTAAAGCAAGTTTTTCTTCCATACTTTTTGCTTCTATAGGTTTTTTCTCTTCATAATTCTTGCTATTCTTTTCCATGTCCTCATAATTCATTGTTGGGATTTCAGAGAGTAGTGGTCTTCCATCCGGGGCAGTTGGCTCTGCATAATCATCTTTTGAGCCAGATTGAATATTAGTATTTGAATAGTTTCCTCTATTAAATCTCATTAATCTTCTTGGAACTTTTTCAGGCATAAAATCACAAATATTATCTTTTTGATTTAATATTCTTCTTCCTCTGTTTTTTCTTTTTCATTTAATCCTTCAAGGTTTTGAAGTAAATCCTCTTCTATCTCATCCTCGCTCTCTTTTTTCTTATCATTTTTCTTGATTTGTTGTGCAACATTTCTTAGCATTTCAAGAGCCTTGTTTTTTTCATCATTCGGGGCTGTGCTTGCCTCACTTTTGTTAGTGATATTACTCCCTTTTTCTTTAAAAACCTGTTTTTTCTCGTTAGGAGTATCTTTTGTTTTAATCATTAGTCCATGTTCGAAAG
>JBAYJX010000007.1:0-45345 GCA_041664905.1 archaeon | reverse complement strand
GTTTCTGGACTCATAATAATATTAAGTTTCTTTTTTGCTTCTTCGTCAGAATACGGTCGTGCTTTAAGCTTAAACTCAGTTACCATCCCAAAATCACCTTTTAAGTATACTAACTATAGGTACACAAAGTTATAAATTCAGTTTGTTTTAGCTGATGTTTTTTTTTGGATAAGTTTTTATTCAACAGATCTATCTTATTCTTATGACTAACAAAGTTGTGGTTATTCTTCCTGCACATAACGAAGAAGCTGATATTGGAAGAGTAGTTGGGTATTTAAAAAAAATAAAACGAGAAGGTGGGATAAAGGATTTTGTGGTTGTGGCTAATGGTTGCACTGATAGAACAGCTGAAATTGCTATAAAACTTGGGGCTAATGTAATCCAGACTCGGGAAGCGAACAAGGGAAAAGCGTTTCTCTTGGGCTTACCTTTTGCTAGGGAAAGAAAAGCAGGGATTGTGGTTACGGTTGATGCGGATGCTGCCGAGTTTACCTCAAAAAATATTCGAGCACTAACAGATCCTATTGGGAAAGGGAAAGCAAAAATGGTGGTTAGTGAGTTTGGACACCATAGTGGATCAATTTCTTACCCTCCTGAGTATAGTGGTTTTCGTGCAATTTCCATGGATACACTTAAACCAATTTTTGCGGGGAATAAAACTTGGATAGATGCATTAACTTCTACGTCTTATTCGCTTGAAAGAGGACTTAATACAAAAATACTTGGAAATCCTAGAGTAGATAAAGAAACACTTGGGCATATTCCTTCAATGAGAAGAAAAGTTGGTTCTCCACTAGGGCAAAATGCTTTTTTAGGGTCAGAGAATTTGCTTGGGTCAATGAAGAAAGGCGAGAGGGAAAGATTAGTTATAGTTAATGCGGGATTTAAGGTAAATAGAGATATTAGAGTTCCTCAACAGATTGTGAAAATGAATTCAATTACCTCAGGATACTTTATTGACAGAGTGAGAAAACTAAAAGAAATACTTGAAGAAAGAAGAGGAATTGTTTCTAGACAAGCGAGAAAAGTAAGTGTGAGAAAATAGTTGTTAAATTGAACACTTTTTACAATTCTCTTTACCTGCTTTTGTTGGGTATAATCCATTTAGACAAGCCAAACATAAATCTTTTTCTTGGAAACAAAGCGAATTAAGCAAATTTTCTTGGGTCTGGTAAATAAGAGAATCAGCACCTATTTCTTTTCTAATCTCATCAACTGATTGAGTGCAAGCAATTAGTTCTTTTTTTGAGCACATATCTATTCCATAATAACAAGGAAATTTTATTGGGGGGCAAGAAACCCTAACATGAATCTCTTTTGGATTACCTTGTTTTCTTATAAATTCCACTAAATTTTTTAAAGTGGTTCCGCGAACAATACTATCCTCAACCAAGAAAACTTTTTTCCCTTCAAAAACTTCTTTAATTAAAGAAAACTTGCTTTTCACTCTATCTGCTCTGTCTTTGGATTCAATAAAAGTTCTTCCAACATAACGATTTCTAATTAGTCCTTCTTGCATTGGGATTTTTAGGGCTTCAGCAAACCCTTGACCACAAGGAGTACTTGAATCTGGGACTGCCACTACTACACAAGAAGAATCAATTTTTTGGGTTTCAAGTTTTGCTAATTCTCTACCCAAATCCCTTCTAACTGAATAAACTATTTTTCCATCTATTTTTGAGGCAGCGTGAGCAAAGTAAACCCATTCAAAAAAACAATGGGCTTTTCTTTTAACTTCTGCAAATTGTTTTATTGAAAAAGAACCATTTTCTATTAACAAAATACTTCCGGGGGCTAAATCCTTAATTGAATCAATATTAAAACCAATTATTTGTAAAGCAACACTCTCTGAAGCAAATGCAATTTTTTCATCATCAACTGCATAACACAAAGGTCTAATTCCTAGCGGATCACGAGCTACTGCCACCCTTCCTTCGGCATCAATAAATGCAATATTATATGAACCATCTAAATGTGCGGATAAACCACTAAATGCTGCGGTGATGTCCCCAGAACTCTTTAAGTGCTTTGCAAGCAAAAGAAGAATTGCTTCTGTATCATTTTTTCTTATTAAGTGATAATTGCTTTCCTCAAGCTCTTTTTTTATAGATTCATAATTAGCAATGTTACCATTAAAAGCAATTGAAAACCAACGATCTTTTTTTCCATGGAAGTGTTCAAATGGTTGAGCGTAATCTTTATCATCAGGGCCACAAGTAGCATACCTTACATGACCAATCCCTTTTGGGGAATTATACTTTTCCATTAATGAAAGAAATTTGCCTTTGTGTTCTGCACGAAAAACATGATTTACTAAACCTAAGTCTTTATGAGTTTGGAGCAAAAAGTTATCTTCGCCCTTGTAAACAGTTATTCCTGCGGAGAGTTGACCTCGGTGCTGTAATTGTAAAAGCATTTTGTACAAGTAAAGAGCAGCGTTATTTGAAGAAGATTTTTCAAAAAAGCAAATTCCTGCAATTCCACATTTATGGTTCATTTTAAACAAAGCTTTATTGGAAAAGAATAAATAAGGTTGTTTTGGCGAGATTTGTTTTGTTAAAGAGTGTTTTGGTTTTAGTAAAGATTTATTGCAAAGTATTTTATTAAAGAAAAGAGTATTTCATTTATGCGAGCAGCAAGAAAGTTGAGATTGAGGCAAATTTCTTTACCAATTAATACTTGGCGAATGGCGGAGACGCCGGCAATTCTGAAAAGAGTTAGGGTTGATTCTTCTTTAGGGGATATAAAAAAGTGGAAAAGGATTGGAAGAAAGTCAGCAGTAACTTTTTTTAAAACTCCGAGTGGGGTTAATGTTGCTGTTAGACCAGAACTTGGGATAACTCGTGCAGGAGCAACTATTGCAATGCACAAAAATAATCCTAGACAAAGGAGAACATTTAATGCGCTAAAAGAACTATTGCGAAGAGGAGTTAGAATAGAAACTCCGCTTGGAGAACTTGTTACTAGCGAAGGAATTGTTTGTTGTGTTACTAAAATGGAAGATGGAGTTACATTAAATGAATTTCTAAACCAAACAAAACCAAAAAAACAACAAGTGCTTAATGTAGCTAAAAGCATGGCACAAGAACTTGCAAACATTCACAAAAAAGGAGTGTTACATAATCACCCCCATGATGGAAACTGGTTAATTCACAACGGAAAAGCAACTTTAATTGACCCAAAACAAGTTACTTTTAGAGAAGAATATCCTTGGCACACAAAGTTTGGAAACACTTATACATTTGAACAACTTGCAAAACAAGAAGCTGATAGTGCCAAAACTTGGTTGCCAAAATATGCGCAAGAAAGGTTTGTGCAAGAATATGAAAAACACTTTGCTTGAAGAAGGAGTTCACTTTTTCAAAAGTGTTTTTCTAATTGAGTCCATAATTGTGTTTGCTTCGGCAGAAGTTTGTCTGTGCCTGGATTTTGGACTCCACAAATTAGTATTCCATACAGAGCCATCTGATTTAAAGGCAATACAATAAAACCCTCCACTTGGGGTTGTTAAACCAATTTCAAAATGGTCCTTTGGTTTTGAAAAAAAATTTAAGGGTTGATAAATATGAGTTTCGCAACTTGCAATGAAAGGATTTCCTTTTAATTTAGTGGTAAGAAAATCAAGCGTCCCTTCTTTTGCTTTAAGTGCTTCGGCGGCTTTGGCTTGTTGTTCTTCCGCTCTTATTTTTGCTGCAAGAAGTCCCTTTTGTTCTTCAATTCTCGCTTGTGCCAATTCAGCTTCTCTTTGCTTTTTTGCTTGTTCAAGTGCTAAACGCTGTACTTGTAGCTGTTGAGCCCCAATTGCTTGTACTCTTTCTGTTTTCTTTTTTTCCTTTAAAGCAATTTGCCACTGTGGTTTTTGTCTTGTTGGTTGTGACATTAATTTCATCCCTTTACTAAAAAACTAATGCTTTGCGAGAATATAAGATTTTAGTTCATCTGCTTTGGGCGGCAAAACACTTGCAATGCGTTTTTAAACTCTGGAAATGAAATTAATTAGTGGGAAGTAATAAAAACCTTATTTACCTTAAATAAGTAATATAAGGTGGTTTGATGGTTAATATGACTATTGCAATAGCAAAGGAAGTTCATGAGGTTATAAAAAAACACCCTGAAATAAAGTGGAGTCAGGTTGCACGAACAGCTATTGAAGAAAAAGCTGCGCTCTTAAAAAAAGAAGCAGATCCGTGGAAATTATATGCTTATAAAAGATGGGCAGAAGAGGGAGAAGATGCAGAAAAATTATTCAAATTTTAAACAAGGGGACATAGTTGTTGCAGAACTACCTTTTGCAGAACAAACAGGGTGGAAAAGAAGACCTGCATTAGTTATTAGTAATTCAGAATACAATAAAGATTCTGAAGATTTGATTCTATTAAAAATTACTTCAAAAGAACTTGAAACAAAATTTGATGTAATTTTTAACAATCAAGATTTAATTGAAGGCGAATTATCAGTTGAAAGCAAAATAATGGTTGATAACCCTGTAACTACTTATCTAAATTTAATTGACAAAAAAATAGCAAAACTTTCTGAAAAAAAATTACTTGAAGTAAAACAAAAAATGATTGAGTTATACAAACTTTAAACTTTTTAAGGTGTTTTTGGCTTAATAGGAATATTAATTAAGTCTAAAATTCATTCTCGTTAATGGATAAAAAGAAAGCAATTACTCTTGTGGGGTTTGTGTTGCTTTGTGAAATAGTTGGAGCAATAGGCTCTATTTTTACTGTTCCTAATATCTCAACTTGGTATTATGCTTTAATCAAACCATTTTTTTCTCCCCCTAATTGGTTATTTGGTCCGGTTTGGACTATTTTGTTTTTATTAATGGGGGTTGGGTTGTATTTAGTTTGGGAGACTAAACAAAAAAAATACTCCAAACAAAGAAAAACTGCAATTAATTGGTTTATAGTTCAATTCGGATTCAACCTCTTGTGGTCATACTTATTCTTTGGATTAAGAAACCCTACATTTGGGTTTATAGGAGTACTATTTTTGTGGGTATCAATAGCAATTACAATTAGCAAGTTTTACAAAGTAAATCCAAAAGCAGCATACTTACTTGTCCCCTATATCTTATGGGTTAGTTTTGCCACAATTTTAAATTATTCAATAATGGTGCTAAATTAAAGAAAAAGTCTGGGTGTGTGAGTGTTTAAACTCAAAAATTAATTTGGCAGGGTTTATATATTTCAAAGAAGGTCTTTGTTTAAATGGAAAATATTATTTCACAAGTTCATGTCTTAGTTTACCCTTTTTGGGCAGATGCAATGGAACTGTACTTGCCAACTGGACGAAGAAAATACGAGCAGTGGGTTAAACAAGTAGAGGCTGCGGGAAAAAGAAAAGACACCTTATTTGTAATTATTCATGATTCTCCTCCAACTGGTGCTTCTAAAGCACTTGAAACAGAGTTTAGAAAAATACTAACCAAAAATATTTCAGGAAGATTCTTTGAAGTTTTAAAAGCTAATGTTAGAAGTTTTTTGGTTGCAAAAAATCCTTTAGGAAATTTTTTAAAACGCGTGTCTTCTACTTGTAAATTTGCTCCTAAAATTGAAGTAAAATATTATGGACAACACTTGGACTCATGTAATCGAGAAATGGGGCTAATGGCTGTGGACAAACTTCAAGCAGGGCTGAATGGTGCCAAAATATCTGCCCAAGAGATTAGGGGACTTTCACTAAAAGAAGATATAACCGGACTTGCTCGCCTAGTTGCACGAAAAAGTGGTAACACAACTAAAGCGGGGGCCAGTGCCGCGGAGATACAATCTTATCGTGTTGCTTTAGCAAACTATCGCGCAAAAGGAATGAATCCAGTTCAATTAGCCCACATTGTTAAAAGCGCAAAGGGTTTCCAAGAGGTTGTTGATAGAGTTCGCGCAACACCACACAGACGCAAATGAAATTAGTTGATTAATTAAAAAACAGTTTTTTTGGAATGGCTGTGGCACAAGGTGAAATTGTTTTTGTAAATCTTAAATAATTCCTGTAAGCGCTTATCAAATTCACTTTTCTGGTTTTCTTAAGAGAATATAACAATGGTGGTCAAGTAGAATTGTGTCATGCCAACCCTGTTTTTCTATTTCAAGAGAAGTATCTTTTACATTAAGAAATTCTTGCACTTTACTTTTTGGAGTTGCTGGATCCATATAAATGAAGAGCAGAGCTTTGCCGCCTGGTCTTAATGCGCGCTCAACCCCTTTTAGGGTGCCAAAACCAAAAGGCGAAACAACAATAATCCTATCAAAATAATTTGTGTAACCCTCTATTTTATTCAAATCAATGCTCTTGTGAGAAACTTGGGGTTTACGAAAAACACTAACTTTTGATAAAGCCCTATTTTTTGCGGTGATCCAATCCGAATAATCTGAAACCACGAGTTCTCCGTTTCTCCCAAGTTTGTTTTGCCAAATCTTGTGATAGGGAACTGGCCCCGCAGCGAGTTCCAAAACTTTTTGACCTGGCTTTAAATCAGCAAGTCTTCTTAATCTAAAATGAATAAGAGGACTACCAAACAAAGTTGCACGCAAAATAGGGGCAACATATCTTGAAAATGGTTCATTAGCACTAACTCGGGCTTTTACTTTAAGAACTGGTTTTGATTTTCTTGCACGCATAAACAGAAAAAAGCTCAAACTTTTTATAAACTGGTTGGGAAAGTTTTTATATTCAAGGTGAGTGAGTATTGTTATGTGCCCACATCCAAAAGAGTTGTTGCTTGCAAAAAATCTTAGAAAAGATGCTTTTGCTAATATTCGTGCTGATAGAAATCTGGGCCGAACTAATCCTCCAAAAGGATTAGACTTTGTTAGAGCGATGCACAGAAGTCTTTTGGGGCTTAAAGAAAGGAAAAAACCTTAATAATATTTTTTTGGGGTTGTTAAAAAAAGTAATGGTTATTATAGTACTAAGCGTGATGATAATTATGGATTTTTTAAAGACAAAGTTTACCAAGTCCGATGTGTACATTTGTGTTTTGTTATTATTCACAAATGTATTGATTTACTTTGCTTCAATATTTATAGAACATTTTTCCTATGCACTCATTGATACTTTGTGGATTGGGTTTGTAGCACTAATAATACTGGCCTTTGTTGGATTTATTACTGAACGTTGGTTGCCTAAAATCTACCTAAATTTTATTACTTTTGGTTGGATTATTGTGATAGTCCTTTCTTTAGCATTTGGCAAGATATATTTGTTATTTTTTACTCTTTTCTTTTATGCATTTATTTACGCACAGGGACGAATAATAAAACTTGCTGTAGAAAAATTCAGTTTAAGCAGACAATTTCTGTTAATATTTTCTTTAGCTTCCTTACTCTTAATACCTGTTGTGACTTCGGGGCAATTTACTTTTTGGATAATATTGATTGAAACAGCTCTTTCTTATCTTGCATCCTATTCTGATAAAAAGTTTCCTACAAGTGGACCAACAGGAGGAATAACTAGCTCAGCAATTTTGGGGGCATGCTTTGTTTCTTGTGGGGCAGTTTTTATTTACCTGCTCAGCAATGACTTATCTTCTCAATTTGTTATTTTATTTGGGTATGTGTTTGTTTTTGCAGGAACAACAGCAATCCTTGGGGCAATAGAAAATATGATTAAAAAACTCAATTAACTTCTACTTTTTTAGGTAACAATCCTTAAATAGTTAAATTACTTAAGTTAAATTATGGCTATTGCTACTAATGCTAATGTTGTTGAGTGGATTAAGGTTGGGAGAGACCAAAAAAGAAAAGCACTTTCTCTAGTTCCTCCAATGATTGAAAAAAAAGAGTTACTTGCAAGAATAAAACAAGTGCAACGAATAAGAAAAAAGGGCGTTAGTGGTGAACGAGGAAGATTAGCCAAAAGCAGAGAATCCCTTGCAAGAGAAGCACTATTACGTTCAACAATTACTCCCCAAGTAAAAAAATTATTTGGAGCATCGCTAAAAGCAATTGTGCTTACTGGGAGCTCACAACTTGGAGTAAGACTTGCATCGACAAAGCGAAAAGAAAGCGATCTTGATGTTTTAGTTGTAGTTGACCAAGAAGGGTATGCAAAAGAAAAAGGACTATCTCTAATAAATGTTAATTTAGCGTGGAGAAGATTACGTAAACGCCTCATGTGGGGGTCAAAACAAGCAAAAATAGAGTTACAACTAAAAGCAATAGAATGGAGTTACTTTGTTGGTGAACAAAGAGGAACCTGGCACATGCACCCCTTCCAAGTGGTTTATGGAAAAGAATGGGTAGAAAAAAGATTTGGAGAAAAGTACTTGGAAAGAATGCGAGAAGGGAGAAGAGAATACACTGATAGGAATCCTGAAAAAAAGTATTAGTAAAACCTCTTTTCTTGGACATGTTTTGGGCGGGTTTGGTTAAGCTTTTATTTTTCAAAAGAGTTGTTTAGTAATGGTTACAAAAAGAGTTAGGTCTGTAGTTAGGGCAAAAGCTTTAGTAACCTCGGCAGGATTGAGGAAAGCTTTGGCTGGTATAGAAAAGAGGAATGCAAAAGCAAATAAACTTTCTTTTGAAAAACCAGTTCCGGGAAGATATTCAAAGTATTATCCTAAAGGTTGTATTCCTGCCTTTTTTCGTTCAATGGAAGGGGAAGAAGCTTTAGGGAGTAGTTCGGGATGGATCGTTACAAAACTCAAGTCCGCAACAGGGCGAACTATAAAAAAACCACCGATTAATGTTCCTCAAATAAAATTGGTTTCTGGTCCAGAACTCAAAGCAATTTTTTTAAGTTACTTAAAACCACTTAGTACTCTTGCAAAAAGAAAGTCTCTTGAAAAAATTCCTAATATAAGAAGAATACTTTTGCCCCAAATCCAAGACCTTCTAGTTGGAATAGATTGGCTTGAACAAACCTATAAGATTAAACTAGATGTTGATTCGGAAATACTCAAATGGGTGAGTGAATAAATAAGTTAATTAGATACAATTGGGCTTAAGCTTTTATTTTCAAGATTCGTTTCCTAGTTATGAATAATAAAACAATTGTAATTCTGCCTGCGCATAACGAACAATCTGATATTGTTCGAATGGTTGGGAATTTGGTTGAATTAAAACAAAAAGGGGCAATAGATGATTTTGTGGTTGTGGCTAACGGGTGCACTGATAGAACCGCTGAAATTGCTAAAAAACTTGGTGCAAATGTAATTGAGATTCGAGAAGCAAACAAAGGAAGAGCATTTATTAGAGGGCTACGCTTTGCAAAAAAACAAGGGGCGGACATAGTTGTTACTTTAGATGCAGATGCTGAAAGGTTTGGTCCTGCAAACATTCGCGCACTTGTTGACCCTGTTAAGCGCGGATTAGTTATGATGGCTGTTAGTGAGGTTACTCACTCAAAATTCAGAGTGACTTACCCTGCAGAGTATAGTGGTTTTCGTGCAATTTCAATGGATGCGCTCAAACCAATTTTAATTGGAAACAAAAGTTGGATTCAAATGATAACTTCTACTCCTTACTCATTAGAAAGAGGACTAAATGCTAAAATACTGGGAAATATTAGACTTAATGAATTTACTATGGCTGGAGCATTTGCCACAAAAGAAAATCATAGAACTTTTCTTTTAAGCGGAAACAAATTCTTTGGAGGAGAAAACGCTAATGGAGTTGCTAGAGATAATTCGCGACAAAGAGCAGTAATAGTTGAAGCTGGGTTTAAAGTAAATAGACATATTAGGGACTGTGAACAAATAATTCACATGAACGCTATAACTGAAAAGCAGTATATGGAAAGATTAGATATGCTAAGAATGAGACTAAGAGAAAGACAACTTGGGTTCAAGCTTGGAAGGAAAGCCATTAGGGGAAAAAAGTAAGCACAAAAGTTGGGGCAAAAAGAAAACACTAAGTAGTTTTGAAGAAAAAGCTTTTATTTTTCAAAAGAGTTGTGTAAGTATGCTTTTTGAGCCTAAAAATCCAATGACTTCTTTTAACGAAAAATTTCTTGTGCGCGCAAGACGAGGGGGGGCAAAGGAAAAAGTAGCACTTTTGAGTGTTCTTAGGCGGTTTGAAACCATAAAAAAAAGAGTAAGAAAAGAAAATGTTAAAATTGGTGTGAGTGCCAAAAGATTATTTGTTTTAATGAATGAGGTTATTAGTGGAGTAAATTGGGGTAATGGAAACCAAGCCCTCACTCAAAAGCAAGAACGAGCAAAAATTAAAGAAATTGATGCTTTACATCCACTCTTACTTAGAAGTATTGATTCCCAAATTGAAGTATTGTTAAGAGCAGAAGCGCTTGGCAGAGAAGTGTTCGAAGATTTTAATTTGACTTCACGAGCATACAAGCATTTGCAAATTGAGCGAGAATTACATTTTTTATATGATCAACTTGAAGATACTAGGGGTTATATTGAGGGCTGGGTTGATGGGTTATTGACAAATTCTTATGCTTATAGGGAATTTCATAAAAAACAATAAATGAAATGAACCAAAGGACTGGCTTTTGTATTTTAATTAATCAAATTTGTGTTAATGCTCTCTCTGTGGTGCTGGAACTTGCACCTTAAACAAGTAGTAACATTCTGGTTTTGCTTAAGTCTAGTAGAACCACAAACAACACACTTCTTCATTCAAAAACCTCTACAAACTGATTTGATTTAGAAGACTTATTTTAGAAGTTTATAAATAAAACAGGGGGTGTGGTGCCGGCGGTTTTGGTTTTATTAGAAAGATTAAAGTACTTCAATTGAATTAAACTTCTTATGCTTAAAAGAAATGGACCAAAAAGAGTTTCTGTTTTTGAGGCGGGTGCGGGAAAAGAACCACTTGGAATAATTACTCAAGCGCTTAGAGCGACAAGAAAAAGGCCCGGACGAAGTTTTGTTGCAAGTGATATTGAGGCAAGAAAAGAAATTTTTAGAGATTTTGGTTTAAGAAAAATGCTCCCCAATGCCAAAATATTAAAAGGGGATTCGCTAGAACATTTAGCAAAGGAAAAAACAGCGAGTAGAGATGTTGTTTTTGGAAGTTATTTTATTGCATCTTTTATTAATAAAGCAAAACGTGAAAAAGGGGTTATGGGGGCAATGAGTGAGGTCAGGGGGCTTTTTAGTCAATTACACAGAGTACTCAAACCTAATGGTAGAGCAATTTTTATTATTGATTTACAAGCCTCGGACAAACTCAAAGCTATAGCGCCAATTGCGGGATTTAGGGCAAATCTTTTCAGGTTCAAACCGAGAGAAAATGTAGAATACTCTGATTGGATTATGAAAAGATTAACTAAGAGCGGGAGAGAGGAATTAATGGAAACTAATCTTGAACAAAAAGTTGTTACGCCTGAGGTTGTTGCCGAAGAAATGAAAACCTATGGGGTAACCTCTGCGGATGAACTATGTTATCCATATGTACTAGTACTAAGAAAATCAAAAGAGTAGTTCGCTGGAAAGGCTTTTATTTATTAAAAATATACTATGCCTATGAAACAATTACGCTTCAAAGGACTTGGTAATCCTGAACACAAAGTTCAAATAACCTCATCTCGACTAATTCCTTCAACTCTAGTTAAACGAGCTCTTGCAAGAAAAGAAATTGTTCCTGCTGCGTTGGATTCTCATTTTGGGGGAGTACACAATATTGTTGTTCGAAAAGGGAAAGCAACAATTGGTTTTATTGCAGCAACAGATTTGCCTAAAATAGGGATTTGTGAAGTACATGGAATTTATTTAGGACAAGCTTATAGACAAGGCCCATTAGTAGTAAATATGTTTAGAGAACTAGTTAAGCGGGGAAAAAGAAAAGGAATTGCTCAGTTTGTCTTGCCTAATTGTCCTACAAGTAAAGTAATTATTGAAAGAATTGGCCCTGCATTAAAACAAGAGTATCAAATTGTTGAGACTCCTAAAACTATTGAGCTTAAGCAAAAAGATGGGGTGCTAATACAAGAGGATTTTATGTTGAGAAAGCTTAAAGCGCCTATCGAAGTACTTGGCGGGCACAAACAATAACTGGGTGAAAAGTTTAAGTAGTTCTTTGGGGCTAAATAGTTTTTATGGCAAAGCTTTCAGTGGCTAAAATTAATCTTGAAAATGCGCGCAAAATGCGTTCTAATTTATTTAAACATGCGGAGAACTGGCACGGGTGGTCAGGAGAGAATTATCGGGCGCGTTGGAAATCAGCGAGAAGATTCTTTGTTGGTTTCAAACCTGTTTTGTTCAAAGCGAAAAAAGGAACATTTGTTGTTGATGCTTGCGCAACAGTACATGATTCGCCTTATGGAATAAGACTTGCGGTTAGTGATAACAAAAAACTAGTTAACCTAATGGTGGCAAGGCTAAGTTTTGAAGGCAAAGAAGTTACAATAAGAGCAATTCAAGGCGAACCAATAGTTGACGAGAAAGGTTACCATGTTTCGAGAACAAACTTGGGTGCTTTAAGAGAATTTGAAAAACAGAATGGAAAAGCAGCTAATTTTTTGTTTAACGAATTAAAAAAACAGGCAAAAGAATTAGGTTACTCAAAACTATTGTTGCTAAAACCACAAAACACAGCGTCTTATATCAGTGCAATGATAACCGAAACTTGGCGAAAAAGATTTGATAAATTGCGAAAAGAATACGGCTCTGAAAGTTCGGAACCTAGTAGAATTATAATGCGCGAAATCCGAGAAAGAATGGCTAAATTCTACCAAGAAATAGCCGACACTGAAAAACTGGTTGATAAAGGAGAACACTGGGAAGTTACACTTTAGAAAAGTTCTTCTTATGGAGTTAACTTTATATTTTTTAGAAGGTTTGTTTTATTTATGCGTTGGACAAAAACTCTTTCAAGGAATTCAAGACGAAAGTTAGCTGATGAGATTTGGGTTCAGCGAGAGTTTGGATTAAATCACTCAAGGCTCGAGTACTCTGCTGCAAGAAGACTTGAACACATCTCAAGAGAAATTGATTTAGTTGGGGTTCTAAAACAAAGAGTTGCAAGGCTAAAACGCCCACTACGTTTCTTTGATTCGGGGGCGGCACTTATCGGAGTATCTGCTGATTTAAAAAAATTATTTGGGGACAAAGTAGAGATAACTGCTTTAACGCTAGTTCACCCAAATATCTCAACAAAGTCAAAAAGAAGAGTGGTTAGGAATGCAAAACACCCTGAAAGATTCTACCCGATTCCTACTGATGATCCTAAATATGCAGAGCTTAGTGCAAAATTTCAAAAAGAACATCGTAAGGCAATTGATGCTGCTAGAAAAGATGTTAAGTTAATTGACCATTTAAAAGTAGGTTTAATTGAAAACCAATCTACTCGAACTAAACAAGATGTTATTTTTGATTACTCGGGACCCCTACAACACAGTTTGTTTGCGGGTCGAGTAGCTGACCAATACTACAAAATGCTCCCTAGAGGAGGAATTGTAATAACCACTACTAAATGCATACCCGTACTTAAGGGAAAAAGATTCAAACTAATTTACTCAAAAGCTTCTTGCGCAGTATTTGAAAGAGTTTAAGAGAACTCTAAATTAAAATTTTTTTAAGGCCAGCAGCGCACCTCCAAAGCTTTTTTATTCTACAAAAAATGAGTTCCTTAATGAATAAAAGTTTGAACTTCTTCCAAAAACATACCTTTAAATATTTAAACGTATATATGTTTTTTTAGTGTGGTGGTTTAATGGTTAGTATTACTTTGTCAGTTCCTCAAGAAACAAGAGAAAAGATGAAGGAATTCTCTGAAGTCAATTGGTCGGGGTTTGTTAGAAAAGCTATTGAAGAAAAAGCTGTGGCTCTCGCAAAACTTGAGTGCTTAAAAAAAGAGCTTGAAAAAGAAAAAGAGATTGATGACTGGGCAGTAAAACTACAAGGCGCTTCAAGAAAAGGTAGGTTAGAAGAACTAAGAAAAAAAGGGCTGATTTAGTTGCCATATATTGTTGATACAAATATAATGTTCTCTTTCTTTTGGAAAAGCGCGGTTACAAAGAAAATGCTCTTGGATCAAAACCTGGAGTTATTTGCCCCTGAATTTGCTTTAGAAGAAATCAATAAATACAAACGAGAAATTATTGAAAAAACAAAAATAACCGAACAAGAATTTGTTTTCTTAAGAAAAGAACTCGCAATAGCTATTTGCTTTACTCCGATGGAAGAATACAAACAATTTCTCAGAACTGCACTTTCTATCTCGCCTGATACAAATGACATAGACTTCTTTGCCTTAGCTTTGAAAATGGGGTGCTCAATTTGGAGCAATGACAAAAAATTAAAACAACAAAACAAACTACAAATACTAAACACAAAACAAGTGCTTGAGCAGACAGTAAATGATTGAAAAGAATCCTAAGATTGGTGTGTTTTAGGCGAGCTTTCTTAAAACCATTTTTACAATCTTTCTTTATGATTAAGGTTAATTCCTCTAAGTGCCCTGCGAACCATAAATGTCCACTTGTAATTGTTTGCCCTGTTCGGGCAATTACTCAAAAAGAGTTTAATGCACCTGAAGTTGATACAAGAAAGTGTATTGAATGCTTAAAGTGCGTTAACAAATGCGCTTACCAAGTATTTGAAAAGATTTAAGTATTTGGGTTTGTATTAATTGTTCATGGCTGAACAAAAAGTAATTGATTTGGTTCCGTGGGTTCACGGGGCTAGTGCTCTAGGGCAAGAAGAACTACTGGGGTATATTCATACTTTGCCAAGAAACTCAGTTCTATTTCTTGAAGGGACAGCTAGAGTTTTTTTGTATGCTGAAAGTGAAATGGATTTATTGGTGGCTGCTAGAGAAAAAGCAGACTTTCTAAAGGTGCCCCAACCAATTCTTGCTGCTGGCGAAATACTTCATTAATGCAAAGCTAGGGGAATAAAAGTACTGCCCCTAGAGCCTGAAATAAGTGTACTTCCATCCAAAAAAATAAAGGCTTCTGATAAAGCACCATATTACTCTAAAGAATCTACTTTATTTAGTGAATGGCGTGAACACCAAATGGTAAGAGTAATTCAGGATACACTTAGACTTGTTCGCCAACAAAAAGTGCCTTGTATTGTTGGAGCTGCACACATAATACCATTACAAGAAAAACTTAGAAAAAAAGGAATTAATGCAAGCATAAACAGGAGTGCGTTTAAAAAAACTAGGGTGTCTAGAATAATTTTACTATCTAACATAATGAGACAAAAAGCATTAGAAGGAAAAGAAGCCGAAGCTATACGCGTTTATAATGCAGTAACTGACCAATCTTTTCGCGGACAAAACACTCCTGAATCAAATGCTAGACTTACTAGGATGTTGACAAAAATACGAGAACGAAATGCTAAAAGAATAGCTAAGAGAAAAGGGGTTATTAGGAAACGAGTTTAGGTTAAAATAAAGATTAATGGTTACTTTTGTGGTTTGGGGTTTGGTTGAAAAAACTTTGCTAAACTGACTATTTTATGATTTTTGAAAATAAACCTGTTAGATTTGTGCCTAATGTTAGTGCTGTAGGTTGTTTTTGTGAATGTGATGGAAAAATCTTGTTGCTCTTAAGAAATAAAAATGATGCTTTTGAGGGCGGAAAGTGGGGACTTCCTAACGGGTCAATAGAACAGAATGAAACACCTGAACAAGCAATTAAACGTGAGCTAATAGAAGAAACTGGAATTGAATCAAAAAATATTACTTTATTTAAAAAACTTTATTTGGAATACCCCTATGAAAAACTCAAGTATTACTTGTTTCACTTGGCGCTTGATGAGCTCCCTGAAATAAAACTAGATTCTTTGGAGCACACTGCATACAAATGGATTTCTCCAAAAGAAGCTTTAAAAGAAAATATTTTGGTTGACCTGGATAAACTCATTAAATTGTATTATGAAGGTAATCAAATTGCACGAAGCAAAGAGTGGTGGGATAAGTTCTGGGAAAACCAAACTCAAGATTTCGGAACTGCAAGAAAAGAACTACTTGATTTTGCAGAAAAGTTTGCTGAGGGCAAGGAAGGGTTGACAGCAATTGACGTGGCTTCTGGAAATGGAAGATATGCGATTCCTTTAGCAAAACTCGGGTATAATGTAACTGCTTTAGAACTTTCAAGTGAAGGAGTAAAGCGAATACGAGAGTATGCTAAAAGAGAAGGAGTTGTCGTTAAAGCTGAACAAGGGGATTTAGTTCTTGTGTGTAAACAAAAAAGAGAATATGATTTGGTTTTTTGTTCAGGGGGAATAGAAGAACTTGATAAAGAAGACCAGTTAACAACGGTAAAAGGACTAATGGATTGGACAAAACCAAACGGCTTAAACATAATTAAGTTTTGTTTGGAGATTGAAGGAAGAGGAAAACTAGTTGAAAGCGGAAACATTGAAGGGATGTACAAAAAAGCTAATTGGCAAATAATTTACCAATACGAAGAACCCCAAATACGCGAATCAGTGGCAAACATTACTTTTGAAAAAAAATTAAGAACAAGCACAATTGTTGCAAAAAGAATTTAGGTTACTTATTCTCCTGGGCAAGGAGTAAACTCACACAAGGGGGCGGTTCTTCCAACATAACTGCCATCTGGACACACTTTTGCTTCCATTGTACAAGCGACTTGGTTAGCTGGAGTAAAGGTTACATTGAGAGCGGCTGAATTCTTATCAATAGAAACTATGCTCAAATTAACTGCATTTCCTCTAATTGCAATAGAAACACTTTTTTTAGTTACTGCTCCCAAAAAAACATTAGTATCATTTACTTGCAAATTAACTCCTAGTTCTCCAGCCCAAAAACACTGGTTACCAATAGTACAACGAGAATCAGAGAAAGAAATTACTTTAAGAGTTAAATCTTGGGTTTGGTTATAGAAAGTACTTCCTGCTTTTACTTGAAAAGGCTCGTTAAGAGCAAAAGTTTGGGTTGAGGAAATACAACCAAAAAGCAAAAGAGCTAAAGTTAAAATCGAGATAATTGTAATGTAACGCATGAAAATATAGTGGTGCAAAGGGTTGTTAAGGGGATTGAAATTGTACGCTTTTGATTTTAGTTAACCTTTTATTTTTTAGATTCTTTTGATTTTTTAAACTCCCAAACATAATCAAAATCAATTACATACACACGTGGTCTACCAAATAATCTGGGTTGTACAATAAAATTTTCTGGTTTGGGGTGAGCATAATTTATACCAATTTTTGCAAGTTCTTGTGTGATACGATGAATTTGATCAGTAACAAAAGCTTTGTTTCTTTGGCTATTTTTAGTTAAAAGATAACTCCCTGCATTTTGGCCCTTAATAACTCCGACTGATACGCGGTAAGTTCCATCTTTATTTGGGTAATAACGATACTTTCCATTAGGTTTTTGTAAAATTGGTTCAACTGGGTTATAGGACCATCCAGCGTTTTTCCAATCATGACCAAGGGCGCGTAACCAAACACTTAACTTTTCAGCAGTATATCCTTCTGGATGAGCTTGAGTTCTTTTCCCTTTTATAAGTACTTTGTTATAAAATCTTCCTCCAAGCAAGGTAGTTGATTGATGGGTTTTTTCTTGCACTACTCGGGGAACAATTTTTCCTTTGGGGCGAGTAAATGTTGGGTCCATGTTTTTTCCTTGATAAAGAGACATATTCACACCTAATTTGTCTAATCCTGATGCGGCTGATGCACGAACTAACGGGTCGGAAGAAGAAAGAGCTTTCATAAAAATAGGAATAGCTTTTTTTATACCTAAATCGCCAAGAAGGTCTATGCTTCGCCAATGCGTATATTTGTTCTCTGAATTAGTGAGTGCCATTAGCACCTTTATTGGCAAATCTTCTCCGGCAGATTTTAGTGTTTCAAGAGCAACCATGCGGGTTTTATCAGTTCCTGTTTTTGCAAGAACTCGCAAATGCATAAGTGCTTTATCCCTATTCGTTGCTAAGAGTTGTGCAATGCCAGTGTGGATATCATGCGGACTGGCTTTTTCTCTAAAGTACCAATCTACTTGTTCAATGCTTGGAAAATCCTTTGAAATAGTACTAATTCGAACTCTTGGTTTTCTAGATGGAAAAA
The DNA here is from genome assembly GCA_041664905.1 of archaeon. Taxonomy (GTDB): domain Archaea; phylum Iainarchaeota; class Iainarchaeia; order Iainarchaeales; family JAAZKV01; genus JAAZKV01. The sequence goes on along the minus strand of JBAYJX010000007.1, from coordinate 27,389 downwards.
GACGCATACTAAGATATAATACACGGTTACTTAAAAACTTGTGTCTTTTGAAAGAGCTTTTCAAAAATCATCTTTTGATTTGAAATGTTTTGTCTTTGCGTGCTAAGTTAACCTTTTATTTTCGGAAACCCTTTCTTGTTATTATGCGTGCGGTAAAGAGAACTAGTTCTGTTTCTAGAAGAAGAGGGGTTATTGATGTTCTTGAGTTTGGTAGTGGAAATGGAAAGTGGATGGCGGAGAAAGCAAAACAAAATCGCAGGAAACTCCATGTTGCTGTAGAGCATGCTTGGAGTGCTAGGGAAAGAGAACAAACCGCTAATGATTATTATAAACAACAAGCGGGGAGTCCGCCAAAGGGGTTGGTTGTTACTTCTTCAACAACAATGGAAAATTTCATTAAAGGAATGCTTCGAAACAATATTGTTGCAAACAATATTTTTGTTCGAATGCCTGATTGGGTTCATGTTAGAACTCGAACAATGAACTTTGGTCTCTTAATGAAAAATGCAAAAAAGCTTCTCTTAAGAAAAGGAAGAATTACGCTTACGACTGAAAACAAGGAGATTTTAACTTACATTAAAGGTTTGGCTTGGAAAGCTGGGTTGAGTGTGAAAAGTGTTCCTGTGCTTCCAGAAACATTTCACGAAAAAAAATACTCTGACCATCCACTAGCGGGGCACATGCTCTATGGGATTGAAATAAGTTTATCAAAGAAACGCTAAAATATTGGCCAGGGGTTAGTTTGTTGTGCGAAGATTTAACTAGTTGAATACACTTATTTTGCTTATGAAATATTTTGGGGTTTTACGAGAAAAAATTGCTGCTAATCTAAAGGGTCCTTTTCCAAGGATGTTTCGCAGAACAAATGCTAGTATTGTAGATGCTGCGCTAAAAAGTGCTTTAATCAATCGAAAAAAACTGGCTTCTTTGCGTGGAGAAACGGCTAGAAACTATGTTAATGTTCGAGTTGGTGCGCTTGAAGCACTAAAAAAAGAATTTAACACAACCTCTTTTGGAATAAGAATTGATGAAGAACTAGCTTTTTGGAGAACACAACAAAAAGCACTTGGGAAAAAGTAACTTTTTTTTTTAATTCTGTTGTTGGGCGGCAGCGCACTTCCAAAATCTATTTAAGTACAAAAAAGCTCATTTTTTGAATGACAATTAATATTAAGTATATGCACATATATACATATATAGGTGGTTATATGTACACAACTGTTAGAGTTGCTAATTCAACAAAAGAAAAAATTGAAAGCTTGAAAATATATAGAAGAGAAAGCATTGACGATGTTTTGAACAAGCTTTTAGTACTAGTTCCTGAAGGGGATGGCGAAGGCAAATACACTACTGACTTTCGGGCAGGATTATTGCAATCCCTTGCTGAATCAAAAATGGGAAAAGGAGTTCCTTTAAGTAAAGTAAAGAAAGAACTGGGGATTTGAAAATCTTTAGGGTGGTTTAGATGTGGCAAGTACTCTTGATGCCGGAAGCAATAAAGGATTTAGCGCAATTAGATAAAGATGCAGCTATTCAAATGACTAAAAAACTTGAGAGTCTTTCGCAAGAACAAGATCCTCGCATTGAAAAAGTTGTTGGTTCGGGGTACCACAAAATAAGAGCAGGGGATTATAGAGCACTAGTTGTTTTAGATTACAAAAGCAAAACAATTGAAGTAAGAAAAATTGGGCATAGAAAGAAAATATACAAAGATTTGTGACTTATTGGCCTTTTGTTTGAAAGGGCAAGTCTCTATTTCTTGGACAGGTTTTAAAGCTAAAGCTTTTATTTAAGAAAACATTATTTTTTACCAGAGGTGTTTTTGCATGAAAGGAAAAGGAAAGAAAGAACCTACGTGGGATGAGATTGGGAAAACAATTAAAACTAAAGTGGGAAAAGAGTGCGATGAGTGTGCACCAAAAAAGGGACTCATGGGGGGTTGTCAACCTAGCGCAGGATGCGGAGGGGCAATATACGGACTAGGCTTTCTCGGATCACTAATTTATTTTGTCACAACCGCACCAGACTTTTGGGCAGCAGTAATCGGAGTGCTAAAAGCAATTGTTTGGCCGGCATTTATCGCGTTTGGTTTGTTAAAATTCCTGGGGATGTAAAACATCCCTTTTTGGAAAAACTTTATTTCTCTTAACTGTGCCTTGGTCGGCATATTACTCTGGAAATGTTTTTATTCTACAAAAAAAGAGACTATTAATGTTTTTGCGAAATGAGTTTCAAAAAGGAAGATTAATAAACTATGGTGAACTATATGTTACTATGGTTAATGCTACTACAATTCAAGTTAGTGCTGAATTGAAAAATACTCTTGAGAAGCGAAAAATGGTCGCGGCGGAATCTTATGAAGAAGTAATTTGGGATCTATTGGAGGACACAATGGAACTTAGCGAAGAAACCAAACGAGATATTGCTAAGGCGGAAGAAGACTATAAAGCTGGCAGATATATTACAATGGAAGACCTAAAGAAAAAACTTGGGTTCAAGTAAAAGGGGTCTTTTTAGGGTGTACACTTTTATATTTTTGGAACCTGCCCAAAAGCAATTTGAAAAGCTAGAGAAAAGCACTCAAGAAAGAATACTGGCAGTTCTTGACAGATGTAAAATAAACCCTTATCCTCACATGACTAAAGTAGTGGGAACCGAATACTTTAGGGTTCGCGCAGGAGATTATAGAGTATTTCTTCGAATTGAAAATAACAAACTCTTAATTCTAGTTGTAAAAATTGGTAAAAGAGAAAATGTTTACGACAAGATTTAACTCTAATTCTAGGGCATATTTCGCTGTTAACAAAAAAGATTTTTTTAAAAAAATTGTTTTGGGCGGCACGTTACTTCACAATAGTTTTTATTCTCTTTTTCTAGTTTTCTTTCTGGGAGACAATTAGTAGGAATATTTATATAATGTGTTATATGTTAGTTATATATTGGTTATTGGTGGTTTTGTGAGTAATGTTACTACTATTCAAGTTGAAAAAGAGGTTTTAAAAGAACTAAAAGGGGTTAAGCAATATCCTAGACAAACTTACTCTGAATTATTAACTGAGATGACTACTGTCTTTAGGACTTGCAAAGCGAAGGAGAACCAGTATGATGAGTTCTTGCACAAGGTTCAACAAAACAAAATGAAGGAACTTTGGGACAATAAAGAAGATGAAGCTTGGGAAAAAGCATAAGGGGGTTTTTGGAATGTTTCTTGCAGGGGAAGTTGTTTTGGCTAATATTCAGTTCACAGATACTTTTGAAGTGAAAAAACGCCCCTGTGTTGTATTGTTTGAAGAGCTGGGCAATGTTGTTGTTGCGGGAATAACAAGCAACAAAGACATGCAAGGAATACCCTTGACTGTGTCTGAAGGCGCAATTAAGGACTCCATAATCAAAACAAACTACATTTTTACTACTACTGAAAGTTTTATTGAGAAAAAACTGTTTGCTCTAAGCAAAGAGAAAAAAAAGCTCTTGTATGAAAACTTGCTTGGAAAACTCAATAGATTAAAGTAACTCGATATGTTGGACCTATTTTGCTATTGGTTAAAGAGATTTTTGAAATTAATCTTTTAATTTCTGTAAAACAAATATGTTGGGGCACCACGTCCAAGTTCTGGCAAATAAATTATCGTGATTGGCAAAAGCGATTTTTCCTTTTTTTTGCAAAGAATCGAGTTCTTCTTTTAAGCGCCTTGCATATTCCTCTTCAACGGAGTGTGGGGTATAACCTTTGGCTTCTTGTTCTCGAAAATGTGGGGGGAGATGTCTCTGATAATCTTGGGTACCTTTTCCATTTAGCCAACGTAAAGTAATCCAAGTAGATTCAGCTCTATCAATAACTAAAAATCCTCCTGGGGAAAGCAAACCAAAATAATTTTTTAATAAAGAATAGAGATTATCCGGACAACCAGAAACACTGGATGCAAAAATTAAATTAACTTGGCCTCCTTTCAAAGACGGGGGTTTGCCACTAATGTCTCCATGTAAAATATTAAAGGTTCCATCTTTTGCCAAGCGCTGGAGTGTTTTGTTAACCGTGACAAATCTGTGTGGTTCTCTTGATTCGTAAGCTTTGTCCATTAAGAAATAGTTTTGGGGTTTCACTTGACCCATCTTGATTAGTGTGCGCGCAAGTCTGCCTGATCCTCCACCAACCTCAAGAACCCTTAAGTTCTCACCACAAGAAGTTCCTTTCCTTGCCTGCTCAAGCGCCCACAAAATCTCTCCAGGCGCTGTTTTGGAAGCAACCGCTTCCTTCTTATAACGGCCCATGTTCCCAACATAAGTAACAAACCTATCCAATTTTACTCTTGAACGCTTAATGCGTGAAGCACGAGGAATCATGATAGCATTACATTATAAGTAAAATATAATACTTGCTCTAAAAAAAAGTTATTGCTGGCTTTCTTAGTTAAGCTTTTATTTTTGAAAAGAGTTGTTTTGCTTAATGGTTAGAAAAACTTTCAAAGTTGTTGGGCATGGGGATGGGGCACTTGCAAAAAAAGCAGTTGATCTTGCGATAAGGCACCCTCATGCAGAAGTTACTGCGGTTGACATTCTTCCGACAAGATATGCCAAATACTTAAAACAACTTAGGTTGAATGGCAAGCCAAGAAATCTTAGAGTTGTTTCAAGAACTGATTCGGGCGAATATTTGGAACGTGAAAAAGCGAATTCAATTCATCACCAATACACTCATTTTGCTCCGTCATCAATGAAGTACTATGAACGACAAAAGTTTTTTGCACAACTATTTCGAACAACTGTTCCGGGGGGAAAAGTTAGTTTAGTTGAAACTGGGGGAATAGGGGTAATTCTTGCGAAGGAATTGAAAAAAGTCGGGTTTCGAGTAAGTTTAGCATACTTATCGCCAGAACAGGTTAAGAAAATTGGGTCTCCTGATGCAGAAGAATTTACGGGGCATGCAAAGCGGTTAGAAAAATTGGCTGAGGGGATTGATCCAAAAGTAATTGAAGATGGGCTTTTTGAAATGAAAATAAAACATGAGCCTCGAGTTACTCCTGAGGTAATTAGTTATGTTAGAGAGGCCACAAGAAGAATTGCAAGAAGCAAATTAGGAGTAAATGGATATGTAAGAATAATTGCAACAAAACCTAAAAAATAATTGCTATTTTCCATGCATATTTCTTAGTTAAGCTTTTATTTTTCAAAAGAGTTGTTGTGCTTAATGACTAAATCTTCTCATTTGCGTGTTGCTCCTACTGCTTATTCGGTTGCTCGTTCTAGAGCTCTAAGTGATATTCCTTTTGCAAAAGAAATTGCCCAGTGGATGGGAAAGGAATTAGGGGATGAGGAGAGAATTGTTTATGATGCGTATGAACCCAAGCAAGTTGTTACTCTTGAGGCAAGGTATAAGTTAATTGACAAGTTAATACTTCAACATAACCCAACTCAGGTACTTGAACTTGCGTGTGGATTACTCCCTCGTGGATACCTGTTTTCTAAACAAGGAATTACTTACGTTGAAACTGATCTAAAGGACATGGTTCTCTTAAAACAAAAAATGTACCGTGCAGTTTTTCCTGCGCTCCCAAAGAACTTATTTTTAGAGGAGGCAAATGCGCTTAGTAAGAGAGATTTGTCTAGAGTCGCAAAGCACTTTGACAAAAAGAAATCACTTATAATTATGCATGAAGGGTTGCTTAGATACCTTAACTTTAAAGAGAAAACTTTGGTTGCAAAAAATATTCACTCACTTTTGGAAGAGTTTGGTGGAGTGTGGATAACTAGTGACATTACTCTCAAAAAAATGCTTCCTGCAAAAACCTTAAAAAAAATCAAAGAGAGGATTGGGATGGATGTATCACAAAATGCTTTTTCTAATATTAGGGAGGCCCAAACTTTTTTTGAAAACCTCGGATTTGAGATTAAGGTTCATTGTCGGACTGAAATACAATCTGAACTAAGCACGCCGAAATTGCTCCACTTAAACAAGCAAGAAGTCAAGCGGATGCTTGAATACTATGTGGTGGAAATGAGTGTAAAACATTAATTCTAGGACATATTTTAGTGGGAATAAAAGAGATTAACACTCGCTTTTTAAGTCGGACAAATTGTCTGAAAGCGGTTATTTGAATAAAATAAACTTAACTAGAAATGTTGCTAGTATGAATAGGGAGAACGAAAATTTTATGCCCCAAATTTCTTTTGACAAATAAATGCCCTTTAGTGAATCGCCTGTAATTGATTCTACAAAACCGGATGAAATTGCCGTGAGTAATAGGCTTGTAAAAATTGATGGAAACCAAGTTACAAAAATGCTTGTTGCTATTCCTGTAATATTGATTGATGGGAAAAATATTACTCCAATTACTGCAATTATTATGAGGCCATAAACAGAGTACTGAAGAAAGGTTTGTGCATTATTTAATTGCTTTTTCATTTCTGAGCTCATAGTTATTGCCTCATAGTTATTGGTATATTTGCATCGCCGATTCGGGTTGAGGCTAGGTCCCTAATATCACATGAAACAAAGCAGTTGCTAAGTCCTTTTAGTCTATTTGAGTCAATTACAAATTCTTTTTCTACTTGATTTGGCGTGCTAAAATAGGCCAAGTCCCCAATTTTTAAGACAAGCATGCCAGTTTCAAAAAAGTTGAAGTCTTTGTCTCCAGAATCAGTTATTATTCTTATAACTTCTGCAGATGCTAAATTATATGTTAATTCATTTAAGTCATCGCATTTGACAAACAAGGTACATTCTGGGAAGAGAAGAATTGGTCGATAGCCGGTATTGGCAATCCAAAATCCAGTTGAAATGTTTTTATCTTGGGGCAATGGTCCCCAGGGGTAATTGACTGAAATTATTGCGGATTTTTGGAGTTGTTCCTGCACTAATGCAGATTGTTCTTTAGCATAAGTAATTGTTTCGTTTGTATAATTTAATCCGACTATTGCGATTATAATTGCTAAGATTGCGACAATTGCAGAAAGATCTTGCAAATCATTTGTTGTTAAAATGTTCAACTGTCGTGCAAGAATTATAAAAAAAGTCATTATGAAGAGTGCGACTGATGCGCCAAGATATGCGGATTTGGTTGCTTCTTCGATAACTGCGCCAAGAAGACAACTTATTACAAATGCACTAATGAAAATAAGAATGAGGAGTAGTTCTTTTTTTGGGCGGCTAGGTTGATTTTGGCAGTCATGGCAGTGCTTATTTGGGGCACCATGTTTTGTCAGAACCACTAGTTCATTGCAGTTTGGGCACTTACCTTTATTTTTCATGCATTTAAAATTAAGTCCAAACTATCTAAAAAGGGTTGGTTTAGGTTAAAGAAAATCACGAGAACTTACAATTACTCGGACATATTTTAGTGGTGACAAACGAGACTAATGCGAACTTTTGCTTTTGATTCTTAAACAAGTCATTTTCGCCAGCAAGGTTATACTTGGGGGGTAGGTTTTGAAATTAGGTATTTTGGGCGCATCATCTTTGTTGGATCAACAAAAACAATTAGGTTGTAGTGTTTGTTATTTAGTGTTGTTATATGTAGTTTAACCAATCTAAGTATTTCTTGGTTAGGCTCCGTAAGGGGGGTCAAGTCAATTAACCCCAAACAAAAAGTATTGGTTGTATTTTTTGGTAGTAAAGTGGAGTAAAATAGGTCTGGTGCATCAGCCGGTATTTTTATTTCTCCAAATTGTGTGGGGCGTGTTGTTCCTGCGCAAGGTATTAACTTGCATGGTTTGTAGTTATCTTTTTCTGACACTCTATTAGTTGCTATGTAGGGATCTATGTGTTTAATCGGAATATCCTTTCCTAAAACTGTTATTGAAATATCCATGGTGTAGGCTGTCCCGGTTAAATTAATTTTTGTCAGGTTGTCATTGTCGGTGTAGTAGGTTGTAAATCCGGGGGTTGTTATTTTACTTGTGATGCAGGCCCCAATAGTAGCTTTTAATGGGAGTATTTGTATGGCATAGAGTAGGGCAATAACTGAAATAATCAATGCAACTACTGTCGCTATTGCAGTTGATAAATCAATAATGGATTCTTTTATGCCTACCGGGTTCTTTATATCTACTGAGATTAAAGTTGGGGGGTTTAAATTTTGGTTTGTTGGGATAGTGCTTGTTGCATCGGAAACATGGCTTTGAATTTCAATATTTTTATCAATCGGGCTTGGGATAATAGCCGCAGATGGTTGAGTATACTGGGCGTTTAGGTTTGGGGGGGTGTTTTTATCAAGCTTATCAAGAGATATTGTCAATTTATCCAAACTGTGGGTTAATTCAGTCTGTGCTTTATTTCCTTGGTCAATTGTAGTAAATAATCCTAGTAATGCAATTGCTATTCCTAAAACTTCTATTGCTTTAATAAAGCGCTGTTTATCTTCTTCATCATCAAATAATCTTATTCCTTTTAGGGTAAGTTCTTTTTTTGAAACTACTCCTGAGGAAAGTAGTAAGCCTATGGCTCCCAGCAAAAAGAGATAATGTGTTCCCAAATTTAAAGACAAAATGATTAGGGTACATATGATAAAAAACCCGTATATAATAAACACTAATGCGACTTCTCGCGGGTTTGTGTTTGGGGTGTCTAGAGGCATATAAATTATTCGGGACAGACAATTTAAAAATTAATACATAACTCTATTATTTTTATTATGCCGACAAAATCTAAACTTAAACTCCCTTTTTCTAAGCGTGATGCGCCAAAAGCTTTATTTGATTTTGGGCAGAATATTCGTTTATTTTTAGCTGCTGCTTTGATTGGGGTTATTGGAAACATTATCGCGAATGGTTTATGGGAATTTGATAAAATCTGGCCTTGGGGCGAAGTAAATATTATTTTTGTTAAACAGGGGCTGTTTGTGATGTCTTTGATTTGTTTAGCCTTACTTTATTTTTATATTTTGGCGTTATTAAAACGGTTTAAGTGCTGAAGTTTGGGTGTTTTTCATGGGGTGGAAAAAGGAAATTAAAACTTTAAAACAGTTGGCGCTACCAATAGTTGTTTTGATTCTGGTGTACTTTATCGTTGGCACCATTGCAATTTTTCTGGGAGCGGTTATTTATCCGCATGTTCAAGAGGGGCTGTTGGAGTTAAGGCTTAGCAATAATACTGCTCTTTCTTTGCCCTTTGTAAATGCTGTGTATACAGTAAAAGTGTCTGCTGATAAGGTGCCTTGTATAGTAAATACAAATATTGGTGGCGTGCCTTGTTCAGAAACTACTTTGGATATGGGGCTAATACTTCCGGGGGAACACAAATCCTACTTTGCGCGAATAGATGCAAATACGAATTTTAATCGTCGAGCGGGAAATCTGCACCTTTTAAGGTGCTGATGAGAGCGAGCTAATTCTTTTCTTTTTGTTTGTTGTTTATCTCTCGCGCAGCGTGGCGCTGCCGCGCCACATCACTGCTGCGTTGGAGATGTTTCATCTATGGTAAATGATTTGATTAGCGGAGCTCATAGTCTTTTTCAATGTGTGTATCATATAGAGTGGTGTCCTAAATATAGATTTAACGTTTTGGAAAAAGAATCACACAAAGAAGACATGGAAGCAATTTTGAAAAAAATTGCCGAAGAAAAAGATATGCAAATCGAAGAATTAGCAGTAATGCCAGACCATGTGCATGTAGTCGTGCATGTAAAACCAAGCATCAGTTTAGCAAAAGCAACCCAATTTTTGAAAGGCAAGTCATCGTACGAGTTTTTCAAAATGCATCCCAATATGCGCAAGCGATATTGGGAAGGACATTTCTGGAGCAAAGGAAAATTTTACCGAAGCGTCGGCTCAGTCGATTTACAAACAACCAAACAATACGTACAAAACCAATTCGACATCCACCAAACACAACTAAACGCGTTCTAAACGCGCTACTAAGAAGCCCCACACTTTAGTGTGGGGTAATTCACTTTACAAATAAATTCTGTAATTAATGGTGTTTTATACAAGGACTTTTACTTTGTGTGTGCTGCAAAGGGCGATTCAAATCAATCTTATTCTTGTGTTAGTGCAAATAACCCTTAATTTATGCGTGTTCTGATAAAAAAACATAATGACTCAATTTCCTGGACATATTTCGCTGTTAATAAAAAAGATTTTTTTAAAAAAATTTGTTCTTGGCCGGCATGTTACTTCACAATAGTTTTTATTCTCTTTTTCTAACTCTCTTTCTGAGGGTTTTAAATACTTGTTTATGCATTGATTAATGCATTGGTGATGCATGTATGAGAACTACTTTGGCAATTAATGGTGCTCCGGAAGTAATACTTTCTAAAGCCGTTGAACTGGGTTTAGCCAGATCAAAGAGCGAAGCTATTCGAATGGGTATTTTCGCTTTGAACAAAGAATACTCTTTGGTTAAAGACCTAGAGAAAGAGTTAGTTGCAAAGAAGATACTCAAAGAAAAAGCAGAAATGCAAGCCAAAGGTCAAAAATACCTGTCTGAAAGTGAAGCTTTGAACAAATACAAACCCTTACTAGAAAAGTAAAGGGTTTGGTTAAATGAATTTATCTCCTTGGTTACTAAGTTTCAAAGTTGGCTGGGACACTCACTTTTTTACTTTTGATCCTGAAACAAAGAAACGAATTTTGGCTAAATTTGAGCACATGAAACAACCCCTACTTTCTAGGGGTTTACACTCTACTCGGTTCTGTGTGGAAGAAGTTGGCCAATACAGAATAGCTTTCTACTTGAATGAAGAGACTCGCACAAAAGAAATTCACTTTGTTGACACTCACAAGCAGTACGAGAAGTGGTACAAGAGCATTGACTGATACATAACTAATTTAATACTCACTTTGCCCCCTTGCTTGGTTTAGTATTCTAACTTGCGGAGCTTTTGAATAGGTTGATAAGTTCTTGTCGGGTTTTTGCTTGGTCTAACCGTGTATCAAATAGCTGGCTTTGTATCATTGACCTAAATCCGGGGGTGTTTATGACTGCTCTGACCTGGGCGTAGGTAAGTGCTTTTATGAATTTTGGGCGGTAGAGGGTATTTATAAACTCGGGGGTTGATAGTGCTAATCTAATTTCTGGAAATCTTAGCAGTGTTCTAAATTCGGGATGTTGAAGACTACGTACAAAATTTCTGGACCTTAGTGCATTTCTAACCTCTGGATGAGCAAGTGCAGTTCTAAAATTGGAGTACTTTAATGCGTTCGTAACGTGAACTCCGATTTCGGTGGTAGCAAGTGCAGTTCTAACTTCTGGGTAAACAAGAGCTTTTCTAAAAGCGGGATAAGCAAGAGCTGTTTTAATTCTTGGCCAATTAGCCATTAGGCTAATGGTGGGGTATTTAGTTTTTAAATAAGTTACTGCTCTGGGATTTTTAATTTTTTTACTTGCCCTTGCATTAGTTGTTTTCATTCAAACACAGGTTAGTTAAGTGCTTTGGAGTATTAAAACTTAATGTTGGGGCAGCCACAGATACCCTAGATGATACATAACTAAAACTCACTTCTTTAAAACTGCTTCGCCCAATTCCGCTACTCTTCCCTGGTGCCACCTTGGGTAGACACCCAACATTAATTTTTTTGCGCGCATATTGACGTAATAAGTTGATATTTGTTCTCATTTTGGCGATTTAGGGCATTCTAATGCAATTGCCCCTTTTGAATGTGCTCCAAAAGGGGGGTTTATAACCTCAAGATGCAACATAAACCCTGTTATCCTGTAAAATTCCTTCACAATATTTGGGGTTTTTGTAAAAATGAGGCACAATAATTTAGTACTGGAAGTGCGCCACCCTCTTAAAAGTGGGGTGAAAGTAAAGGTGGGGTTAAGAGTTATGTATAAAGTTCCCTAAGGTTTAAATATTTCAATGAAGTAAAATGGTGGTATGAGACCAAATAAATCAATTACTTCTTGGGCTGCGGGTGGCCGCAGTCTTGTTCGTGGCCAAAAGTCTCCTTCTCCTGTAGCTGTAGAGGGATATTTAAAATCCTTACAAAAAAAAGGTGGGTTGCCAAAAGTTCGATTCATTCAAGGAGTTTCGCCTAATGATCTATCCAAATTAATCCATAAACTAGAACACAGAAGAGGGGTTAAACCAAACCTTATAAAAAAGCGAAAATGAATCTTTTTTTAATTTTTGTACAACTTAAAATATGTCCTAGAAATTGTGTCAATAAGTTGCCTGGTTTGATAAGTGGGGCTAAAATTTACCTTCTGGGTTAGTGGAAGTCACACAACCACTTGTTATGTAGTGTTTTACCACATAACAATGAGTTTGTCCTAAAGAAAAAGATTATTTGTGTGATATGGGTAAAGAGAGTTTTCTATTTTTTCTTCCAGCTCTTATTTGTTGGGCTTTTAAGTTTCGTAAATCAAATGTCTCTTGAACTAGTTTACGAGCACCTTTCTGAGAGTATCTAAGTTGTTGTCCGCCTTTTCTAAATGCTGGCATAGTAACTATTGGGGCATCTAGTCTGGCTATCTTGTTTTTTGGAATCAATTTATCCAAAGCATATTCTAATCCCCATCTATATGTTCCAAAAAAGTATTCTTGGTAAGTACTTGGATTAATAATTTTTAATGCATTCAACCATTTTGATTTTTCTTTAAATAATGGCTCAAGAGCATCCATGTTAATTGCACGTTGTGCATTCGAATGAGGGTCCTCTACTCTTGATTTGTCACTTAATTTGTCAAAAGTGCGTAATTCGTACTGTTGGGCAATAGCCATTAGTTTTTTTCCAGTAGTAACGGTCTTGATCATTTGTTCAAAAGTCTCTCTTGGGAATCTTGTTATGTCTGCATCAAGTGAAAGCATTACTTCTGCGCCAAGTTTTTTTGCTTCCATTGCTCCACTAATGAATGCTTCTCTTTTTCCTAAATTAGTTTTGTGATTTATTACAACTGCCCCTGCCCTTCTTGAAACCAGTTCAGTTTTATCTTTGCTCCCGTCATTTACAACTACTATGTGCTTTATTTTTCCTTCCATTTTATATCTATTGAGAATTTGTAGAGTTAATTCTAAGGGATGTTCTTCATAATTGGCATAAACAACCGCAACAACATTAGTCATAAGTAAAATAATCACTTCCAACTAAATAAATCTATTGTGAATTCTCTTCATCCAAAAGAAAAACTTTATTCCTTAGGGGTAGTTTGTTTTGTTAGCCGGTTTCTTTTTCTAGCTCCGCTTAAAAATCCGAGTAGGTAAGCGTAAATTCCAAGTTCACTTTTGTAATCTCCATAAAGTAGTTTCTCTCTAAGTCTTTTTCTTTCTTCTTCGCTGCAAATTTGTTGTATTTGTTTTGCAAGACCAAATCCAGCTGTGCTTTTGCCCCAGTTTCGGTTCTTTGTCAGGTTAGCTTCAATTATGTGGTAAAGGGTAGTAAGAGTTCCTGGTGCTTTTGTAGCCATGATTCTGTCATATTTGGGTTTGTTATTTTTAAGATTCCACTCTAATTGAAAAAGACTGGCTAATACTTCGCTAGCTAGTTGAACTATTCTGAGTTTGTGTTTAGTTCTAATTCTGGAATATGCTACGTGTGTGCTCTCATGTACTGCGGTGATGTATGGACTGTTCCGTTTCATGTTGATAAAAACTAAAGATTTTTTTTTACTCCTTAAATTGGTTGTTGTGACCCCGCCCATTTTTAAAATGTTTTCAAGAGTTCGTGGTGTAAGGTTTTTTCTTACGGCATTTTTTCTATTGGCACTAAGTGCTGTATTGGGATTAGTGGTAAATTTTGCAGTAGCACTTCCTCGCCCAGTCTCCGCTTCAACAAACTCGCGGCATTTTCTAAAATTTGCTCTTCTTGCTGGTCGCATGGTAAACTAAAACAATTCAAAAGATAAAAACTTAACTTATTTGTAAATGAACTTTTTTTAATTTGTTTCAAATTTGTTTTTAGAACAAAAGATTAAATAGATTCAAGTTGAATAATTAATCATGCTTCCAAAGAAAAGAGTTGGCAGAACAATTGCTCAAGTAAAGAAAAGAAAATACCTCGCTTATTCTAGGGAAATTAAATTGTGGTTGAAAGAAAATAAGGGTTCTGTGATTCCTGTTGCAAGGTGGATAATGCAGCACTTTGAGGAATTTAAGAATGCAAAAAAAGGTTATCATAGAAGTGTTGGCTCTTTTAGGGTTGCAAGAGATTACACTGGGAGTGCAAAAGGAGGCAACAATATAATGACTTTAAGAGTTAACTTTGGGAATACCGCTTTTTTTGTTAAATTACAAAAAGAATCAGTAAAATCTGGTCCAAAAGTAGTTGCTGATTATTATGATTTAGTTGAAGAATTAAAAAGAAGAAATTTTATGTGGGGGGATTGGAAACTTGCTGCACTAAAACCCCACATAGTTTACTCAACAGTTGTTAATAGGGAAAGATTAGTGTTTGAAGCAAGTGATTTTGTTTTTGGTTTACCTTTGGGAACAGATTCAGAATACAAACCAGTTGTGCATAATTTGGGCCGCTCAATGCGAGATAAGTTCTCTGACGTTGGAGCACAAAATACTTTTATTGATTCAAAAACACACACAATCTATTTGTTTGATCCGAGATAATTCTTTTCTTAAAAAAAGTGTTCTTAATATTTTGAAGGGGGATTTATTGAGTGTGGGTATTGGAATGTTATTGAGTTTAAGTGTTTTTTTGATTCCCACCAAGTGGACCCAATGCTTTGCAAATACTCATATCCGTAGAAAGTTCCTAAATCTTGTGCAAATTTTCTCATGAGTTTAATTGCTTTCATTGTTTTAGTGTATTGTGGTTGAAGTTCTTGTTTTTGTTTTTTATAATCTTCTCTACTTATTAGTTGTGGATTACTCAAAGTTCTTACTTCTCCGGGGGCTCCTCGTATTAATTCTCCATGTCTCGCTTGGTATCTCAAAGCATTAGCTTCATCCATTGCAAATCTTCCATAATTATTTTTTACCCATCCTGCAGAAGCAAATCTAGTTCTAAAAGAAGCATCATTTCTAGCATTGCCAAGTACCCTCGAACTTGCCATTGAATTAGTAACCATTTCATTTATTTTTTGCCACAAAGAATCTATTTGCCCTCTTGATTCAGTCGCCATTGCCCGGTGTCTATCTAATCTAGGGAGATTTATTTCACCAGTCATATGAGTAGCTACTCCGTCATAAGCTCTTCTAGCTAAATCATTTTCAAAAGTAATTGTTCCAGAAAAATTTGTTCTATGTAAACCATGTAATACTCGTAGTCCCGTAGTTCCAGCTGAATAATCATCAAAGATAACAATATGGTGGGATTTGTCTAATACTTTTTGTGCTTCAGGTTTTAATCTAATTGATCTTCCTCCGTCTTCTAAATTAAATTTTGGGGTTGGAACAAATAACACTCTTGCCTTGGGAGCAACTACTCTAAATAATCCTTGGAGAAAATATCCTCCCGCAGCAGAACTAGTTAATGGACAAACAAAAGTAGTTCCTTCTCCTTTATTTGCTAAATAAACATGTGGGAGAATAGATTCAACAATCTCGGTTCTTCTAGATTTCTCAGCAAGACTAACTCCTCCCCACTTTGTAAGAAATCTTTCTTCACTTGTTGGCGGTCTCCTAAAACTTTTTCCCCTAACCCTCATTTGACTAACAACTCTTCGTTGAACCGCAACTTTTGAAGAAATTCTATTTAGGGGCATAATATATGATTATTTTGGGAGTATTTATTGTTTTGTTTTTAATTGTGTTGAAAAAGTGTCCAGGATTTGATGTTTTATTTGTGTAGTACAACTTCTTTGAGTAGTGCTTTTTCTGCTTTTGTTTGTCTTACTGGGATTAATAGTATTCTTCTTTTTCCTTTGGGATTAGTTATTTCTATTTGGTGATATTTAGAAGGATCATCTTGGGGCGTTTGTTTGTGAAACTTTGAAACTTGTATATCTCCGCCTTGGATAAATCCTCCGCTTCTTTGCCAACTATCAAGTTTTGCTAATCTTTCTTTATCTTGTTTTGTTACTCCAAACCAACCTCGCTTCTTTAGCATTGCGGCGGTATCAGGGTGAGCCACCCCAATAGTAACTAGTGTTTTTGCTTTACCAGTTTTTGCAGCAAGTGCACGAGTTCCAATAGATAATAATTTATCTCCAACTCCAGTTCCCATATATTCAGGATTTACTTTAAAGTGGTGTAATGTAGAAGATGATTCAGCTACTAGTCCTTCATTTGTTAGTAAAGGATTTGTCCCATGAACTATAACTCTGTTTTGCGGGGACCTAAGCATTTTTCTTCTGGAAGGTAATGTTTCAACAACCGCGTTTTTTGGGGTGTGCCTAAATTCAATTATTTCTCCGCTAGGAGTTCTATAAACTCCTTGCAAATAACCTTCTTGTGTTCTTAATGGGACTCTAAAAGTTCTTCTTCCTGACTTAAGCAAAACATGCGTGCGGTACGTTCCGTTTAATCCTTGCGGGGAAACTAACCTTAAGGGAGTCATTTTTCTTTGAAGCATACAAAACTACAACCAACCTAGAAGATAAATTTAACTTAACTCTTGAGTCTTTCTAGTTAAGTTAAATTTTTTTCTTAAAGAAAAAGACTTTGGCTTCTTTACCAGCTGCTGTGTGTTTTTATTGTGCCGCCACTAGTTGAGTGTTTTTCCAGTTCTTCAAGTAATTCTAACGCTTGTTTTTTTTGTAATCCTTCGGGAAGTGAAGCAATTTTTTGTTTTAGTTTTGGCAAAAAAATTTCTTTAACCTCAAAAAAAGCAATGTGCGTTTTTCCTTTTTGTATTCCTGAATTTGGCGTACTATGGATGACAGTTAATCCGCTTTCATCAAAAATTTGTTTAGCCCTTTTACTTGCGATGCCCTCCATTTGTATTTCATGCTCTTTTTCGCGGCGCACAAGAATTCTATCCCAGAACTCAAATCGGTCTCTATTATCTCTAGCATAATAAGCTTCGACTCCTTTTTGGCTTTTTTTATCCAAATGCACTTTTTCGGAGTAAGTTGTAGTAGTTGTTTTTTGTCCTTTCTCCCATTTACTCGCAATTTGTCTAGGAAATTCAGTGGGGTAAAGTAAATTAGCAATAGTCATTGCAGGGCTGTAAGTAGGAATACTTTCGCCATGTGTAGTTCTTTTAACAACTCCTTTTTTTGCTCTTAACCCAGTTCTCCACCGCTCAAAAAAGCCAAGGCTTCGAACTTGCGCATGCTCCGAGTTAATTCTAATTCTGCCCAAAATGTAACACCTTTTACTTTCTTAATCTTCCAGTAATTAATCCTCTTTTTGCTCTTCTGATTTTTATCTTGTGTCTTATTCTCCTTCGAGAGTTAATTACTTTTTGAACTAAAACTCTTCCGGCATCTTGTTCAAGATGGTTTGTTCCTTTTCTAAAAGGAAGTCTTGTCAGGATTGGTGCTTCTAATCTAACAACTTTATTGCTCGGAATCAATTGGTCTAATCCAAATTCAAGTCCCCATCGGTAAGACAGTGGGTAAACCGGGTTAATCGGTTTTGTTTGTGTTAGTATTCTTATCCACTTTCGGTTTCTTTTAAAGAGCGGGTCAAGTGCAACCATATTAATTGCTCTTTGTGCATTAGAATGGGGATCTGTTGTTTTTGTTCGCTCGTTAATTGAAGCTAAATCAAGAAAATCCACTTCGTGCTGTTGTGCAATGGACATTAGCTTTTTTCCGTTAGTGACAGTTTCAACCATTTGCTCAAGAGTTTTTCTTGGAAATCTTTGAATATCTGCATCAAGTGAGAGCATTACATCTGCGCCTAATCTTTTAGCTTCGGTTGCCCCGCTAATAAACGATTTTCTTTTTCCTAAATTTTGGGGGTGAGTTATTACATTAACCCCAAAAGATTTTGCGACTTCGCTAGTTTTATCAGTGCTTCCATCATTAACTACAACAATATTTTTTATTCTCCCTTCTCTCTTGTACTTGGTTAAAATTTCCAAAGTAACCTTTAGGGGCTTCTCTTCGTTATGTGCAAAAACAACCGCAACAACATTAACCATGAAAGAGTATTGTTTAAGGGATAATTAAACTTATTCTAGTTGATGTTTTTGGGAAAAGGTTTAAACTAAATCCGGCAATGGCATAAAAGCAAGTTTTCCTTTTATTGTTCCAACAAAGAAAAGGTTTCGGAGTTTGATTCCGGTGAAGTGTTTTATTCTTGCAGCGCAAGCCAAAATTTCACTTTCATTAAATTGATTTGGGTGTTTAGTAGAGTAACCAACACAATTTTGAAATACTTCTTTGTGAGTTGTGGGGGGGTGTATTTGTTGGTTAACTGGTTTTGTTTGTTCGTGCGCATGAACACTGATTTCTCTAGCTGTGGGAAACTCAACTGCGTGCATTATTAGAAAATCTTTTCCCAAAGGGTAAGCATTTGGCATAACTAAGAAATGGTCGCGTGTTTCGTGGAAAGAATCATATGCTGGGTGTTTAGTTGCCCCAGAATTATAGGTTCTAACATTGTGTTCAATAGTAGTCATTGTTACTTCTGAACTTGCTTCGTGAACTCGTTTAATTACTATTTCAGTTTTCTTGCTTTTTTTTCCTGCTCTAATTGAACGTACTCTATAAGTTGGGTGGGCTAAACGCGTTTGTTCAAAATGTCTTATTCCTGATTCGTGCCAGTGACGCACAGCTCTAAAATCCGCGTGAATTCTTCGATAAGTGTTTTCGTCAGGAACATAGCTCATTTCATTCCATGGGATTTTTCCCGCTCTATTATCTCGGTTAGTTAATCTGTAAAAAAAAGAGAACATGTCCGCGGGGCGCTTTTTGTAATGCGAAAATATTCTTGCAAGTCTATTGCGAGTGGGTTTTGATAAAGGTCTAAGCATATGTTATCAGTTCTGTGCTAAATATGTTTTTTCAAAAATAAAACACTATGCGTTTAGAAAGTGTCCAAGAAAAGCAGAGCTTTTCGGGTCCTTACAAATTCTTCCATCGCTTATCCTCTTCCTTGTTATTCCAAAGTTTTGCAAGTGATTTTTCACTAGCAAAAGCCGTTCCAAATCTTTCTTCTATTTCATCCATTCTCCGTATTTCAACATGGTCGTCATAGTTCAGAATAGCAATTTTTGAGCCTTCGCTAAACCCTTTCTTTCCTCGGAGAGTTTTAGAAATAGATATCTGTCCCTTATCCGTAATAGTCGCGCTTTTAATATCAATCAAACCCACAAAAACCACCAAGTAAGATAAGTAAGAAAAGTAATAAAAAAGCATGTTTTTGAAAATCTTCAAATTTGGTTTCATCAAAAACTTCTTTTTTAAGAGAATAAAAACCATTTGGAAGTAACGTGCCGGCCAGAATAATTTTTCTAAAAAATTGTATTGTTTAGTTAGGCTTTGCGTTTGCCAATAAATATTCTTTTGCAGTAGCTATTCCGAGTTGATAAGCAACTCTTCGGCCTGTTTTGGTTTCTTTTAACAATTGTCCTCGTCTTTGTGCATAAAATCTTTGATATTTTTCAGGCGAGGCATTCATTCTTTCAAAATTTGCTTCATCCAGAGCATATTTTCCTAACCAATCTTTTTTCCAGCCTATATTTCTTGAATCGCGAAGAAAACGCCCCATAAACTCTGTAAGAAAAGAATTATCATACTTTTCAACTTTGGCTGAATGCGTGTGTTTTTTTCGTTCCAACAACTTTTTCATTACTTCGTAAGACTCGCCTGTATGGTGATCATCTAAAACAACAATTCTTTCGCAATTTCCCCGTAAGCATCGATCTAGGTGGCGAGAAAGGTTTCGTATCGCTGAAAAATGCTCTATTCGAAGTTCGGGATTTTGCTGTCTTGTTTCCATAGATTTTTTTGATAAAGCAAAATGGTTTGGGGTAACAAGAAAATGAACTTTCACTTTTGGGGCAAGAACCTTAAGAAGTCCAGAAACAAATTCTCCGCTTGCAAGTGCGCCCGTTAATGGAACCAATATGTGTAGCCCTTCTCCAGAATGTCCTTGTAGTATATCACTGCTAAATTTTGTGACCAAGCTTTTTGCTAATCGTTTTTCAAATTCTGGGGCAGACTTTGAGTAGTTGGATTGAACAAGCCCTTTAGAATTTCTTCTTCTAAAATCAGCTAAACTTTTTGGGTCTTTTCTTTTATTTGAAAAAGGTTTTTTTGCTGCAGCAAATTGTGGCCACTTTTGTACTTGCATGAATAGAGTATTCCTGCAATGAATTTATACTTTTGCTTTGTGGATTATTGAGGTACTTTAAAAAACTAAGACCAATTAAGGTCTTAGTCTTTCCGGATCTCGTGGGAGGAATGTTGCTTCTCGTACGTTCTTTAATCCAAGTAAGAGCATTACAACTCTAGATGGGCTAAGTCCATACCCTCCGTGCGGAGGACAACCATACTTGAAGAACTCCAAGTATTCTTTGATTCCTTCAAGGGGAACCTTTTTTTCTAGAGCTTGTTTCTTTAGAATTTCGTACCTGTGTTCTCTTTGTGCACCAGTAGTAATTTCCATTCCTTTCCAAAGCAAATCAAAACTATTTGTGGTGTTGTTTAGCGAGCGCATGTGGTAGAATGGTCTTACTTCTATAGACCAATCCGTGACAAACACAAATTCACTTCCTTCTTTTTTCTTGAAGTGTTCACACAAAAGTTTTTCTCCTTCAGGATCCAAATCTCCAACGCACATGTGAGAGTATTCTTTTTTCAAAAGTGATAATGCGTTCTCCATAGTAATTCTTGGGAAAGGGGTTTTTGGAACAATTACTTCTACTCCAAAAGTTTTTTGTATTTCCTCTCCATAAGTTTCTTTCACTTTTTTCAAAGAGTACTTTATCCACTCTTCTTCTAGTTTCATCACATCTTCGTGCGACTCAATGTAGGATATTTCCACATCAATTGAAGTGAACTCTGTATCGTGTCTTACTGTGTGTGATTTGTTTGCCCTAAAAACTGGCCCAACCTCAAATACTTTTTCAAATCCAGCACACATAGCCATTTGTTTGTAGAATTGTGGGCTTTGTGCGAGAGAAGCCTTTTTTCCAAAGTAATCTAGGGAAAATAGTTCTGCTCCGCTTTCAGTTGCTCCAGCAACAAATTTTGGGGTGTGGATTTGAATAAATCCGTGAGAAATCCAGTACTCTCGCATGGCAGCTTCTAGTGTAGTCCATATTTTGAAGATTAGGGTGTTCTTTGGTTTTCGTAAATCAATCCACCGATAATCTAATCTTGTTGGTAGCGCAGGTTCTTCTTTTCCTTTCTCCGCAACTTGGATAGGCATATTCCTATCAGCTTCCGATAGCACACTGAACTCTTCTGCTTGTATTTCAAATCCACTAGGTGCTTGCTTTTCTTTTTTCAATACGCCTCTAATTTCAATCACAGATTCTTTTGAAACTTTTGAAATACTTTCAAAGCTTTCTTTGTGTTCTGGTAAGAAAACGCATTGCACAATTCCGGAGACATCTCTGAGTAAAACAAATTTTACTTTGCTTTGTTCCCTTAGTTCATGCAAAAACCCTTTTACCAAAACTTTTTCTCCAATGTTTTTTTCAAGTTCCGTGACGAGACTTCTTTTCATTATTTTTTTCATTTCAACCATAATATCAATCTCCCTTGAAGTAATTTAACTTAACCATTGGGCGATTTGCCAAAAAGTGCAAAAGTGCCCAGAATTTGTATTTTAAAAAAAACACAATTTTTCTCCAAGGAATTTTTTTACAGGCCCCTTGGGGTGGCCTTAATTGATATTATTATTCAAATCAGAAACAGTCACAAGTTGAAGTTGAGTTAGTGGAACTTTAACCTTTTGTCCCATAATTAGTGTAAGAACTAATTCTCTAAACAACTCTTTGTGCATAATATATTCTCTGCACTCGCCCTATATAAACAAGTTTTTGTTCAAAATGTAACAAAAAGTACATTGAATAGAGTTTATCCTAAGGAAATAGAGTTTTAGTTCAAACATCAAATAAATAAATGGTTTTAGTTGCCTCGTCATAAAAAGAATTGATTCCTGAAGATTCGTGAATATCAAGTGCGCTGAATTTATTTCCTAGTTCTTCAATTGCAACTCTTAAATCACGAAAATCTTTTCCCTTATAATCTTCCACTAAAGCTACTTTGCTTGCATCAAAAAAATCAGTTACAAGAATTGTCCGAGAAACAGTTGAGTCGGGTCGTCTTTTGCTATAAATAAAGTGGGGTTTTATAACTTTTAAATTAAATCCCCTGTATGTGTTGCCTAATACTCTAATTGCTCTTTCAGCTTTAGCGTATCTTTTTATTATTGATTTTGGGTTAGACAAATCTTCTTTAAGAAAATAACTTTTTCCAAAAGCATCAATTCTTAGAGCAATTAAATTATTGGCACCTTTGTTTGGGCCTGTTGTTGCTGGTGAGAGAGTTATTCCAAGCGCTTTGTCAGTAATTGTTGCTCCATTCAAAAGCCGCGAGTATTCTGAATCAATCATTTTTCGAACTGCAGTAAAGTGTCCTCGATTATCTCTAACCGTTTGCTTAAATTCAGGTGTGCTTGCCATAAATCTGGTTTGGTTTTGTTCATTTTTTAAGTTAAGCATACGTCCACGCAACTTTCGCATGAAATGTAACAACAGTCTAGGCATAATAATAACTAACTTCTCAAAATAGATAAACTTAACTTTAGTGGGTTATGAGCTTATTACACAGAATTATTTATTGCCTAAAGCCTTATTGTTTGATGTGGCTCGCCAAAATATTGTTCACAGCCATTTGGGCAATTACTTGGGGGACATGTTCTCTTTCTGTTATTCTTTGAACAAATATTTGTAACTCTTCTTTTGATACCATTCCTCCAACAAGTAAGGGTTTTGTTAGGGCAGCTAGTTCTTGTGCATGTTTTGTTTGAATTAAAGTGATGGTTTCTTGAGCCAGTTTCTCATTTTCAGTTGCAAATAATTTGTGTGCAACAGAAACAGCAATAGCAAAAGAAACATTTTCTTCAAGTGCAATTGTTTTTGCTACAGCTTCTGTGCTGTAATAATTTGTTCTCCCAAGTTTGCACAACTTCGTTACTGCGCTCAAATAAGTTGCTCTTGGTTTTGGGCTACTAATTACTCTTTGTGCAATTCTAGCATTCTCTTCAGCTCTTATTTGCTCAGCACTTATTCTGCCCTTGTGCGGTTTTCTTGTAGATTTTCCCAAAATCTGTGCTAATATTTCTCCGGGAATTAAGTGTAATACTTTTCGCCCTTTTGCTATTTTAACAAGTTGTGCAGGAGTTAATCCTGCGCGAGTCATTAAGTCTTGTGCAGGAACTCCTCTTGACAAGTCTTTCGCAAGTGCAGCATTTCTAGCATAATTATTTATTCTTTGTAACGATGGAACTGCTGATTTTGGTCCGCTCATAAAAGAATATTTTCCCAAGTTGCTTATATAGTTATGTAACAACCTTTGCCCTTTCTTAAAACACTAAATCTAATAAACTTGAACCGTAGTTACTTTTGTATGCACAATGGAGTCGTTGTTAAGTCTAATGGAGTCGTTGTTAAGAGAAAAACTCTTAGAGATGTTCGTCTTGCTTTAAGAGAGCACTTGAAAAAAAAGTATAGATTAAAGCGAGCCCCTAGAGTTAACTTGGGCGGAAAAATAAAAGGGGTTGTTTTTTATAAAAATCCTGAAGCAATCAAAGTAGTTTCAAACCAAAAATATTTCACAAATGAAAACATTCAATGGGTGAGCAAGGATTCTCCTCTTTTTACAAACCAAGGACATGCGCTTGTTCCTTTGCAAAGTAGTTGGGATATTTGTTATGGGAAAGTAAAATTCTGTGGAGTACCAAACCCAAAGCGAGTTATAATAAAAATGCACTTAAAAGACGCTTACCCAAAAAATTCTCGGCACACAGCGGAAGTATTAGCATTAGATATTGAAGAAATTATTAAGAAATTGCGTAAAGGAAATATTCCTCATGCGAAAATGGGTTTAATGGATATCCCTCACTCCGCTCTAAATCCAAATGGAATGATTTTGATTCTAATGGAACCCTTTGTTCGTACCCAAAAAGGGGCGGTTGATAGAGTTATTACAAAACTAGATTCTTCAGACGATATTGTTAGGTCACTAGATTTGCGAACAGATTTTGGGGTAAAAGTTTTTACTCAAATTGCTTCTATTACTTCTCAATTAGCTAAACAAGGACTGTATTTGGAAAATCACCGAATAGACAAACACAAAACTCCTTTTTTAGGAGCATTTAATTATTTCCTTGACCATAAAGGAGAGCCTAAAGTAATTGTTCAGGACCTTGAATCAATTACAATTGCAAAGGGTTCAGCAAGGCACACTTCTCCAGAAGCCAATTGGGGTCGTTCAGTCGAAGCTTTGTTAAAAACAATTCCTCTGTTGGTCCATGAAAACCTTTCGCTGGCAAGAGCCATTCTTGCAACAGAAGCAAGAAAAAATCATGTTGCTAAGTAACTATTTTTCTAATCAAAGAATATGCTTTTTATAATCGCAGAAGAAGTAAAACTTATTATTTTTGGCAAAGATACTTATTATTTTTAGTAAAAAATTATTGGTTTTGTGAGTAAAAAAGTAGAAACTACTTAAATTCTTCAGCAACTATTGGTAGTACTTCGAGTAATAGTTTTTTTACAGTTTCGGCGTTTTTCTTCATTACTCTGTTTATTGTTTCAAATGTAACCGCAACTGTACCTTCTCTCCAACAATCATAATCAGTAACCATGTTAATTACTTGGTAAGGGATTTTAGCTTCTTTAGCTAAGCATACTTCAGGAACCGTAGTCATGTTAATTAAGTCGCATCCCCAAGCTCTAAATAAATTACTTTCAGCTTTTGTAGAAAACCTTGCTCCTTCAATAGTAACAACAGTTGTTTCACAACTATACTCGAACCCCAGTTCTTCGCTTTTCTTCTCAAGTATTCTTCGTAAGGTTTTATCAAATGGCTCAGCCATTGACTCGTGAATTACTCTGCCGTGTTCTGAAAAAGTTTGGTCTCTTCTAGTAGTCATATCAATGAATTGATCTGGAAAGGATAAAGTTTCCGGAGCAAGTTCTTCTTTTAGTGAACCACAAGCACTAGTAGCAATTATTGCTTTACAATTTAGTTTTTGTAATGCAAAAATATTTGCTTTACAAGGAACGCTTGATGGGGGTATTTCATGTAAATAGCCGTGTCTTGAAAGTAGTGCAACTTCTATTCCATTTATTTTCCCAACTCTAATTGGGGAATGTTGTCCGTAAGGAGTCGCAACAGTAGTATCTTTAGCATCAGAAAGTATTTGTGGATCTTCAAGTCCCGTTCCGCCAATTATTCCAATCATAAAAATCACTTTATTCGCTATCAAACTCTACTAATGTAAATACTTTTCTTGGATGAAGTTTTTCTTTTCCTTTTAA
The DNA here is from genome assembly GCA_041664905.1 of archaeon. Lineage (GTDB taxonomy): Archaea > Iainarchaeota > Iainarchaeia > Iainarchaeales > JAAZKV01 > JAAZKV01. The sequence goes on along the minus strand of JBAYJX010000007.1, from coordinate 2,108 downwards.
GAAAGGTAAATCAATTACAAAAGCACATTCAACTATTTCTCCACCCATTTTTTCGATTAACTTACAAGCAGCAAAAGCGGAACCCCCAGTGGCAATCAAATCGTCTAGGAGCAAAACCTTATCCCCTTTGTTTATTGAATCTTCATGGATTTCAATAATATCTTTTCCATACTCTTTTTCATATTCTTCTTGAATTACTTTTGCAGGGAGTTTCCCTTTTTTTCTAATTGGGACAAACCCAACTCCTAGTTTGTGGGCAACTGCTCCGCCTAAAATAAATCCTCTGCTTTCAATTCCAACAACTAAATCAATTTTTTCATTTTGATATCTTTTAACAAATTCATTAATTATGTGGCTAAAACCTTCTGCATCTTTTAGTAAAGTTGTAATATCATAGAACATTATTCCTTCTTTAGGGTAATTAGGAACACTTCTAATTTTTTCTTTTAGGTTCATATTCAACACTTATTTTAATTTAAAATCTCCTTTAAATTGTATTGGTTATTTTATGTAGCAGTTATCTTTTTTTCGCCATACCTTTGAGGAATGCGCTAAATCTTGCCATTTTTTCTGCATGTGTTATTAGTGGGGGTAGTTCTTGTGCGGGGCGAGAGGCAGATCGTTCTCTTCTTTTTCTAGTAGCTTCCCAATGGGTTGCAAATTTAACTACATTTGTTTTGCGAGGTTTTAATGCGCCATTGAGTATTAGTTTTATAGTTCCGATTGAACCATCACTCCACCCTGCTTTGTGAAACACTTGGTGTATTCCATTAAGCCCAATTCCATCTTTTAATAGTTGATAAGCAACATAAGCTCCGCTATTATGCAGTCCATGATAACATAGTACGAGTGCTTTCTCATTTTTTCGTAGCTTTGAAACTTGAGTGCTGAATATTTCAAATGGTCCAATAGAAGTTGGTTCTTTGGGTAAGGGAGTAAACTGAATTCCTGCTTCGGCTAGTTTAGCTTCAATTTCTTGTTTGTGTATTGAGTAGCCTCTATCCAAAACTTCTCCCATAAATATCATGTGTACTTGGCGAACATTCCTTTGTTTGAGAAGTGCAAAGTTTTCAGGAATTGAGAGGTCAAAAAACTTTCTTCCTGCAATAATAAATCTAGTTCCTTGGAGTTCTTTTAATCCGGGGGTTTGGATTTCTTCAGACATAATTCTATTAGTACATTGAATTATATAAAATCATTGCAAAGGGGTAGTTTGAAAAATTTTCAAACGTTGCTTTGGAGTTAGTTTTTACAACCTTTCTTTTCTAATTATTTTGATTTGCATGAGTGAATTAGTTTTAATGAAGTGTGAACATGATGAAAGAAGGCTCTTTGTACTTGATGAAGATGAAATAGAGGCGCACTTGCAAATGTTGTGGGGTTGGAGCATAGTTGATGACAAACTAACTAAAGAATTCTCTTTTCCAGATTTTGTTTCAGGATTAGTTTTTGCCAACAAAATAGCAAAAATAGCTGAACAAGAAAATCATCACCCAAAAATTTGCTTAGAGTGGGGGAAAGTAGAAATTTCATTATATACTCATTCTGTAGAAGGGATTACCAAAAACGATTTTATTTTAGCTGCAAAAATAGATGAACTTATTCAAAACAAATCTTAACGGTTTATTCAAACAAAATGGGTTTAATACCTTGCCGCTTGCGGCGACCCATTTTGTAACATGAAAAACCCGTCGGATACCCCGGGCTTGCCCGATTGGGTTTTTCATTTTTGTTTAGGTAGTTATTTAAGTGTCATAACCCCATATATTTTATGCAATTTAAATTAAATTTTTTAGTAATTCTTCTTGTAATTTTTTTTAGCGTGTTTTGTTTTGCAATTCCAACTCTTTCAATTTCTATGGTTGCACCAACTCAGGCAAATGCTGATGCAGGGGTAGTGCAGAATTTTACTAAAGATCAGTTTACTAATGTTAGTGCAATAGTGAATTGTTCTGGTGCAAATTGTGGGAACGTTGAAGTTGGTTTGGCATACAATAAGTCTATTAGTTGGTTAAATTCAATTGTAAATACGCCTGCTTTTCGCCCTGGTAACTCTAATGATATGACTGTAAATGATTCTTTTATTGATTCTGTTGGAAACTATTATT